>PMLV01000221.1 GCA_003160635.1 Acidimicrobiaceae bacterium | reverse complement strand
CCCCGATAATGGCCGGATCGTCCAGTCCTACCTCTCCGAGAAGGGCCGTTCAGTCATACTCAGGTGCCGTGCCGAGGCGACCAAGGTCGAGCAACGGCTCGCCCGGAACGTCGGCGATATAGATCGGCGGATGATGATCCAGTTCCTTGGGCGCTACCTCGATGACCCGAAACAGACTGCCGACAGGGAGCCCGTGGGCGACGATGACCGAGGCAACGAGTCAGCCCCCGCGTGGAGCTTGGGCGTCCGTGGAGCGGAGGAAGATGACCATGAATGAGCTGAGATTCGACGACAAGGTCGCTGTCGTGACGGGAGCGGGTGGTGGCATTCGCTGCTGGTGCTCGGCGAGCACTTCGGGGTGCACCCGAGCGCCTTCTCGGCCTCGTCATAGATCACCGCCACTGTCCCGGACTTCACCAAATCAGGCGGGAAGTCGATTTCGACCAGGGGGCGGTTGGCGTGGCTGGCCCTCTTCTGCTCCGCCAACTGAGCGAGGACCTCGCTCCGGCTGAAGGCCGCGCACTGCCGCATCCGCTCGGCCAGGTCCGTACCGGGTATGAGCACCATGTCGGTCCCGAAGAACCGTACGAAGCGCTCGCGATCGCTTCACTGCAGCTCCCATCCTCGTTCCAAGAGACAGGGATTGCGGAACACCAATTGGGGGCACGTCGTTGCGAGCTCGGCGGCAACCGTATAGGCGACCTTCCGCCCACTCCTGGCGATCGGGTGGATGACACCGCTCACCAACCATTCGCGTCCCATCGGCACCAAGCGGGCGACCAAGTACGAACGTGGTCGAAGGACTCGGAACACTTCGCCGCCCATGTTGGGGTGCACCCGGTACGTCAGCTCGTCGACCAGGTTCGTGACAATCAGGATCTCACCGTCGCGCCCGACCACCTCATAGATGCCCTCAACCACATCGCGCCACCCGAGCAGCATGTCCCGCTCCGGTGCGAGAGGGTCGGAACGCGACGCCACGAACTGCTCCACGATCGTCTGACCGTTACGGAGTCGATGCTGAAGGACGAGACGGTCGAGGATATCGATGAGCTTCCCCTCCCCAATCACGCGCTCCTCCCCCAGGTGCGCCAACGCAACCTCGCGAAACGCCTGCTCGTACCGAGGCCTCCGTGAGAACTCGATCAATTCGGCCTTCAGGTCACCACTGCGGCCTACCAAGTCTCCGAGGCCCATCGTCGCCGTCACGTATTCACCTCCGCTTCGGGGGTACCAATTGAACTGACCGTGACGGTTCTGCTGCGTTTGCCCGTTGCGGTGGATTCTTGGCTCGCCTGCTTGCGGAAGCCGTTGCTGGCGTTGAAGTCATCCAAGTGGTTGGGGACTCAGAGGAGGGCACCACCCGAATCCACGTGCCCCGAGACCGACCGGACCAGCGTTCGACGCGCCCACCAAAGCAAAACCGAGCGTGCCTGACGACGACCCCAACGAGGTGTCAACCAAATGGGGCCGCGGTTGCGGGATTCCCATGGGGCCGATGTTCCGGGGTCAGGCGGTCAAGACCCCAAGCCAACAATGAGCTGATCATTTCCGCTGACAGCGGAGATCGGATGTTTCGTCTTGCCGCACGCCGATGGAGATCAACCGGTACATGGGCTTCCGCTGATAAACCAAAGAGATGGCCAAACGCCACCAAGGTGATCGCCGCAGGGCGCGCCCGCACGGCGTCGAAGCCGGTGTCGGCCTCTGTGAATGGGTGGACTACGACGCTCGGATGTTCGTCGTGGGCTACACGCCAGGCGGCGCCCCCTATGGGTGGGTTGAAGGAACCGACGGGAGCTGGCTCGATGAAGACAACGATCACCGTCAGCCCGAAGAACAATTCATCGATCCGCCGTTCTGACCTCTCCACGGCTGACGTCGATGAAGGTGTTTCGAACACTGGACTGGTCGTCCCCGGATCGGAGACCGACCGCAGGCTGTATAACGTCGGAACTGGGACCCACGGATCAGAGCCCAGTTCTGCCGGCGCAGTCAGCGCAATTCACCATGGGAGAGCTCCCTGCCGCACCGCACGTGACGGGCCACGGCAACGAGCGAGCGCGCGCCGTGCGGACCGACCACAGCGGGCGGGCAGCGACTCGGTGAGCCGTACGCCCTCTCCCGTGAACTTCGCTGACCTGCAAGAACGCGTCCCGCTTGCTTCTGAACTCACAAAATCGGACTGGGATACGGCCAGACAGTCCTCAACCGTAGGATCCAGGCATGGCGCGCACTCGAAGTCTGACACTTGGTCCGGCATCTCGGCCCGTGGCCGTTCCCGATGATGTTGAAGAATCGAGACTCACAAAGGCGTCCGGCCAGGTGGAGCTGCCATTCCACATTCGATGGAGCGGTCCCCCGCTGACCTACGATCTGACTGCTCGAGCGGATCGAGCCCGTGTCTATGAACAGGTATTGCGAGAAGGTACTGAGGAGGACGTCCGATACTTCATAGACGTTGACGTGCTCCTCGACCTTTGGGATGACCTCGTCCTTCCCCCGACAGTTCGGCATGCTTGGGCAGCTTGGTTCAAGCGTCACCGGAAGATCGACCTCGGGTGCTGACCCCATTTCAGGAACGAATCGCGGCGATCGTCGCCGGACTCGACGAGGCGGAAGATTTCGCCTTGGCCGGCGGTGGCGCCCTCATCTTCAGGGGCGACGTTGATAGAGGTACTCGAGACCTCGACTTCTTCGGTCTCACGATTGAGAGTGTCGGCAGACTTGCTCCCGCCGTCGAACGGGCATTGATCCGTGCCGGTATGGAGATCGTCGCTCTACAGTCGAATCAAGGATTCGTGCGTCTGGTCGCCTCGCAGGGGGATGAGCGATGCGAGATTGACCTGGCAGCGGACGCCCGACTCTTCGATATCGACACTGACCCGGATATTCCAACCCTCACCGGCGAGGAACTCGCAGTGGACAAAGTCCTCGCGATCTTCGGACGTGCAGAAGCGAGAGACTTCATAGACCTCGCCGCCGTCGAACCGAAGTACGGCTTCGAGCGACTCTGTGAACTGGCCGCCGAAAAGGAGCGGGGATTCTCCCCCCACGTGTTCGGAGAAATGCTCTACAGATTTGACCGCCTTCAACGACGGGAGTTCGAGATCGATGATGATCGCTTTCAGCAACTTGGTCCGATAGTTCAACGATGGCGGGACCAAGCAAGAGGTCTCGCTCAACGCCA
Source organism: Acidimicrobiaceae bacterium (assembly GCA_003160635.1). GTDB lineage: Bacteria > Actinomycetota > Acidimicrobiia > Acidimicrobiales > RAAP-2 > Bog-473. The sequence continues at coordinate 951 of PMLV01000221.1, read as the reverse complement.
ATTGCTCGGTCAAGATCGAGGGGATGACCTCGGATTAGGACTTTGAGGCTGACTTCGAGCCCCCCAGTTCGAATGGCGACGTAGGGACTCCTCTGAATGAGTGGACAGGGGATGGCCTATTTGTCAGCGCAGCAAATTCCTCCGCTGAGAGTCTTCTCCGACGGTTCGCGCACCGTTCCGATTGGTACCGCGAAGATGCAGGTCAACGATTCGGTGGACCTTGGGGGACACAATAAGAACCGGTCGCCCTCTGTGCAAGGTCCACACTTCAGCATCTGATGACGACGAATCTTGTCGATCCCAATGGTCACGTCGCCGGCGATCCCCTACCGGTCATATACCTCGCGACGATGTCCAAGAGCCACAACCACGATCAAGAGCACATCGTCGGCAATGGTGTAGACGGTGCGGTAGTCGCCTACGCGCACCCGGATAACCAGGGCGACCTCGCAGAGGTCGGGATGCTGGCGGCCTCGGGTCGCCGGCGAGTAGCCCGATTGCGCCTTGGATACGGGGACGAATTGCCGGGTCGAGTTTCCGCAGTGCCCGGGCCGCAGCGGGACGCAGCTCGGTGCGATAGGTCATCACTTCCAGCCGAGATCGGTCTTCACCTCATCCCAGGGGATGTTGGGACCTTCCTCTGCCATCGCTGCGTCGAAGGCCTGGGCGTCTTCGGCATCCTCGAGCGCCTCGATCAACTCCTCATACTGTTCGGGGCTGACCAGCACCGCTGCAGGCCGGCCGTAGCGCTCGAGGAACACCGCTTCGGTGTGGGCCATCTCCACCGCCTCGGAAAGTCGTTCCCGAGCTTCGCTGACTGCCATCTTTGCCATTGGTTTGCGCACCTGCATTTCCGTCCACCCGAGACATCTGTCACGGGCAGTCTCAGCGCCTACGCGATTTCGGATGTCAAGCGGGCCGACGTCAGCTAGGGCGCTGTTGAACAAGGGT
>PMLV01000205.1 GCA_003160635.1 Acidimicrobiaceae bacterium | reverse complement strand
GACTGCGCCGAAGCAACCAGGCGACAACACCACCTCCCCCGACGACGACAGCCACAACGATCCCGATGATTTCGCCCGTCGATGCCAGCATGGTGTTCTCCTAACTGTCAGGAGCGTAGACGACGAGCAGGCCGCGCTCTATGTCGGCCACCACCACTGAGGTGCCCACCGGGATGCTGCTTTCGTGGTCAAGGGGGATGGCGAACCATTCCTCCCCCCGGGCACGCACGCGGCCCGGGGAGTGCTCGCCGCGGATCTCCCGTGTCACCAGCGCGGTGTCGCCCACCATTCCCTGGACGCCATTCAGCACGCCTCCCACTCTACGCAGCGCCGCATCTCAACGTCCCCCGTATGTGGGCTCCCTCTTCTCGACGAACGCCGCCAGGGCCTCGGCCGTGTCCAAACTGGCGAAGTTGACGGCCTGGCAGCGCGCCTCGTGCTCGACCGCCTGCTCCATGGATGACTGCGCCGACCCGTGCAACAGCGTCTTGGTCATCGAGAGGGCGAGCGGGGGCCCGGCGGCCAGGGTGGTCGCCCAGTCGTCGACGAATCCCTGCAGCTCGGCGAGGGGTACGACCCGGTTGACAAGCCCCATGGCCAGCGCCTCCTCCCCGCTCCACATCCCGCCGAAGAGTGCCATCTCCTTGGCCTTCGCCATGCCCACCATCCGGGGCAGCAACCACGAGGCACCGAGGTCGAGTGAGAGGCCCCGGCGGGCAAAGATCATCGACAGCCTGGCGCGGTCGCTACAGACGATCAGGTCGCAACCGAGCGCCAGGGACAACCCGGCGCCGACCGCGGGCCCGTCCACTTTTGCGATGGTGGGCTTGGTCACCCTGTGCAGCGCCAGGGCGACATCACCCAGCCGCCGCATGATGGCCAGACCCGAGAGCGAGGCGTCCCTCGCCCGGCCATCGGGATCGTTCAGATCGGCTCCGGCACAGAAGGACCCGCCGGCACCGGTGAGCACCATCACCCGGTCGTCGAGATTGCGCTGGACCTCGGCGAAGACGGTCGGCAGCTCCTCCAGCATGACGCCGTTGGCTGCGTTCTTGCGCTCGGGACGATTCATGGTGACGGTGACCACGCCGTCCCGGCGCTCCACGATGAGGGATTCCATGAGGGGCGACCCTATGCCGCCGGGGGATCAGGCTGCCCGCCCCGGGATCACCCTGCCGCCCCGGTTTCAAAACGCCCCTTCGATCACGTTGAGCGTGGGGCCGAGGATGGCCACCACGTCGAAACGGACGTCGTGGCCACCGCAGGTGTGGTGGTCGAGATACTCGGCCGCCAGGCGGCGTAGTCGGAGCTGCTTGCTCCGGGTCACCGCTTCGGCCGGCGCTCCGTGGTGATCGGTGCGCCGGGCCTTGACCTCGCAGAAGACGAGGACGTTGTGGCGGGCGCACACGAGATCAAGCTCGCCCAGCCGGCTGCGCCAGTTGCGCTCCACGATCTGGTAGCCCTGGGCCAGATACCACGCCGCCGCCCGATCCTCTCCGTCCCGACCGAGGGCCACGCGACGGTTGGGGGGAGGGGGGACGGGCGGGGGCGGGGTCACGCCGGAGAACGGTCGGCTCAGAGCTCCTGTTCGGGCAGGCGTTCGATGTTCACGTCTCGGAACGTGACCACGTTGACCGTGGGGACGAAGCGGGCCGGGCGGTACATGTCCCACACCCAGGCGTCGCGTAATTCGAGCTCGATACACGCCGGCGTCGTATCGGACCGCACCTTCAGCGAGACCTCATTGGCCAGGTAGAAGCGGCGTTCTGTCTCGATCACGTAGGAGAAGACGGGCAGTACAGCTCTATACTCCTGGACAAGTCCGAGCTCGATCTCGGCTTCATAGCGCTCGAGGTCTTCCTCGCTCATGCGGGCCTTACGGCTTCGCCGTCCGGAGCTCCTTGATCTTGGCGGACTTCCCGTGTCGTTCGCGCAGGTAGTACAGCTTGGCCCGGCGGACGTCGCCCAGGGTCACGACCTCGATGGAAGCGATGGTGGGCGAGTGGACGGGGAATGTCCGCTCGACGCCGACGCCGAAGCTCACTTTGCGCACGGTGAAGGTCTCCTGCACCCCGCCCCCTTGGCGCTTCATGACGGCTCCCTGGAACACCTGGACCCGCTCACGGGTGCCCTCGACCACCCGGACGTGGACCTTGACGGTGTCGCCGGGCCGGAAGTCGGGGATGTCGGTGCGCAGGCTGTCGCGATCGATGATTTCAGTGGGGTGCATTGGGGAGGCTTCCTAACGTCACACCGGCTCAGCGCCGGACGGGACATCGTAGCCTTGCGCGACCAGTGACCGCACGTCGTCGTCGGTCAAGCCCCCCTCCAAGAGGAGGTGCTCGAGCAGATCAGGCCGCCGGGCGGCGGTGCGCAACAGGGACTGGGTACGGCGCCAGGCGGCCACGGCGGCGTGGTCACCCGAGCGGAGGACTGCGGGCACCTCCCAGCCCCGGAACTCGGCCGGCCGGGTGTACTGGGGATACTCGATGAGGCCACCCGAGAAGCTCTCATCGAGGGCTGAGTCCTCGTTGCCCAACACCTCCGGCAGCAGCCTGGCCACTGTTTCGATCACGACCAAGGCCCCGAGCTCCCCGCCCGCCAGCACGAAGTCGCCCACCGAGAGCTCACCGTCGACCAGGTGATCGCTGACCCTCTGGTCGACCCCCTCGTAGCGGCCGCACACGAGCGAGAAGCCGCCCGGGAGCGCCGCCAACTCTGCGGCGACCGCCTGGGTGAATCGCCGCCCGCCGGGGGCCAACAGCAGCATCGGCCGAGGGAGGCCGCCGTCCTCGACGGCTTCGACGGCTTCGACGGCCCTGAAGACCGGCTCCGGCATCAACACCATGCCCGGGCCGCCCCCAAAGGGGCTGTCATCGACGGTCCGCCGCGCATCGAGGGCGCCCTCGCGGAGGTCGTGCACCTGCACGTCGAGGGCGCCGGACTCCTGCGCCCGGCCGAGGATCGAGGTGGCGCAGTACGAGGTGATGGCGTCGGGAAACAACGAGAACACGGCGATCCTCACGGGTCCAGAAGGCCCTCGGGAATGTCGACCACCAGTGTCCCGGCGGCGGCATCGCTCTGCGTCATGAAGCGCAGGGGGATCAGGCCTCCGGTCTCGAGAACGAGGAGATCACTGGCGGGATTGGCCTCGACCGCGCTGACGGACCCCAGCTCTGTCCCGTCGGCGTCGAAGACGGTGGCACCGACCAGCTCGTGCACCCAGAGCTTCCCGGGGATCTCTACCGACTCGGCCTCGAGCTCCGTCCCCCGCAGGCGCTCCGCCTGCGAACGATCGGTGATGCCCTCGAACTGCACAATCCAGCGGTCCTGGAACGGCCGCGCCCCTTCGACGGTCAGAGTGCCGTCGGGAGTGCTGAGGACCGCGCCGGGATCGAGCCGCTCGGTCAGATCCGTCCACAGCGCGACGACGACCTCCCCCCGGAGACCGTGGGCCTTGGTGACCCGACCGACTTTCAGGAGATCAGTCGTCGACGATGTCCACGCTGGCCTGGACGCCATCCTTGGCGCCGGCCACGTTCACCAGGGTGCGGATGGCCTGGGCCGTCCTGCCCCGGCGCCCGATGACACGTCCCATGTCATCGGGTGCGACATGCAGGCTCAGGCGCAGCCCCCCGCGCCGCTCCTCGGTGTCGATCACCACGGCGTCGGGGTCGTTCGACAGGGAACGGGCCAGATAGGTCAGCACCGCCAGGGGCGTCCCGCCGTCGAAGGCGTCGTTCGACTCGACATCCTCGCCGTCGTCGACCGCGTTGGCGTCATCGACCGCATTGACGTCGATCTGGTCATTGCCGTCGACCGTGTTGATGTCGCCGGCTTCGTAGAGGTTGGTCACTTCGACCTCGCGGCGGCGAACTCATCCCATGCGCCCGAGGTCTTGAGCAACTTCTCGACTCGCTCGGTCGGCTGGGCTCCGTTGACCAACCACTTGACGGCCTTTTCGTTGTCGATCTTGATCACGGCATCCGGCTCGGCGGTCGAGGAGCCCCTGGGGGCATAGGTGCCCACAATCTCGAGGAATCGACCGTCACGCGGCGACCTGCTGTCAGCCGCAACGACCCTGTAGGTCGGCTGCTTCTTCTTACCCATCCGCACCAGGCGGAGCTTCACTGCCACGAACTGATTCCTCCATCATCTGGACTTTGTGCGTCCATTCTGGCAGATAGCGGCCCTACCGGCTTTTCGGGGGGGTGACGCGCCCGCCCTTCTTCTTTTTCTTGGTGCCTCTATTGCCGCTGACGATGGGCCGTGGCGACGCCGGGGCGGGTAGCCCGGGGAACGGCGAGCTCTCCCCGCCCAGATCGCCGGAATCCCCCATGAGCTGGGAGAGCATGTCGAACTCGCCCCCACCGGCCTGGGCCGCCAACCTCCGGGCGGCCTTGCTCCCCAACCCGCCCATGGCGCCCATGCCGCCCATGCCGCCCATGCCGGGGATGTTCGGCATGTTGCCCGCAGCCATCCCCTTCATCATCTTCTGCATCTCCTTGAACTGCTTGAGGAGCGTGTTGACCTCGGACACGCTGGTCCCCGAGCCGCGGGCCACGCGACTGCGACGGGAGCCGTCGAGCAGGTTGGGATCCTCGCGCTCTCCCGGTGTCATGGAGCAGACAATGGCCTCCACCCGGGAGATCTCGCCGTCGTCGATCTGCCCGGCGGCCTGGCGCATCTCCTTGGACATCCCCGGCATGAGCTTCATCAGGCCACCGAGCGAGCCCATCTTCTTGACCTGGCGGAGCTGCGAGAGGAAGTCGTCGAGGGTGAAATGGCCCTGCATGAGGCGGGCTGCGCCCTTGGCCACCGTGTCGTGGTCCATGGTGCGTTCGGCCTGCTCAATGAGGCTGAGCACGTCGCCCATGCCCAAAATCCGGTCGGCCATGCGGTCGGGATGGAAGAGGTCGAAGTCGGCCAGGCGCTCACCGGTGCTGGCAAAGGCGATCGGCTTGCCGACGACGCCCTTGACGGAGAGGGCCGCGCCACCGCGGGCGTCGCCGTCGAGCTTGGACAGGATGACCGCATCGAGCTCGAGGGTCTCGTGAAAGGCCTTGGCGGTCGTCACTGCGTCCTGGCCGATCATGGCGTCGATGACCAGGAACGTGTAGTGCGGGTCGGTGGCGGCCGAGATACCCCGGATTTCGTCCATCAGGTCGGCGTCGATCGTGAGCCGTCCGGCGGTGTCGATGATGCAGACGTCCTTGCCGAGGCGCCGAGCCTCCTCGACACCCGCCCGGGCCACCGCGACCGGATCGGTGGGCTCGCTGAAGACCGTGACACCGGCCTGGGCGCCCAGGATCCTGAGCTGTTCGACGGCGGCCGGGCGCTGCAGGTCGGCACCGACGAGAAGTGGATTGCGGCCCTGCTGCTTCCACCACTGGGCCAACTTCGCCGAAGCCGTCGTCTTCCCCGAGCCCTGGAGACCGGCCATCAGCACGACCGTCGGGGGTCGTGAGGCGTAGGAGATCTTGAGGCTCTCGCCGCCCAGCACGCCGACCAGCTCCTCGTGCACGGCCTTGATCACCTGCTGGCCCGGGGTGAGGCTGGCCGAGAGCGACTCGGTGCTCACGCGGAGGCGGATCCCGTCGCAAAATCGGCGGGCGACCGAAAGCTCTACGTCGGCTTCGAGAAGGGCGGTGCGGATCTCTCCGAGCGCCTCGTCGAGGTCGGCCTCGCTGATGCGCCCCTTGCCGCGCAAGCGCGTCGATATCCGCTCCAGGCGGTCGGAGAGTGCGTCAAACATGCGACCTCAGGCTAGCGGGACCACGGGCGTTCGCCCCGACAGCAGCTCGACGGGGCAGGGCTTCAGTCGAGTCCGAGCAGTGCGTCGACAAACGCGTCGGGATCGAAGGCCATCAGGTCGTCAGGGCCCTCGCCCAGGCCGACCAGCTTCACCGGTATCCCCAATTCCCGCTGCACGGCCACGACGATCCCACCCTTGGCCGTCCCGTCCAACTTGGTGAGCACGATGCCGGTGACATCGACGGCCTCGGTGAACTGCTTCGCCTGCACGAGGGCGTTCTGCCCGGTCGTCGAGTCCAGAACGAGCAGGACCTCGGTGACGTTCCCGGGATCGCGATCGGCGATGCGGCGTATCTTCTTGAGCTCCTCGACCAGGTTGACCTTGTTGTGGAGCCGGCCGGCCGTGTCGGCCAGCACCAGATCGTTGCCCCGTGCCGCGGCGCGCCGCACGGCGTCGAAGACGATCGCGCTCGGGTCGCCGCCCTCGGCACCGCGGACGATGTCCACCCCGGAGCGCTCGGCCCACATACCCAGCTGATCAGCTGCGGCGGCCCGGAACGTGTCCCCGGCGGCGAGCAGGATGGAGTGGCCGGCGGCGGATTGCTGGCGGGCCAACTTGCCGATCGTGGTCGTCTTCCCGACACCGTTGACCCCGACCACGAGCCACACGTCGACCGAGCCGGGGGTGCCGTCGAAGCGCAGCTGGCGGGACTCGGGCACATCGAGCAGCGCCCGGATGGCATCGCCCAGAGCCGACAGGAGGTCCGTCCCGCTGGCGATCTCCCTGGCGTCGACGCGAGACCGGAGTTCCTTGAGGAGTGCCGTGGAGGTCTGCACCCCGACATCGGCCCGGATCAGCGCCTCTTCGAGCGAATCCCAGGTCGCTGCGTCGATCTTGCCACTGCGCAGCGACGAGACGGCGCCGCTGAAGATGCCCCGGACCACGCCCAGACGGCTGCGATAGGTGGCGGGCTCCGGCGCCGGTTCCGGCTCCACGGCGGGCTCGGGGAGCGGCGCCTTGGTCGACGGCTTGGTGGGCGGCCGCGTCGGCGCTGCGGTCGACTTCTTCGCCGGCGCCTTCTTGGCCGGCGCCTTCTTGGCCGGCGATTTCGTGGGCCCGCTCGAGCGGGTCTGGGGCGGAGGTTTCTCGATCGTCGCCGCTCCGGCACGGCGCCCGACGCCGGGGGGGCCCGGGGCCCGCCGGGAGCGGGCGAAGAGGAGCAGCGCGGCCACCAGGACCACGACCACGACGCCGAGGACGATGAACAGAGCCGTCATCTGCTGCATCCGCTCATGCCGGCTCGCTCTCGGGTTGGCGCTCCTTGTGGCGCTCCACCTTCTGGCTCACGACCTGCGAGGACCCGCCCGGGGCCATCGTGACCCCGTAGAGCGCGTCGCCCGTCTCCATCGTGCGCTTCTGGTGGCTCACGATGAGGAGCTGGGCTTCGTGTTGGAATTCGCGCACGAGGCCGAGGAAACGGTGGAGGTTGACGTCATCGAGGGCGGCCTCGACCTCGTCCATGAGGTAGAAGGGCGATGGACGGCTCCGGAAGACCGCGAACAAGAAGGCCAGTGCGGCCATCGAGCGCTCACCACCCGAGAGCAGCGAGACCCGGCGCACGTTGCGACCGGCCGGCCTCACCTCGATCTCGACGCCGGTGTTGAGCAGGTCCTCGGGCTCGGTGAGCACCATCCGGCCCGTGCCGCCGGGGAACAGCAGCGCCACCAGCGTCGAGAAGTGCTCATTGACGTCCGCGGCCGCGGCGGCGAACGACGTCATGATCTCGTGGTCGAGCGTGCGCACGACCTCGTGCAACTCCCGGCGGGCGCCCCGCACGTCGTCGACCTGGGCCTCGAGTTCCTTGTGCCGCTCCTCCAGCGTGGACAGCTCCTCGAGCGCCAGGGGGTTGACCGGTCCCAACGCTACGAGCTTTCGTTCGAGCTCGGCCGCGTGCGCCGGCAGTGTCGTGCCCTCGGGCACGTCGGGGATGGGCAGGCCGGCCAGGTCGTCGGGCACGGTCCCCAGCTCGCGGACGATGTGCTCGTGCAACGTCTCGGAACGGAGGGAGACCTCGTTGGTTTCGAGATCGAGGGCCCGGGTGCGGGACCGGACCGCATCGAGGCGCTGCTCCGTCGTCTGGCGATCCTGGCGAAGTTGCTCGAGACGCGCCCCCCCGGCCCGCACGGCATCGACCTGGTCCTGGTAGTCGCCACGCAGCGTGTCAAAGATGCCCTCGAGGCGGGTGCGCTCCGCCTCGACCACCCTCTCGAGGCGGGTGAGGGCGGTGCCCTCGGCTTCGAGGCGCTCCCGGCGCGAGGCCGCCGTCGCCCGCTCCTCGGCATGTCCGAGCAGGCGCCGCTCGACCTCGGCCTGGCGCTCGGCCAGCACGCGGCGGCGCTCGGCCAGCCCGGCCACCTTGATCTCGAGCTCTTGACGCCGCTGGACCACGGTCCGGCGTCGCTCGGCCAGTGCCCGCCACGCCGCGGCGGCCTCTTCGATCTCCGGGAGGGACTGGACGAGCCGCTCCCGTTCTGCTTGCACCGCCGCCAGGCGTTCGCCGGCCTCGACGAGCGCCTGCCGGGCCGCGGCCAGCTCCTCGGCCAGACGGCGGAGCTCCTCCACCGTCCGCTGGGCGTCGGTGGCGGCCGTGCCTCGGGCCGAGGCGTGACGGTCGACCGCCCGTTCCGACTGGGCCAGGGCATCGCGGGCCTGGGCGAGCGCCGTCCGGCAACGGCCCAGGTCCGCCCGGGCCTCATCGGCCGCCGTCGCCGCCTCGGTGGCCCTCCGTTGGGCGTCTTCGACCGCGGCGGCGGTGACCACGCTGGTCGACGAGCGCACCCGCCATCCGGTTGCGGCGAAACGGTCCCCTTCGGGGGTCACCACGATCAGGTCGTCGCGCTCGAGCGAGAGATCGATGGCCTCTTCCCAGCCGTCGACACGGACGGCCCGGCCGATCAGGGCATCGAGCACGGACTCGGCAATCGCCTCGCCGTGGCGCGCCCGCACATGGCGGCGTACCGACTGGGCCCGTGAGCCGGGGGGCAGATGCCCGGGCGTTGGTGCGTCGCCCGTGCCGGCAGCGGGCCGGGGTGCCAGCACGGCGCCGGTGACCCCCCGCTCGCGCAACGTGGCCAGCGCCTGATGGGCCGACTGGCGCCCGTCGACCACGACGGCCGCCACCCCGGCGCCGGCCGACGCTTCGAAGGCCGCTTCCCATCCCTCGTCGATCTCCACCAGATCGAGCAGGGAGCCCACCACGCCGTCCACGCCGCGCAAGAGCTCGCGCCCACCCGCACCCTGGAGGTCGCGCAGGGCGCGCTCGAGCGCCTCGGCCCGGGCCGCGCTCCGATGGCGCGCCTGCTCACGCTCGTCGGCCACCTGCTGGGCCGCGTCCGCCTGCCGGGTGGCCGCCTCGAGGGTGTCCCGGCCCGCGGCTGCCGCGGCCTCCAGACGGACCGTGGTGCTCTCCAACTCCGACGAGTCACCGGCCAACAGGTCCGCCCTGACGGCGGCCGCGGCGTGGCGCTGCTCGAGCGCCCCCACCCGGTCCGAGAGTCCGGCCATGTCCTGTCGCTCCCGGGCCTCGGCTCGGCTCAGGGGCTCGGCGCGCGCCTGCACCTTGGCCAGCGCGTCGTCGGGTGTGTCGTCGCCCAGCAGCGCGGCCCAGTGCCGGCGCAACGCTCCTTCCTCCCCGTCGAGGACGGCCGCCTCGGCCTCGAGCTCGGCCTCTGCCGGATCGGCCGACGACGCGTCGGCCGCCAAGGCGATCTCGTTGGCCAGGCGGGCGGCCTCAGCCTCGAGGGTGGAGACCACGTCGACGTCGGCCGCCGCGTCGAGGGCGGCCACGACCGCTCTTCCCCGCTCGCGCAGCACGCCGGCGGTGCCCCGGGCCCGCTCGACCAGCCCCTGTACCCCACCAAGGGCCCGGGCCAGGTCTTCCTCGCGGTGCGACGACAGCTCGGCCGAGGTGGTCGAAGCTTCGGCATCGAGGGCCTCGAGGGCCGCGTGCAGCTCCCGTTCCTCTTCGTGGCAGATGGTCAGGCTCTGCGTGGCCGTCCTGCGCCGGGCGGACAATTCGGCCAGTTCGGCGCCGGCCAGGTAGCGCCGGATGGTCAACAATTCCGTGGCCACGGTGTCGTGGGAGCGGGCGGCGGCCGCTTGGCGCTCCAGGGGCCGGATCTGGCGGCGGACCTCGCGCACCAGGTCGCCGAGGCGTTCCAGGTTCTCGGCCGTGCCGGCCAGTCGGCGCTCGGCGCGCTCCCGCCGGCGCCGGTGCTTGAGCACCCCCGCCGCCTCCTCGATGATGGCCCGGCGGTCCTCGGGGCGGGCGTTCAGAACCGTGTCCAACTGGCCCTGTCCGATGATCATGTGCTGCTGGCGCCCCACACCCGAATCGGAGAGCAGCTCTTGGACGTCGAGCAGCCGGCACGGAGCCCCGTTGATGGCGTACTCGCTGTCGCCCGAGCGAAAGAGGGTGCGGGTGATGGTCACCTCGGCCAGGTCGATGGGGAGCTTGCCCGAGGCATTGTCGATGGTCAGGGACACCTCGGCGCGACCCAGGGCAGGCCGGGACGAGGTCCCGGCAAAAATGACGTCCTCCATTTTGGCCGAGCGCAGGGAGCGGGGACCCTGGGCGCCCAGGACCCAGGTGACCGCATCGACCACATTCGACTTGCCGCTGCCGTTGGGGCCGACCACTACGGTGATCCCCGGCTCGAATTCCAGCACGGTGGGGTCGGCAAAGGACTTGAACCCCTTCATGCTGAGAGACTTCAGAAACATCGGGGCGACCCTAGTGGCCCGCGCTGGTCACGAGGTGCGGCTCAAACTTGGCAGTGCTCGCAGAAGAAGGTCGACCGACCGCCCGTCTTGACCCGCACGATCACGTTGCGGCAGCGGCGGCACGGTTGTCCCTCGCGGTCATAGACCTGGTGCGAGCCTTGGAAATCCCCGATCTCCCCGAAGAGATCCCGGTACTGCTCGTCGGCCAAAGAGGAGCCCCGGTGCTTGATGGCATCGGCCAACGTCTCGACGATGGCTCGATACAACCGCCGCACCTCCGTGGCCGTCAGCGTGTTCGAGGGCCGGTCGTAGCGCAGCCCGGCCTGGTAGAGCATCTCGTCGGAGTACAGGTTGCCGATGCCGGCCGTGAAGCTCTGGTCCATCAGCATCGACTTGATGCCCGCCTTGTGCTGGTGCAGCAACAAGCCGAAGCGATCCCAGCTCATGAGGTCCTCGACGGGATCGAAGCCGAGATGGGCGAGCTCGGGTATGGCCTTGCGAATGGCGGCGCCGTCCCCACCCGAGGTGCCCGACACCGGGCTCATGGGGGTGCCGTCGGGCTTGAGCGGGGGTGTGGACACGAACAGCTCCCCGAACGTGCGCGGGTCGACGTAGCGCAGCTCGCCGCCCTGGGTGAACGTGATCACCACGTGGGTGTGCTTCGGCTTGGGCTCCTTGACCGACTTCACCCGCAGGAGCTGGCCGCTCATCCCGAGGTGCACGACCAGCGTGTCGCCGCTGTCGAGGGTCATGAGCAGGTACTTGCCCAGCCGGCCCACCGACTTGATGGTCCGGCCCTCGAGCGGCGTCCGGAAGTGCTTGGCCGAGGGATGCCGGCGCACGGAGCGACCGTTGGCCACCGACACGGTCTTGATCTTCTTTCCCGGCACCTCTCGCGCCAGGTCCTGGCGCAACGTCTCGACTTCGGGCAATTCAGGCATTCTGCAGACCCTCCCAGGCATTGCGAGCCGCTTCCTGTTCGGCGTCTTTCTTGGATCGCCCCACGCCGACGCCGAGCCGGGTGCCGGCGACGAACACCTCGGCCTCGTAGGCCCGTTCGTGGTCCGGGCCCGAACCGACCACGACGTAGCGGGGCGTGCCCCCTCCGTCGTGGACGGCCTTCTCCTGCAAGCGGCTCTTGTGGTCGAAGTCGTCGGGCTCCTCGCTGGCGCGGGTGATGGCGTCGCGCAACTCACGAAGGACGAGCAGTTCGGCGGCGTCCCACCCCGCATCGAGGTAGACCGCACCCAAAATCGCCTCGAAGGCGTCCGACAGGATCGAGGCCTTCGTCCGACCCCCCGACGACTCCTCCCCGCGGCCCAGCAGCAGCACTTCGCCGACACCGAGACGCTCCGCCACCGCGGCCAACACGCGTGCGTTCACCACGGCCGAGCGCACCTTGGCCAACATCCCCTCGGGGAAGTGGGGATAGCGCTCGTAGCTGTAGCGGGCCACGACGAGGCCGAGCACGGCGTCGCCCAGGAACTCGAGCCGTTCGTTGGACGGCGCACCACCCTCCTGCTCGCCACACCAGCTCCGATGGGCCAGCGCATGCTGGAGAAGGCTGATGTCGCCGAAGTCGTGGCCCAAGCGCTCGGCGAGCTTGGCCGCCCCTTCGGCGCCAGCGTCACCCCGCCTCGAGCTTGGCGTAGACGTAGTCAACGGCGTCTCGGACGGTTCGCAGATCTTCAAGGTCTTCATCATCAATGCGGAACCCGACGGTCCGCTCCCCCAGTTCTTCTTCCAGGCCCTCGACCAGTTCGATGAGNNAGCGGGCCCTGGTTGGTGTGGGTTTCGGCAGGCACTGGCACTCCTGGGTCGAGGTCTTCGCGACGGCAGAGCCATGCTACCGGTTTTTAGGCCGCGACCACTCGGATAAGCGCCCTGAACTGGGTTTTTATGCGTCCGGCGACGGACGCACCGCCGCTGCCACATGGTCGACCAGACCCCGGGTGGCGCACTCGTAGGCCACCCGCACCGCGTTGACCATCGCGGTGGCGTTCGAGGAGCCGTGGCTGATCACGCAGACGCCGTCGATGCCCAGGAGCATCGCCCCTCCGGTGTTCTCCGGCTCGAATTCGGCCGCGAGCGGCAGGAGGTGCGGCAGCAACACGTCGGCGGCCGCCTTGGTGGCGTCGTCGAGCATGAAGACCCCGGTCACCACGTCGAAGATGAAGCGCAAGGTCCCCTCGAGGGCCTTGAGGGCAACATTGCCGGTGAAGCCGTCGGTCACGATGACGTCGGCCGGCGAGGGCAGCAGGTCCCGACCCTCGAGATTGCCCACGAACTCGAACCGGGCCCCGCTCCCGGCCGCGCCTTCCGCCGCCAGGAGGGCGTGCGTCTCCTTGACCAGCGGCGTGCCCTTGGTCGGTTCCTCGCCGATCGACAGCAGGCCGACGGTGGGCGCTGTGGTCCCGAAGCGGGCGGCGACATAGGCGGCGCCCATTTGGGCGAACTGCACCAGCATGGCGGGCGTGCACTCAGCATTGGCCCCCGCGTCCACCAGGACCGCCGGCGTGCGGCCGAGCCGGGGTAAGGGGGTGGCGATGCAGGGGCGGATCACGCCGGGAAGCCGGCCCATGCGCAACAGCGCGGCCGCCATGGTCGCCCCGGTGTTGCCCGCGCTCACCATGGCCGACGCCTGCCCGTCGCGCACCAGTTCGGCCACCCGGACCAGGGAGGAATCCTTCTTGCGCCGCACCCCGCCGGCCGGGTCCTCGTCCATGGCGATCACCTCGGTGCAGGCCACGAGGGGCAGCCCGCACGTGTCGCCCACCTGGTCGGGTGGCCCCACCAGCACCACCGGGATGCCGTTCTCGGCGGCCACCCGCCGGGCGCCTTCGACGATCTCCCCCGGAGACTTGTCGCCGCCCATGGCATCGACCGCCACGGGCAATGTGGCCAGCGCCTCCGCAGACGGACGCTCGCCCCGTCGGCTCAAGTCAGTCGACCTCTACGGCTTGACGCCCCTTGTACCAACCGCAGCTCGGACACACCACATGCGGCGTCTTGGCCGACTGGCAGTGAGGGCACACGCTGCGCGGTGGGCGGCGCAGCACCCAGTTGGCCGCCTGGCGGCTACGGCCCTTGGCCTTGGACGTCTTCTTCTTCGGGACTGCCATCGTGGGTCTCCAACGATCGGATCGGGGCGGGCGGACCGCAGGGGGTCAGCTACCGGAGCACATCGAGGTTAGCCCAACGCGGGTCGACCGGGGCAACGCAGCCGCACTCGGACTCGTTGCGATCCGCCCCGCACTGCGGGCACAGGCCCCGGCAGTCGTCCCGGCACAACGGCGCCATGGGGAGCTCGAGCACGATGGCGTCTCGCACGAGGGGGCCGAGGTCGATCGCATCGTCGGTGATGGGGTACAGGTCGTCCTCGGCGATCGGGCCGTCGCCGAAACGCTCGCTGACCGCGATCTGCAACTCGCCGCTCACCGGGACGGTGCAGCGCCGGCAGATCCCGACCCAGGGGGCGCGCACGGTGCCCATGGCGTCGATCCCGCCGTTGAAGGCGCGCAGGGTGATGTCGCATTCGGCCTCGGCCTCGAGTGGGACCACGCTCCGGCCCGGATCGATGCCCAGCCCGTCAAGGGGCCCGGCCAACACCACCGGGCCGCGGCGCACCTCATGCAACGTGGAGCCGGGGTTACGCCGGAGCCGCGCGACGTGGACGATGAACGGGTCGGTCGCCATCAGGACACGTCCTGATCGAAGAAGCCGTCCTCCTCCGTGCCCGACGCCGCCCGCGCGCTCTCGTGCTTGACCGGGGCCGGAGGGGGTGGGGACGCCAACTTGGCCCGCCCGGACTGCACGGTCCTGGTGAGCCGGTCCAGCACGATCTCCATGCCGGCGAGCTTCTGATCGCAGAAGTCCTCGGCCTCGTGGCGCATGGTGCGGGCCTCGTCATTGGCGTCGTCGAGGATGCGCTGGGCCACCGAGTTGGCCTGACGGACGATCTCGGTCCGCTGCACCATGCGCTCGGCTTGGGCGCGCACCTCTTCCATGAGCGTCTCCGCTTCCCGGGTGCGCTCGGCCAGGAACTCCTCGCGCTCGCGCAGGAGCCAGCGGGCTTGGCGCAGCTCGTCGGGTAGTCGATCCAAGGCAGCCCGGAGAAGGCCGACCACCTCCTCGCGCGAAACGATGACCGATGAGGACAACGGCATCGACTTGGCGCCGTTGATGATGTCGAGCACCTGGGAAATGACCGCCTCCGCACTGACATCCTGCTCGGATTCCTCCACTTCTAGATACTGGTCAGTCACTCCTCCTCCTTCCCGTCCTGCTCGTCCTGCTCGCTCGCGCTGCCCTCGAACTTCGCGACGAGATGCTCGGCCACGATCTTCGGCACGAACGCCGAGACGTCCCCCCCGAAGTGGGCCACCTCACGCACCAGCTTGGAGGCAATGAACGAGTACTTCGAGCTGGTGGGGATGAAGATGGTCTCGACGCCCGAGAGGTGGTGGTTCATCTGGGCCATCTGCATCTCGGTCTCGAAATCCGAGACCGCCCGCAGACCGCGCACGATGGCCGTCGCCCCGACGTCACGGGCCACGTTGACCAAGAGGGTGGACACCGAGACGATGCGCACACCGGGAATGTGCGCGGTGACGGCCTCGAGCATGCTCTTGCGCTCTTCGAGATCGAACAGCGCCTGGCTCTTCTGCGGGTTACGCAAGGCGGCCACGACGACCTCGTCGAAGAGGCGGCTGGCCCGTTCGACGATCTCGAGGTGCCCGTTGTGGAAGGGATCGAAAGAACCGGGGAACAGACCGACTTTCACGAGCTGGTTCCGCTGCGATGAGCCACGGTCACGAGCGTACCGCCGTACCGGCGTTCTCTTGCGACCATCCAGCTGTCGGGGAGCGCGACGGGGACCGACGACTCGAGAACGGCCGTGTCGGCATGCAGGATCGACAAGAGCTCGGGCCAGGCGTCGAAGGTGTACGGCGGATCGCACAGGGCAAGGTCGAACGAGGGCGCACCGGCCAACCACCCGGGCAGGGCGGCCCGCACGATGGTGATCGGCTCGTCGCCCAACCCGACGGATGCAAGGTTGGTGCGCACCGCCTCGAGCGCACCGGGATCCTGGTCGACGAAGGTTGCGGAGGCGGCGCCCCGCGAGAGCGCCTCGAGTCCGAGTGCTCCGCTCCCGCAGAAGAGATCGACCACGGTCAGCCCGTCGACCCCTCCTCGCGAGCCGAGGATGTCGAAGATCGACTCACGCACCCGATCCGACGTCGGGCGCACGGCGGCGGGCAGCTTGGCGGCGAGGCGCCTGCCCCGGCTCCGGCCTCCGATGACGCGCACCGACGCCAGGGTAGATCAACTCTTGAACAAGTACTCGCCCTCGTCCTCGCTCAGAAACAGCTTGATCTCGTCGGCCAGGGCCGGATGGGCCTCCAACTGAGGATCCCCGGTGACGATGGCCTCGGCCACCCGCCGGGCCTCGGTGAGGAGGAACCGGTCGTCGGGGTCCGACAACGACGCCAGGCGCAGGTCGGTGTGGCCTTGTTGACGGGCCCCCAGGAGCGTGCCCTCGCCCCGCAGGCGCAGGTCCTCCTCGGCCAGGACGAATCCATCGGTGGTCTTCTCGACGGCGGCCAGGCGCTCGCCGGCCACGCCGTCCTCGCCCCCCTCGCCGAGCAGGAAGCACCAGCTCGCCAGCGCACCGCGCCCGACCCGTCCCCGCAGCTGGTGCAGTTGGGCGATGCCGAAGCGGTCGGCGCTCTCGACCACCATGACCGTGGCTTCGGGCACGTCGACGCCGACCTCGATCACGGTCGTGGCCACCAGCACCTCGATCTCTCCCCGCCGGAACTGCGCCATGGCCTCCTCCCGGGCGGCCGGTGCCATCTGCCCGTGCAGGAGTCCCACCCGGAGGCCGGCCAGCTCGCCCGCCCGCAGGCGGTCACACTCCTCCGTGGCCGATCGCGCCTCGACCCGGAGGGAGTCGCCCACCAGCGGGCAGACCACGAAGGCCCGATGCCCGGCCGCCACCTCTCGGCGCACCCGGTCCCACGCGATGTGCTCGTCGGCCGGCCGCGGCAGCCATTTCGTGGTCACCATCACCCGCCCGGGGGGCAGCTCGTCGAGCACCGTGAGGTCGAGGTCGCCGAAGATCACCATGGCGGCCGTGCGCGGAATGGGCGTGGCGGTCATGACCAGGAGATCGGGATCGCCCTCCTCCCCCTTGGCGCGCAACGTGGCCCGTTGCTCGACCCCGAAGCGGTGCTGCTCGTCGATGACCACCATGCCGAGCGACGCGAACTCGACCTCTCGGGTGAGCAGGGCGTGGGTCCCGACCACGATCGACACCTCGCCGCTGGCCAGGTCCGTCAGCATCTGGGCTCGCGCCTTGCCCTTGACCCGACTCGTCAGCAGCTCGACCCGCACGTCCAGCGCACCGAGCAACTGTCGGACCGCCACGGCGTGCTGCTCGGCCAGGACCTCGGTGGGCACCATGAGCGCACCTTGATGACCGCTCTGGACCGCCCCCAGCAGGGCGGCCAGCGCCACGACCGTCTTCCCCGATCCGACGTCGCCCTGGAGCAGCCGGTGCATGGGGAAGGGACCGGCCAGATCGGCCACGATCACCGCCAGCGCACGACGTTGCGCCGTGGTCAGTTCGAAGGGCAGCCCGCCGAGGAAACGCGAGACGAGGGTCCCGCTCACGGCACCGGTGATCTCCCGGGGGGAGACGTCGTGGCGCAGTGCCCGTGCGTTGTGCTCGAAGGCCCGACGACGTAGCACCAGGGCCAGCTGCAGGCGGAACAGCTCGTCGAACGTCAGCCGCCGCCGGGCCGGCCGGATCACGTCGAGCGATTCGGGGCCGTGAATGGCCCGCATGGCCGATGTGCGGTCCCACAGATCCAGCGAGGCGAGCCATTCCCCGGGCAGCGGGTCCAGGAACTCGCCGGCCCGCTCGAGCGCCTCCTCGACGAAGGTCCCGATCTCCCAGCTGGTGAGCCCCGCCTTGGCCGAAGCGGGGTAGACCGGCAGGATCCGCAGCGTGCGCCGCTGCCGACCGAGGCCGGGCTCGTCGACCCCCGCCACCACGTCCACCACCGGGTTGACCATCTGGCGGGTGCCCCTGTAATCCCCGACCTTGCCCCAGAAGATGGCCTCGGTTCCCTCACGGAGCTGCTTGGCCCGCCAGGGCTGGTTGAAGAAGGCGACTTCCATCGTCCCGGTGTCGTCGCGCACCGTGACGGTGACGGGCACCTTGCGGTTGCGGTTGTGACCGCCACCCGAGCGCACCCGCTGCACCTCGGCCAGGACGGCGGCCGCCGTCCCGACGTCGAGTCCCGAAACGCTGGCCTTGACCGTCCGATCGATGTAGCGGTCCTTGCGGGGAAAGGTCATCAACAGGTCGAGCACCGATGCCACGCCCCACAGCTCGAGCTGCGCCGCCTTGCGGTCAGAGACGGTCTTGAGCACCGAGACCGGCCGCAGGCTCAGATCGCGGAGTGTGCGGGGGGATGCCACTCGCCCCGCCCGCCTACTCGAGGCCCAGCAGGTACGGGTAGAGGGGCTGGCCCCCGTGATGCACCTCGAGGGCCACCTCGGGGTGCTCCTCCTTCAGCCACTCGCTGATCTTGCGGGTATCGGCAGCCTTGGATCCCTCCCCCTCGATGAGCGTGATCAGCTCGTGCCGATCTTCGAGCAGGCGGTCGAGGAGGATGCGCATCGCCATCGCCGCCGAACCGGCGATCGAGATCACGCCATCGCGCGAGAGGCCGATCCAGTCGCCTGCGTGCACCTCGCCGGCGTCGGTCGAGGCGTCACGCACAGCCCGGGTGATCTCCGCCGGCACCACACGGGCGGCTGACTCGCCCATGCTGGCGGCGTTGACGGCGGCGCCGGCGGCGGGATCGTACGCCAACAGTGCCGCGAACCCTTCGAGAATGCTGCCGGTTGCGACCACCCGCACGGTCTTGTCGCTCAGGGCGTCCACCTGCTCCGCCACCGGCCGGATGTTCTTGTTGTTCGGCAGGATCACCACTTCGTCCGAGCCCACCAACTCGACCGCCTTGAGGAGATCCTCGGTGGAGGGGTTCGTCGATTGCCCCCCGACCACCTGGTGGTGCACGCCGAGCGAGCGGAAGATGCGGCCGATCCCCTCGCCGGTGACGACAGCGACGACGCTCGTCGTCGGCGCCGGGCCCACGGGCTCGGCGCCCGGGCCCGCCCCTGGTGCATTCGACGCCTCCCGGACCCAGCGCTCCTCCTCCACCTGCTCGGCCAGGTCGGTCACCCGGATGCGCTGCGGCCGCCCCGCATCCACGCCGGCCTCGATGGCGGCCCCGATGTCGTCCGTGTGGATGTGGCAGTTCCAGAGCCCGTCCCCTCCGACCACGACGATCGAATCCCCGATGCCGGCCCAGACCTCCTTGAAGTCCGCCATGGAGTCGTCCGGTGCGTAGAGGAGATACATGACCTCGTAGCGCAGGTCGCCCACATCGGGGACTCCCCCTTCAGCCCCTTCGGACCCTCCGGCCCAGCCCCCCTCGGATCCTCCGAGCCGGCTCAGGTCCACGTCGGGCACGCCCGAGGGCTCCGGGAGCGGGTGCGCCACGTCGATGACGGACCAGCACGCGTCGAGCAGGAGCAAGTAGCCCGCGCCTCCCGCATCGACGACGCCGGCCTGGGCCAACACGGGCAACATCTCGGGTGTCCGCGCCAGTGCATCGGCCGCCAGGCGGTGGGCTTCTTCGACCACGGCGACCAGCGTCGCCGTGTCCCGGCCGACGCCGGTGGCCGCACCCTCGGCCGCGGCGGAGGCCACGGTCAGGATCGTTCCCTCGACCGGCCGCACCACGGCCCGCCGGGCCAGATCGGAGGCATGGGCCAGCGCATCGGCCAGGATGGCGCCGTTCACGCCCGCTTCCCCGGCCACGCCCATGCGCTCGCACATGCCGCGCAGGAGCTGGGAGAGGATGACGCCCGAGTTGCCCCGTGCCCCCATGAGCGATCCGTGCCCGATGGCCCGGCACACCTCGGGCAGCGCCGACGCCGAAGGCACGCCGTCCAGTTCGGCCACGACGGCCTCGAGCGTCAGCGCCATGTTGGTGCCGGTGTCGCCGTCGGGCACCGGATAGACGTTCAGGCGGTTGATGTCGGCCTGATGGGAGCGCAGCGCATCCCTGTAACGGCCCATCACGGCGCGCAACTCGTCTGCGCCCAAGGTCGCCAGGGAGGTCATGGCAAGGGATGCTAACCTTTGCGCCGTTCGTGAAGGCCTGCGTGGTGAGAACACCGCGGCCGCCCACAGGAGGGTCTACCCAATGGCAGCAGTATGCGATATCTGTGGCAAGAAGCCTTCGTTCGGCATGAGCGTCAGCCACTCCCACCGGCGCACGAAGCGCCGTTGGGACCCCAACATCCAGCGTGTGCGCGCCCTGGTGAACGGCGCGCCCAAGCGTCTTTCCGTCTGCACGTCCTGCATCCGGGCCGGCAAGGTGACGAAGCCGGTTCGTCGCACCCCGGCGGCGACCGCCAGCTGAGTCAGCCGACCGCGTGCTGCCAGCCGAGACGCCCTAGGTCCTCGCCGCCCAGATAGCGGGAGCCCGTATCGGCCCGGATCACCCCGATCTGCAACGGCGGTCGCAGTCCCGCGCTGGTGCACCGCATGACGTAGTCGTCGACCTCCCGCGGGGCGATCGCCACGATGAGCTCATAGTCCTCCCCGCCGCCCAGTGCCTCTTCGAGGGTGGCGCCCTCCGCCACGGGGATGGTGTCGAGGGCGAAGCCCACCCCGGAGGCGTCCGCCAGCCGGTGGAGGTCGAGCGCCAAACCATCCGAGATGTCGATCATGGCGTGGGCCCCCGCCAGTCGAGCCACTTCGCCCTCCGCCAGGCGCGCCTCGGGTCTGCGGTAGGCCGCCGCGAGGGACCGGTCCTGGCCCGTCTCGTCCCGGCCCGTCTCGTGTCGCTCCCGCAAGACCCGCAGCCCCGCCGCAGAGCCGCCACAGGGTCCGGTGATGAACACGGCATCGCCCGCCAGGGCGCCCGCCCGCTCGACCGCTCGTCCGCCGTCCAGCGTCCCCATCACGGTCACGACGACCGTCAGCACGCCGCCGGCCGACAGGTCGCCGCCCACGACCGCGCAGCCACTCTGGCGGGACGCTTCGGCCACGCCTTCCATGACCCCCAGCGTGAGCTCGCCCTCTCCGGTTGCTGCGGGCACGCACAGCGCCACCAGCGCCCCCACCGGTCGAGCCCCCATGGCGGCCAGGTCGCTCACCGCTCCCATCAGTGCCTTCCACCCCACATCGGCAGGGCTACAGAGGGTGAGATCGACGTGAATTCCCGCCACTACGCTGTCAATCGAGACAACGAGGGACCCGCCGCCAGGCACTCCCACCACGGCGGCATCGTCCCGGAGCCCGTGGGGCTCGATTCCACCTCCGAGCGTGCGGCGGATACGCTCCAACATCTCGTCTTCAACCAGACGACGCACGTGCCCAGGTTTGGGGGAACCCACGGCACATGCCTAGCATTGGACACCGCACGAACCGGCCGAACCGAGGAGAAGAGCCACACCACATGCCCCCCTCCACGAATGCCAAACTCCTCGCCTGGGTCGAGGAGGTCGCGGCAATCACCACGCCCGACCGCATCGAGTGGTGCGACGGGTCGGCCGACGAGTACGACCGCCTCTGCCAACTCCTGGTCGAGGCCGGGACGTTCACCAAGCTTTCGGATGCCAAGCGCCCCAATAGCTACTGGGCCCACTCCGACCCAGGCGATGTCGCCCGGGTGGAGGACCGGACCTTCATCTGCTCGGAAAAGGAGATCGACGCCGGACCCACCAACAACTGGTGTGATCCGGCGGAGATGCGAGCCCTGCTCAACGGACTGCTGACCGGCTGCATGCGGGGCCGCACCATGTACGTGGTCCCCTTTTCGATGGGCCCCCTCGGCTCGGAGATCGCCCACATCGGCGTGGAGCTGACCGACTCTCCCTATGTGGTGGTCTCCATGCGGATCATGGCCCGCATGGGCAGCGGAGCGCTCGAGGTCCTGGGGGACGACGGCGCCTTCGTTCCCTGCCTCCACTCCGTGGGCGCCCCCCTGGAGCCCGGCCAAACCGACGTCTCGTGGCCCTGCGACGCCGACAACAAGTACATCGTCCACTTCCCCGAGACCCGGGAGATCGTCTCCTACGGATCGGGCTACGGCGGGAATGCGCTGCTCGGCAAGAAGTGCTTCGCCCTGCGCATCGCCTCGGTCATGGCCCGCGACGGCGGGTGGATGGCCGAGCACATGCTCATCCTGAAACTGACGTCCCCCGAGGGCGAGACCCGCTATGTGACGGGTGCGTTCCCCTCGGCCTGCGGCAAGACCAACCTCGCCATGCTCATCCCCTCCCTCGAGGGGTGGAAGGTGGAGACCGTCGGTGATGACATCTGCTGGATGAAATTCGGCCCGGACGGCCGGCTCTACGCCATCAACCCTGAGTCCGGATTCTTCGGCGTCGCTCCGGGCACGAACACCCACACCAACCCGAACGCCATGCTCACACTCGACGGGAATTGCATCTTCACCAACACCGCCATGACCGACGACGGCGACGTGTGGTGGGAAGGCATGACGGACGAGCCACCGGCGCATCTCATCGATTGGAAGGGGCAGGACTGGACGCCGGCCTCCGGCACACCCGCCGCCCACCCGAATGCCCGCTTCACCACCCCGGCCAGCCAGGATCCGGCCATCGCCCCCGAATGGGAAGACCCGAACGGCGTGCCGATCTCCGCCATCCTGATGGGCGGGCGCCGGGCCTCGGTGGTGCCGCTCGTGTTCCAGTCCCGCGACTGGGATCACGGTGTCTTCCTGGGTTCGATCATGGCGTCGGAGACGACCGCCGCCGCCGCCGGTGCGGTGGGCAACCTCCGTCGCGATCCCTTCGCCATGCTGCCGTTCTGCGGGTACAACATGGCCGACTATTTCGCCCATTGGCTGGAGATCGGCGCGACCGCACCCGACCAAGAACTCCTGCCCAAGATCTTCTACGTCAACTGGTTCCGCAAGGACGCCGAGGGTAAATGGCTGTGGCCGGGCTACGGCGACAACTCCCGCGTGCTCGAGTGGGTGTTCAACCGCGTGACCGGGAAGGCCAACGCCATCGACACACCCATCGGCTCGGTCCCGGGCATCGGGGACATCGATGTCGAAGGGCTCGACATCAGCGACGCCGACATGGCCGAACTCCTGCGGGTCGACACCGCCGAATGGAAGGCAGAGATTCCGTCCATCCGCGGGCACTACGCGCTGTTCGGGGACCGACTTCCCGCGGCGCTCGCCCAGGAAGTCGACGAACTCGAAGAACGCTTGGGCTAGGAACGGCTAGTGGCTGCGGCTCGCCGGTCGTGACCGCACGGCGCGCCGACCGGTGAGATAGGTCAGCCCGCCGATTCCGGCCAGCACCGCCATCACGGCATCCCCCTGCGGCAGGGTGAACGACACGATGACCGGGATGATCGAGCCCAACACCCAGATCAGCTGCTGCCGGGTGGCGAAGCGGGCGAACGCCCGGCCCTGTGCCGGTTGTGGGATGTACCGCTGCGTCATGGCGTCGAACGACGGCTGGGCCAGCGCCCCGGCCATGCCCACGACGAAGGCCAAGAGGACCTGCGCCACCAGCGTTCCCCATATGGCGACGCCCAGGGACGACACGGCGATCAACCACAGCGACGACAGGAGGAGCTGCTGCTCGCTCATGTGCTTGCGGAGGCGGCCCAACAACACGAGACCGACGATGGCCCCGGCGCCGCTCGCGCTCAGGGCCAATCCGTAGATGTAGAGACCGACCTTGAGGCGTCGCAGCCCGAACGCGAGCAGGAAGATCTGGAATCCCTGCAACCCTCGGATGATCGACATGGCGGTCAGCCCCAACAGCACCTCGGGATGGGCGACCGGTTGAAGGCGCGCCAGGTCCGACGTCCGATCGTCCCCGTGCGCATCGCGCGGGTTCGCCTCCGCGAACACCTGCTCGGGTCGATCGACCCGCGGCCTGGTGAAGCTCGGCAGCCGAAACCCCGCCACCGCCGCACCGACAAAGACGAACGCGTCAACCCACAAGAGGGCGGATGAGCCNNCCGGTCATCACTGCGACCTCGGGCACCAGAGCACCGCGGGTGACGAGGTACAGCTTCGAGAGGACCAGCACCAAGAAGGCCAAGGGGAACAGCAGCAGGGAGTGCACGTTCATCGCCATGAGCGGGCACAGAACGGCTCGACCGGTGGCGGAGAACATGACCATGGCACGCCGCGCCCCGCGGCTGCGATCGATGAGGGGCCCCAGCAAGGGCGAGACGATGGCGAACGGGGCCAAGGTGAAGAGCAAGTAGTAGAACACCTTGCTCTTGGCTTCGGTGGGCGAGATCGAGAAGAACAGCGAGCCGGCCAGGGAGATGGTGACCAGGGTGTCGCCGGCCAGCATGGCGACCTGCACCAGTGACAGGCGGCCGATGGGCGTGGTCTGGTCGAACAGGTCATTGCGGGCATGGCGAGCCATCTCCCTGAACTGCTCGATCTTGGCTGCCCTCGGCACCCCATCAATGTACGGTGTGCCATGGCCGTCCATGCGTACGTGCTCATTCAGACCGACGTGGGCCAGGCAGCTGGCGTTGCGCGCCAGATCCGTGAGATCCCCGGCGTGGTCGTGGCCGAGGACGTGACGGGCCCCTACGACGTCATCGCACGCGTCGAAGCAAGCTCGATCGACGAGCTCGGCCGGCTGGTCGTCAGCCACGTCCAACTGATCGAAGGCATCACGCGCACCTTGACGTGCCCCGTCGTACATCTCTGAGGGGCAGATGCCCCCTAACTCAGCGCGCCCGTCTCCCGCAGCTTGGCCACCGTCCCCCCGTCGACACCCCACTCGACCAACCCGGACACCGTGTCCGCTCCGGGGTGCGACGGTGGCTTGCTGATCGACGACGGCGTCCGACTGAAGCGTGGAGCGGGCGCGGGCTGCACCCGACCGTCGACTTCGACGAAGGTGGCGCGCTCCTTGTTGTGTGGGTGCAGATGGGCCTCCCATGGGGAGAGGACCGGTACGGCGCAGGCGTCGGTCCCGTCGAAGACGGCGGTCCATTCGTCTCTCGTCTTGGTGGCGATGACGGCGGCGAAGCGCTCCTTCATCCCCGGCCACAGGCTCTTGTCGTTCTGCTCGCGCGCCACGAAGGCCGGGTCGTCGGCCAACCCCAAGCCTTCCAAGAGCTCCGCGTAGAACTTCGACTCGAGTCCCCCGAGGGCGAAGAACTTGCCGTCGGCCGTCTCGTAGACCTCGTAGAAGGGCGCCCCCGTATCGAGCAAATTGGAGCCACGCTCGTCGTTCCACATGCCGAACTCGTGGAACGAGTGGATCATCGTCATCAACGAGGCGGCGCCGTCGACCATGGCGGCGTCGATCACCTGGCCCTCACCGGAGCGGGACGCCTCCAACAGCGCGGACACCATCCCGAACGCCAGCAGCAATCCCCCGCCTCCGAAGTCACCCACGAGATTGAGCGGGGGCACCGGCGGTGAACCCTTGCGACCCAGCGACCAGAGGGCACCACCGACGGCGATGTAGTTGATGTCGTGCCCGGCCATCTGGGCCATCGGGCCCTCCTGGCCCCAACCGGTCATGCGGCCGTAGACGAGACGGCGGTTGCGCGCCCGGCAGTCGTCGGGGCCCAAACCCAGCCGCTCGGCCACGCCCGGGCGGAATCCCTCGATAAGGCCGTCGGCCTGCTCGACCAGGCTCAACACGAGCTCGACCGCTTCTGGATGCTTCAGGTCGATCCCCACCGACGGACGGCTCCGATTGAGGAGATCCCAATGCGAGCGGGTGGCCTCGGCGGCCCGCTCCGGCGCACCCGGCGCCGCCCGCTCGAGACGAATGACCTGCGCACCGGCGTCGGCCAGCATCATGGAGGTGTAGGGGGACGGCCCGATCCCCGCCAGTTCGATGATCTTGATTCCGTGAAGAGGTCCGGTTCTCGTTGTCTGCGCCATCGCAGGATCGTCCCCCGAGCGGCCCACAGGGGTCAAGCTGGGGCAATGCTCATCGCTCGCGCACCGGCCCGGGTCACCCTCATGGGCGACCACACCGACTACAACCAGGGCCTCTCGCTCCCCATGGCCATCGACCTGGCCACCGAGGCCACCTTCACCCCCAAGGCCGGCAGTTTCCTTCTCGGCGTGAGCAGTGACCAGTTCCCTGAGCCGTGGGAGATCGCCCTGGGCAACACCGACCATTCTCCTCCTCAGGCCGCGCTGGCGGCTGCCCTCATCGCCCTGGCCCGGCCGCCCTCGGGCGGTGCCATGAAGGTCACCAGTACGATCCCGGTGGGCGCCGGACTCTCCTCGAGTGCCGCGTTCTGCGTGGCGTTCCTCCTGGCATTGGGCTCCACGCAGGAACCACTCTCGTTGGCGCGGTCCGCTCAGAGCGCGGAGGAGGCCGCCGGATCCCGCGTCGGCCTGCTCGACCCCATGGCCATCCTGTGCGCGCAGGCCGGCCATGCCCTCTCCATCGATTTCGCCACGCTCGAGACACATCAGGTGGCCATCCCTGAGGCAGCGGCATTCGTGGTCGTGCATTGCGGGACGAGCCGGGAACTCGGGACCTCGCTCTACGCCGATCGTCGGGCCGAGTGCGACACGGCTGCCAACCACATAGGGAAGCCACTCGGTCTGTGCGAGTTGGGTGACCTGAGTGCGCTCCCCGGCTCGGTACTGCGTCGACGGGCCCGGCACGTCATCACCGAGTGCGCCCGGGTCCGGGAAGTCGAGCGTCTCTTGCACCGCGGCAATCTGCAGGGCGTCGGCGCGCTGATGACCGAGGGGCACCGCAGTCTGGCCGAGGACTTCAGGGTCTCGATCCCGGCTCTGGACGAGCTGGTCGATCGCCTCACACAGATCCCCGGTGTCTACGGCGCGCGCATGACCGGCGGCGGATTCGGAGGGTGCGCCATCGCACTCTGCGCGCCGGAATCACCGGCGCTCGAACTCGAGGCCTACGCGCCCCTTCGTGCCTGGCGGGTCAGCCCGTCGGCCGGGGCAGAGGTGCGCACGATCAGTCCCCAGACTCGGACGCGGCCGCCTGCGACGTCGCAATGAGCGCCTCGAGTGCCGCCTCGGCCCGGCCCCCCTCGAGGGAGTCGATCGCCAACTCCACCCCGGCCGCGAGATCGTCCACCCGGCCGATGACCAGCAGTGCCGCGGCTGCGTTGAGCACACCGATATCGCGATTCGGCCCCCGCTCACCCGCCAGCACGGCACGGATGGCCCGGGCGTTGAAGTCCGCGTCCCCACCGCGGAGCTCTTCCATGGTGGCGGGGGCGAAGCCCAGGCTGGCCGGGTCGATCCGCCATTCGCAGAGCTCGAACGTGCCGGCCCCGTCGCCATTGAGCTCGAGCACCGTCGAGGGGGACGTCACGCTCAGCTCGTCCAGACCGTCATCCGCGTAGACGATCATGGCGCGCCGGCTGCCGGTCGTCGCCAGCACGGTCGCCATGATCGTCGCCATCGCCGGATCGTTGACGCCCACCAGCTGGTGCCGCGTGCGGGCCGGGTTCGTCAGGGGGCCGAGGAAGTTGAAAATGGTCGGCACACCGAGCTCTCTGCGGATGGGCGCCACGTAGCGCATGGCGGGGTGGAAGCGCTGGGCGAAGCAGAAGCCGATACCTGCCTCCGCCACACAGCGCGCCACGCCCACCGGGCCGATCTCGATGGCGACCCCGAGCGCCTCGAGGACGTCGGCCGAGCCCACCGATGACGAGGCCGAGCGCCCCCCGTGCTTGCACACGGTCACGCCGCACCCGGCGACCACCAGGGAGGCCAGGGTGGTCACATTGATGCTGCTCAAGCGATCCCCACCGGTCCCGACGAGATCCACGACCCCGTCGGGACCGTTCGGCAGTTCGAGCGCCACCGCCGCCGCCACCATGGCGCGCGCCAACCCGGTCACCTCGGCCACGGTCTCGCCTTTGGCGTGGAGCAGGGTGAGGAAGGCGCCGATCTGCGCCGGCGTGGCCTCGCCGGCCAACACGGAGCCCAGAATGGCCTCGGCTTCCTGCTCGGTCAGCGGCTCTCTGCGGGTCAGGCGGGTCAGGACGTCCGGCCAGTCGATCGTCGGTCCGGTCGGCGTCACGCTCAGTCCCACCACAGATCCCGGTGCAACACGCCCCGGGCAATCAGGCCCAGCTGCACCTGCGAGGTGCCCTCGACGATCGTCAGTTGCTTGGCGTCGCGGTACCACTGCTCGGTCGGATGGTCCTCCATGTAGCCGGCCGCGCCCAAGAGTTGCACCGCCAATGAAGAAGCCCGCACCGCGAGCTCGGTGGCGTGGTACTTGGCCATGGAGAGGAACGGAACGTACTCCTTCGTGTACTTTCCCTGGTCGGCCAGGACGGCGGCGCGATAGGTCAGGAGCCGGGCCGCCTCGATATCCACGGCGCACTTGGCGATCTCCCATTGAATGCCCTGGAAGTCAGCGATCGTCTGCCCGAAGGCTTCACGCTGCTGGACGTACTCGGTGGCGTACATCAGGGCTCCCTCGGCCAGCCCGATTCCCCGAGCAGCCACGATCGGGCGCATGGCGTTGAGGCCGAGCATGGCCAGGCGAAATCCACCGACCTCGCCGATCACGTTCTCGGCCGGCACCTGCACGTCGTGCAGCAGCAGCTCGCCCGTATCGACGCCCTTGACGCCCATCTTGTGATCGGTGCGCCCGACCTCGACGCCATCCCACCTTCGCTCGACGATGAAGGCGGTGATCGAATCGTGAGCCCGGCTCGTCGGCTCGCTCGTCTTGGCGAACACCGTGTACCAGTCGGCTTCGCGTACGCCCGACATCCAGCACTTCGTGCCGTTGAGGATCCAGCCACCGTGTGCCGCCGGGTCGGGTACACCACGTGTGCGCATACCCATGACGTCACTCCCCGCCTGGGGCTCGGAGAGCCCGAATGACGCCCGCTGGGTGCCCTGGGCGATACCGGGCAGGTACCTCTGCTTCTGCGCCTCCGTGCCGGCAATCATCACGGCTCCCGTGGGCAGACGGGTCAAGAGAAGCATTAACGCGGCCGTGTTCGAATACTTCGCCACCTCTTCGATGGCCACGGCGAGACCCAGGATCCCCGCCCCGGACCCCCCATAGTCGGAAGGAATGCAAAGACCCAGCAGGCCGGCGTCCCGAAAGGCCTCGAAGATGTCCTGAGGGTACGTCCCGTCTTTGTCGACCGCACGCGCGCGAGGTTGCACCTTGTCCCGAGCCAGTCGACGCACCGAGCTTTGCAGTGCGAGCAACTCTTCTGGGAGGTCAAAATCCACCGGCGAAGGCTATCGGACGGTCCTGCCATGTATTTTCTGTCACTTGACCCCCGACCAGGAACCCGACGAGAGCCCCGACACCACTCCAGCTGAACCGTCTGAGGTCGCTGAGGCCGTGACCGACCCACCTCCCGCGGACGTGCCAGCCGACACGACACCGGCAGAGCCGGCACCCGTCGATTCCTCTGGCGGGGACGCATCGCCGGCGGGCGAGTCGCCACCGGACGGGTCCCCGGCAGATGAAGACGCCGTGGCCCATGCCGGACCTGACTCGGTGGTGGAGGAGGCGACTCCGTCTGCAACCGCGGCTCCCGATGACAACGGTCACGCGACAGCGACCCCGGACCCTGAACCTCCCGAAAGGCGGCTCGTCGCATCGTCGACATCGACACCTCCCGTCGGCGTGTCAGCCGAGAGCCTGGAGACCAGAGCAGACGTCCAATCCGACCTCCGCAAAGCACGCAAGAAAGAGGAACGCCGCAAACATCGTTGGCGGCGCCGGATCATCTACTTCTTGTCGTTCATCGTCTTCATCGTGGTAGTCGGCGCCGGCGGAATCTTCATCTATGCCCGTTACCGCTACGACCAGATCCCCAAGATCCACTCCAAGCACCTTGTCAAGCAGGCAGCGGCACCAGGTGCGCCGTTCAATGTGCTGCTGGTCGGCTCCGATTCCCGTGCCTTCGTGAACAACGCCACCCAAGTCAAGGCCTTCGGCAACGAGGCCACCGCCGGCGGCCAGCGGAGCGACGTGACGATGGTGGCCCGCTTTGTTCCCGCCACAAAATCCGTCACCGTGATCTCCATTCCCCGCGACCTTTGGGTCGACATCCCACCGAACAGCACTGGCACCCAGGGCATGAACCGAATCAACGCCGCCTTCAACTCCGGACCCGACCTCCTCATCCAGACGATCGAATCCGTCCTCCACATCCCGATCAACCACTACATCTCCGTTGGATTCCCCGGATTCCAGGGCATGGTCGACGCCTTGGGCGGGGTCACGATGGACTTTCCCACCGAGGTCAAGGACGCCTACACCGGGCTCGACGTCACGACCGTGGGCTGCCAGGTGATCAACGGGACGATCGCGCTTCAACTCGTCCGCAGCCGGCACCTTGAGTATGCCAACAGCAACGGCTACTGGAAGTACGACGGGCTTTCGGACTTCAGCCGGATCCAGCGGCAGGATTCCTTCTTCCGGGCCGTTCTCGCCAAGGTGAACACGTCAATCACCAACCCGCTCGCCATCAACGGCTTCATTTCGTCGGCCGTGGGCAACTTGGCCATCGACGACACGCTCAGCGAGAGCGACCTGTTCGACATCGCGACCGGGTTCAGAGGGTTGCAATCCTCACACCTGGTGACCGAGACCTTGCCGACGACGAGTTACGTGACAGGAGGGGGCGCCGACGTTCTCCTGGCCGCCGAGCCCTACGCCAGCCAGATGATCGCTGCGTTCGATCAGCTTGGCGAGCCGGCACCCAACCCCGCCACGACGACGACCACAACCGCTCCCCCCCTGGCGAACAGCGCCGTCTCGGTCAACGTCCTCAACGCCTCGGGCGGCGGGCTACTGGCGACCGACACCGCGCAAGGTCTCGGGCAACATGGTTTCGTTATCACCGGCATCAATAACGCACCCAGCGTCATCGCCGCCGGCGACCCCTCGGAGATCTTCTACGGACCGAGCGGGCTGCCGGCCGCCAAGACGCTCGCCGCGTCCTTGGTGGGCAAGGTGAAGTACGTGCCGGACCCCGTCCTGACGGGAAACGACCTGAACCTGTGGGTGGCGAACGCAACGCTCACGGTGACCACGACGACCACCACCACGACGACCCGGACGGGGAGTGGCTCGACGACGATCCCCGGGAACGTCTACACCAACACGCAACCCGAACCCTGGAACCCGGTCCCGTGCACGCTCGGTGCGTCGACCAGCCAAGCGTCGTCGAAGTCAGGCTGACTTCCGTCGCTGCCGTACGATGCGCCGACGTTCCCGTTCCGTGGTCCCACCCCATACGCCCTCACGCTCGCGGTGGGCCAGGGCGTGCTCGAGGCAAGCCTGACGGACCGGGCATTCGGCGCAAATGGCCTTGGCTTCGGCCGCATCGGCGTCATCCTCTGAAATCGGGTAGAACGCCTCAACATCAAGGCCCCGGCAGGAGGCCTGCTTGCGCCACGTGGTGGCACTCATGGGAAACACTTCCTCGCAAAGTCGGATATGGGCAGGTTCGCCCTAGTCGGGAGCACAGCCGGGACAGACCCAGCGGCGCCGGCACCGAATTCCGGCGAACGAAGAGTATGGCCTACGGGTGGGGCGCCTGTAAAGACCCACACAAGAATTGTCCCTGGTCAGCCGATAGGAAGCGGCTTTGTTGTCCCGCGCAGGTCGCCCAGCAGTTCCTCACGCACCGGGTCCGAAAGGACGGTGCGCTCCTCGTACTCAGGGTGGCGGGCCACCAGGGCGACCTCATCGAGTGCTGCGAAGGCCGCCACCTGGGCCGGAGTGAAGGAGAACCGGACGTAATGGACGGCGGGCGTGATGGTGTCCCGTACCAGCGCTGCGGCATGCGTCTCCTCGGGAGCGCTGGGCACCACGTCGTCGCCGAGCTCCACGCCGAGCGCTCGCTCTATCCCGACCAGCTCGGGCAGCCACTCCCGCAGGGAGGCCTCGGAGGTGAGCTCGATGAACAGGGTGGCCGAGAGCTCCCCTACCTGGGGCAACAACCGGTTGTAGATGTCCAGCTCCACCTGGATCGCCTCATCGGTCAGGATCTTCTCGACCCGAGCCATCTCCTGGATCTGGAACCGGACCGTGTCCACGCTCTCGAAGACCAGGGTCATGATGGGGCCGAGCGCCACCCGGCGCAGGCGTTTGCGGGCGATCACCTGGGCTCGATACTCCTCACGGACCCGTTCGTATGCCCGCAAATCGAGCACGTCAGCCAAGGTCAGAGCATCGGTCATGGCAACCGCTCGGCTCGGCGTACCAGCTGGTCGGCGCGAGGGCTCACACGATGCGCCCTCGTTCCGCGATCCGACCCGACCCGCAGCGCGGCCGCAGCCACGAACTGCGGGTCGGTCGAAGCGTCGGTTGAGGTCATTACGCCTGCTACGAGACTGACTCGAGCCCCTGGGTGAATCGACCGGCGTGGGACTTCTCGGCCCTGGCCAGCGTCTCGAGCCACTCTGCGACCTCCTCGAGGCCCTCGTCACGAGCAGTCTTGGCGAACCCGGGGTACATCTCGGTGTACTCGTAGGTCTCGCCCTCGATGGCCGACTTGAGGTTGTCGGTGGTCGGGCCAACCGGGACCCCGGTCACCGGGTCGCCTACTTCCTTGAGGAAGTCGAAGTGCCCGAATGCGTGGCCGGTCTCACCCTCGGCGACCGAGCGGAACAGGGCGGCCACGTCGGGGTAGCCCTCCACGTCGGCCTTCTGCGCGAAGTACAGGTACCGGCGATTGGCCTGGCTCTCGCCGGCGAACGCCGTCTTCAGGTTGGCCTCGGTCTGGGTTCCCTTCAATGCTGGCATGGTTGTTCGTACCCTTTCTCTGTTGTCATTGGCTACTGAGTTGTCACTGTTGCTGCGCTTGTTGAGATAGTGGCCTCACTGGCACACGTCACACAGACCGCGGAAGACGACTTCGGCACTCACCACGTTGAAGCCGGGCGCGGTACCGGGGGGAAGGCACAACCCGGGGAAGTCGGCGTCCACGTCGCGCACCTTGCCGCACGACCGGCACACGACGTGATGGTGGTTCGACTCCACGTTGGGGTCGAAGCGGGCGGAGCCGGTGCCCAGGTCCAGGGCGGAGATCTCACCAAGTTCGGCCAGGTCGTGCAGGGTCTGGTACACCGTCTTGAGGGAGACGTTCGGCATCTCGGTGCGCACCCTCTCGTACACCCGCTCGGCGGAGGGGTGCGTCTCGTCGCCCTCGAGGGCCCGGAAGATGCACTGCCGTTGGGCCGTGATCTTCCACCCGTTGGCCCGGAAGAGGTCGGTCAGCGCATCGGGGGACTGCATGGCGCCGCCACCTTAGCGTCCCTCGCCGGTTTTGACAATCGTTGTCAAACAGACCTACCTTTCCTCCGGTGGCCGACTACGTGATCCCGGAACCCGAACCCAAGGAGATTGACGAGAAGCTGGAGATCGAGCTCCGGCACCTCGCTTCCAACGCGGTGCTGAAGGGAAAACCGTCAGGCGCCGAAAAGTGCGAGAGCTGTCGGTACTACCTCGAGCCGCACAAGGACATCTCCTATTGCTGGCACCCGAAGCTGCGGATCCTGGTAGGCGATCAGTGGTGGTGCCAATGGTGGGAGGAGATCCCCGCGGAGTAGGCGGATCCCGACGGCGGATTGGCCCCTGATTCACACCTGACGCGGGGCGAACGACGACCGACGGACCGGGGAAAGTGTCGCGCGCGCCGTGTGGCAGGCTGAGATCGTGCACCGGTTCCGACGCCAGGACTCACTGCGCCGGCTGGCCGACGAGGAGTTCGACGTCCTGGTCGTAGGCGGTGGCGTCACGGGGGCGGGGGTCGCCCTCGATGCAGCCAGCCGTGGCCTGAAGACCGCACTCGTCGAGAAGGGTGACTTCGCCTCCGGGACGTCATCCAAGTCTTCCAAGATGGTCCACGGCGGCCTGCGCTACCTCCAGCAACGCGAATTTCGGCTGGTCTACGAGAACCTGGCCGAGCGCCAACGCCTGCTCGACAACGCGCCGCATCTCGTGAGCCCGCTGCCGTTCCTCATCCCCCTCTTCGGGCGCGACGGCGTGGTCTCCAAGACCGTGGCCCGCTCCTATGCCATCGCGCTGTGGCTCTACGACCTGACCGGTGGCCTGCGCATCGGCGCCCGTCACAAGCGAGTCACCAAGAAGGAGGCACTGGCGCATCTCCCGACGCTGAACGCGGACCGTCTGGTGGCCGGTTTCCTCTACTTCGACGCTCGGGCCGATGATGCCCGCTTGACGCTCACCCTGGCCCGTACCGCGGCGATCGAGCATGGCGCCGTCGTAGCCAACTACACATCGGTGGTCGGCCTGACGACGGGCGACCACGGCGTGACCGACGGAGCCCTGGTGCGTCCCGATCCATCGGACACATCGAGGGATTTCGCCGTCCGGGCGCGCGTCGTGGTCAATGCGACCGGCGTGTGGGCCGACGACCTACGGGCTCTCGACGAAGGTACCCATCCCCGCTCGATCCGACCGGCGAAGGGTGTGCACGTCTCGCTGCCGGCCGATCGCATGCCCTGTGACATTGCCGCCGTCATTCCCGTCCCTCACGACCGAAGGTCCATCTTCGTCGTGCCATGGCCGGAGACGAACCTCGTCTATATCGGTACGACCGACACCGACTATCATGGGCCCCTCGACAATCCTTCCTGCACTCCGGAGGACGTCGACTACCTCCTCGACGCGGCCAACAACGTCACCACATCTCACCTGACGCGGGCTGACGTCACGGGCGTATGGGCCGGCCTGCGTCCCTTGCTTGCCACCCCCGACAAGGGCGGTCACGTGTCCGAGCGGACGGCTGACTTGTCGCGTCGCCATACAGTGCGTACATCGGCACATGGCGTTGTCACGGTAACGGGCGGGAAGCTCACGACGTACCGGAAGATGGCGCAGGACACCGTTGACGCCGTCGTGCACCGACTCGGGGAATCCCCCAAGAGCCGGCGTTGCGTGACCGCGTCGCTACGGCTCCTCGGGGCCACCTCGATCACCAAGGATCCCCTCGCCGTGTCCCGCCCGCACGCGCATCTCCTCGGCCGTTACGGCACCGAGTCGGCGGCCGTCCTCGCTCTGGCCGAGGGTCGCCCAGAGCTGCTCGAGCCCGTCATAGAGGGCCTCCCGTACCTCGGGGCTGAGATCGTCTATGCCGCCCGAGAGGAAATGGCGCAGACGCTGACCGACGTCATGGCCCGGCGGACACGCGCCATGATCCAACGAGCGCAACCCACCATGGCAGCCGCAGACGCCGCGGCCAGACTTCTCGCGCCCGAACTTGGATGGGACGAGCGGCAGGTGGCCGAGCAGGCCAACGACTTCATCGAGACCTGTCAAAAGGAGCTCCTGACCGCAGGGCTCGATCTCCCTTGACCGTTCCCACTCGGGTCACCGCGATCGACGCCGAACCCGGGACGGTGACCGATCGGCTGTCCGGCCCGGTCGCCACGTTGCCCGAAGGCCTGCTCCATCGTCTGGCCCAAAGCGGCGCCGAGGTGCTGACCGACGACGCCTCGCGGGCCGAGGCCGGCCGGGACTGGTGGCCCCTCGCCATCGGGTGGGCCGCTGAGGGCGCCGTGCCCCAACGTCCCGGTGTCGTCGTGCGACCTCACACCACCGCGCACGTTGCCACCGTGTTGGCGGCCTGCAACGAGGCCGCCGTCCCCATCACTCCCGCCGCGGGCAGAAGCGGGGTCTGCGGTGGCTCCATCCCCGTGTTCGGCGGCGTCGCGCTCGATCTCACGTCGCTCGAGGGCCTCCTACGCGTGGACGAAGTAGCACTCACCGCCGACGTACGAGCCGGGACCTTCGGGCCCGATCTCGAAACAGCGCTCGGTCGGGTGGGCAGCGGCTACACCCTCGGTCACTGGCCGCAGTCGATGGATCTCTCGACCGTCGGCGGATGGTTGGCCTGCCGTGGTGCGGGGCAGTACTCGACCCGCTACGGGAAGATCGAGGACATGGTGCTCGGCCTCGAAGTCGTGCTCGCGGATGGCCGCATCGTACGGACCGAAGGACATGGTCCTCGCGCTGCCACCGGACCCAACCTGACCCAGCTCTTCGTGGGCAGTGAAGGAACGCTCGGCGTCATCACCGAAGCTCGCTTTCGCATCCACCCCCTGCCGCCCGCGCAAGAACGGCGCGCGTTCGGCTTTCTTAGCTTCGAGGCCGGGCTCGACGCCTGTCGCAGGATCATGCGCCGGGGGGCCACGCCCGCGGTCCTCCGCCTCTATGACGAGGCCGAGTCCGTCCGCAACTTCGAGCACGCGGGCACGAACGTGCTCATCGTGCTGGATGAGACGGATCCGGGACTCCTGGCGGCGATCCTGGCGATCGTGGACGACGAATGCACTACCGCTGGCGCCGTCGCACTGGACGTCGCCCTCGTCGAGCGCTGGCTGACTCATCGCAACGACGTTTCTGCCCTCGCTCCACTTTGGCGGGCCGGCGTCGTGGTGGACACGGCCGAGATCTCCGGTTCGTGGTCCGTGCTCCCCGACCTCTTCGATGACGTCGTGACCACGCTGAGCGCCATCGACGGAACGCTGGCCGCGTCGGCTCATCAATCGCACGCCTACACGGACGGCGCCTGCCTCTACTTCACCTTTGCCGGTAGGGGACCCGAGGGCGACGACGCGTGGCGGGAGCGCTACTACCGCGAGGCATGGGATGCCGTGACGAATGCGACGCTGACCCATGGAGCCGCCATCAGCCATCACCATGGAATCGGGCTCAATCGATCCCGCTTCCTGCCGCGCGCCCTCGGCTCGGGCTTCGACGTGCTGGTCGGGCTCAAGCAAACTCTCGATCCCGTGGGCATCCTCAATCCGGGCAAACTTGGCCTGCCCTCCCCCTTCGGGCCACCACCCTGGCCGTGAGCGGCACCGGAGGCAGTGTCCTCGTCGTCGACGTCGGCACCTCCGGTGTCCGCGCCGCGGTCGTACGACCCGATGCTTCGGTCGAACATGTGCACCATGCCCCGATACTCCCTGACTCCCCCGCTCCGGGCTTGATCGAATTCGATGCCACCGTCATGGCCGACGCCGTCCTTGCGGTGGCGAACGCGGCGCTCCACGATGCAGGCGGCGTCGAGGCCGTGGGTATTGCCAACCAAAGGGCCTCGACCATCGTGTGGGAGCGGGCGACGGGTACGCCCGTCGCTCCCGGCATCGGATGGCAAGACCTGCGCACGGTCGGTACGTGCCTCGTGTTGCAGGCCCAAGGTATCCGGCTTGCGCCGAATGCGTCGGCCACCAAGCTCATGGCCATTCTGGACGCGGTCGATCCCGATCGCAGGAGAGCCGGGTCCGGTGAGCTCTGCTTCGGCACGGTGGACAGCTGGGTGGCATGGACCCTGTCCGGAGGCGCGAGCGCGGGGACCGACGCGCTCCACGTGACGGACGCCACCAATGCCGCGGTCACCGCGCTCGTCGATCCCGCAACCATCGATTGGGACCAGCCCCTCCTCGAACGCCTCGGCATACCGTCAGCCGTTCTACCCCGCATCGTCGATTCATCCGGAGCCGTCGGTGCATGCCATGCCCTTCCGGGCGCGCCACCCATTTGTGGCATCGCAGGCGATCAGCAGGCGTCTCTCGTCGGGCAGGGCTGCACCCGCCCCGGCCTCGCCAAAGCCACCTTCGGCACGGGCGGCATGCTGGACCAGTGCACCGGGTCTGGACAACGTCCGATCAGTACCGGGCAGGGCGCACACGGCACGTTCCCTATCGTGGCGTTCCGGATCGACGGGATGGCGACCTGGGGCGTCGAGGCGGTCATGCTCTCTGCCGGCAGCTGCGTCGAATGGTTGCGGGACGATCTGGGCATCCTCACTTCAGCCGCGGAATCTGCGCGTATCGCCGCTGAATGCGCAACCACCGGTGACGTCTGGTTTGTTCCTGCTCTTCTCGGATTGGGTACGCCGGTATGGGACTTCGGCGCCCGCGGCACCCTGGTCGGCTTGACCAGAGGTTCCGGCCGTCCCGAACTCGTGCGGGCCGTCCTCGAGGGAGTGGCCCACCGCGGCGCCGACCTGGTGCAAGCCGCCGAAGGGGACAGCGGGCTCCCCATCCATACCTTGCGCGTCGACGGAGGTATGTCGGACAACGAGGTCTTTGTCACGGCATTGGCCGACGCGATCGGGCGACCGGTCGAGATCTCTCCCGTACTGGAAGCAACCACGCTCGGATCCGGATTGCTCGCCGGTCTGGCCATCGGCAACTATCGATCAGCGGACGAGATTGCCGGGATCTTCTCCCCTCGACGGGTCATCGAACCCCGCACCGATGACGCCACCCGTTCCCACATGCGCGAGCGCTGGCTCGCCGCGCGCTCCAAAGCCGAGGCCACGATCCCCGAGCTC
The DNA here is from genome assembly GCA_003160635.1 of Acidimicrobiaceae bacterium. Lineage (GTDB taxonomy): Bacteria > Actinomycetota > Acidimicrobiia > Acidimicrobiales > RAAP-2 > Bog-473. The sequence continues at coordinate 6,629 of PMLV01000205.1, read as the reverse complement.
TCCGGCATTTCGTTCTAGTTACGCTCCTGACCGCTACGGTTTCTCGAATGCGGGTCAACGTACGCGTGTACCCGGCCGCAGGTCGAACCGAGGTAGGAGGTCGCTATGGGACGACAGACCCACCGGTGCTGATCGTGCGCGTCAACGCCCCCGCCGTCGACGGGCGCGCCAATGTGGCCGTCATCGAGGCGGTGGCGAAAGCATTTGGCGTAAAGCGGCGCGAGGTGGACGTCGTTGCCGGGGCATCACATCGAGCCAAGACGCTTGAGGTGACGGGTGCCGACCCGGCGGTACTCGCTCTCCTTTTGGACCCGTAACCGGCGCGCGCCTACGTCGCCGCTACGTCGACTCGTAGGCCAACGCGTCGTCCCAACTGCTGCCCGACTCGAGCAAGGGGCGATACCCCATCAACCGGCGTGGCCGCCCGATCGCCATCGCGGCGCGTAGGCGACCGGCTCGGCCGAACAACGCGACGAACTTTCCCTCCTCGAACGAGCCATCGACGATCTCCACGTCGTCCTTCCCACCTGGGTTCCCGAGCACCTGGAAGCGGATGTCGAATTGATCNNACACTGCGAGCCGCGGCCACACCCGCTTCGGCCGCTATCTGCCAATGCTCGATACGTATGGACTCTTCGGCACCGTCGTGACGCCACACCCACCGGGCCATGTCACCCGCGGCAACGATTCCATCCGCAGCAAAGAGCCGGTCATCGCAGACCAGACCGTTCTCCAGGGTCAGGCCTGAGCCCTCGAGCCAGCTGACCGCCGGCGCCACGCCGATCCCCACCACCACCACGTCGGCCTCGAGAACGTCACCGCCCTCGAGCTCGACCTCGAGCCCGTTCGAAGAACCTTCGACGCGGCGTATGCCGGCCACACCGACACCGGTTCGGAGATCAACCCCGTGGGCAGCATGGAGCGCTCCGCAGTACGTACCGATCAGGGGTCCCAGCACGTTGGACAGCGGAATCTCCATCGCCTCTATCACCGTGACCCGACAACCGAGTCCGGCGCACGTCGACGCCACCTCGGCGCCGATGAACCCGGCACCTATCACAATGACGCGACACGACTCGACAGCGGCCAGCGCGGCTTGGAGCCCTACGGAGTCATCGAGCGTCCGCAGTGTGAACAGCCCGTCACGGTGCCCCAAGCCCTCCGTCCCCGGCAGCTGCCTCGGCGTCGCTCCCGTCGTGAGCACGACCGCGTCCCCCGCCAGGACCGTGCCATCGTCGATCTCGACCTGACGTGCCTCGACATTTAGGCGTACCGCTCGATGACCGAGGACTTCGTGCACCCGCAGCTCGCTGCTCCGCTTCCGATCAGCCAAGACGGCCTTTTCGGGTGGCCAGGTCCCCGCGAGAACCTGCTTGGACAGTGGTGGTCGGTCGTAGGGCAGATGCAACTCCTCACCCACCAGCGTGATGGCACCGTGAAAGCCCTCTGCCCGTAACGTTTCCACGGCGCGCCAGCCGGCCAGCGAGGCGCCGACAACTATGACCGTCCCATCGGGAGACAGCCCATCCACCGTCATGCGCCACCGAACATGGCGACCCACTCTTGGACCGACCTCGGTCGAAAGACGTAGTTGGACTTGCGGGTCGTCCCCATGCTCTGTGAGGGGTCTTGTGAATACAGATGGCCGGGAAAGAGCACGGCGTCATCAGGGACGCGAGCAAGACGGTTGTTGATGGAGTCATACATGGCGAGCGGATCGGATCCCGGAAGATCGGTGCGCCCACAACCCTCGAGAAAGAGGGTGTCACCGGCCACCAGTCGGCCGTCGACGAAGAAGCACTGACTTCCCGGCGTGTGGCCAGGAGTGTGGATCAACTCCACTCCGACGGAACCGACTCGCACCACGTCGCCACTGTCGTGACCCACCAGATGCGATGCGCCCACGCCGGTCGTCCGCTCCACCCACGGTACCTCCTCCTTCTGGAGATGGATTGGAACCTGGACCCTCTCCAACAGCGCGCTGATGCCCTCGAGACCCCACCCCGCCATCTCCCCACCGACGTGATCAGGGTGATAGTGCGTGGCGAGTACACCGGTGAGCTTCATGCCATCTGCCTCCACAATGTCAAGCAGATCCCCCACGGCGTACGCGGGATCGACAATGAGGGCTTCCCCCGTCGCACGATCTCCGATGAGGTACACGAAGTTCACCATCTGCCGCGCCATCTGATCTCCCCGGGCGAAGTCCCGACCCGACAGAAGCTGGCGGAAGTACAGCCGTTGGTCAGTGTCACTCATCGTCGTTCTCCACTTCGCCGGCCAACGTATCCAACCGCGGCACGAGCTCCTCCACCTGGGCGCGTGTGTGCCGGAGTCTGCGATCGAGTTCATCGATCAGCGCGGTAGCCCGCTCCAGGCGCGCCACCAGCACGTCCACATCAACCTCTCGCTGTTCGAAGAACTCCACGATGGAGTCCAATTCCCGACTGGCGTCGGTGTAGCTCAGCTCCTCCACCGGGAGCGGTTCATTTGTTACTGCGGTCATGACATCTCCTCATCCTTCTCTTCGACGCGATCATTCCGGATTTCGGTCGACTCCACTCGTGACAGTGCCGACCCATCCGCAAAGCGTGTGACGACCTCGCTCCCCGCGGCGAGACCGACCGCACTCCTGACAAGTTCCCCCGACACGGTGAGGGTCAACGAGTACCCTCGTTCCAATTGACGGTCCACGTCGTACGCGGTGAGCAAACGGCGCCACGATCGCACTCTCTCCGCCTCTCGGGCGAGATGGCCCGACGCCAATGGGCCGAGGCGCGCCGCATGCGTCCGTGCTGCGCTCTGACGCGCTGCCAGCCCCTCGGGGGCTAAGCGACCGAGCGCCGTGGCACGCCGCGCCAGGCGCTCTCTATGTACTCGCAACTGGCCGCGGGCCGCACGAGTGAGTCGACCCCGTGCTGCAGAATCTCTAGCTTCCGCCTCTGCGAGAAGCGAGGGCACGCGATGGCTCAGCACTGCTGCGGCCGTTCCCACGTGCTGCTCCCACCATTGGCCTACCCGAAGGACGATCTCATGCCCACACTCGGTGGGGGTTATGAACGCCCGATGAGCGACAATGTCGGCCACCGACTCATCCCCCGTATGGCCGATTCCTGTCCAGACAGGCTTGGTGGCACCGGCGATGGCGCGGGCCACCACCTCGGTGTCGAAAGAGGCCAAGTCCGCCTTCGATCCTCCACCCCGCACGACGACGATCAGGTCACACTCAGTGCGGCACAACGTCCTCACCGCTCTCGCCACCCTTGCGGGCGCATCCCCTCCCTGGACCGCCACGGGCACGACCTGGACACTGAATCCAAATCCCGAACCGGTCAGCTGACCCAGGAAGTCTTGACAGCCCTCTGTCCCTGGACTGGCCACCAATCCCACCCGGAGCGGCACCTCAGCGACCGGGAGCGAAGCATTGCGACGGAGCAACCCCTCGGCTTCCAGCTTTCTCAACAGCTGGGCGCGCTGCGCCGCCAAGCGACCCAGCAGTGCCGTGACATCGAGCTCAGAGAGGATGAAGCCGATTTCGCCCTTGGGTCGGTACAGATCGATTGTTCCCCGCAAGACGACGACCATGCCCTCGGCGAGCGTGATGCCGTTCTTGGCCAGTCCGCCCTTCATGGGCAACCAGGTGCCCTTCCAGCACTTGACCCTCAGCGCCGGAGCACCCCGGCCTCGTGGAGGCTGCCCCCCACCTGCGGCATCATCGGGGTCAACCAGGTCCAAATAGCAATGGCCGGACCTACCCGCCTGATCCGAGAAGCTGTGGATCTCCCCTCGCACCCACAGCTGTCGATTCCGGGGAAACATGGAGGTCAGCGCATCTTCAACCTCGTTGTAGAGGGCACCAATCGAGAGCACACCGGCGCGGCCGCCGTCCTCCGTTGGATCATCGGATGCCCGGCGCGGCGGAGCCTCGGGGTCGAAAAGCCGGTGGGCGGGGCTGGTCATTACGGACACCCTACCGACGAGGTGTGCGCCGCTACGACCTCTCCACTGATGGCAGACTGGTGGGGACGGTGAGTCGGCCAGGTGGCCGCAGCCCGGACCGTATTTCGGGATCGTGTTGAGGAAGGTCGGGACTCCATAGAGCAGGGTGCTGGCTAACAGCCAGTCGGGGCGACTCGCAGGAAAGTGCAACAGAAAGAAGACCGCCGATGGCGGACCCCTCGGGTCCGCACAGGTAAGGGTGAAACGGTGCGGTAAGAGCGCACCAGCGGTCAGGGTGACCTGATCGGCTTGGTAAACCCCACCCGGAGCAAGGCCAAGCGTGGGAAACGGGCTGCTCGTCCGCTCTCTGAGAAGGGGGCATCCCCAGGTAGGCCGCGTAGATGGATGGTCACCAAGGCCCACAAGGGCTGAACAGAATCCCGCCTACAGGCCGACTCACCGTCAACTAGCCTTTGACCAGGACTTTTACCTGACGAAGGCCACGGATGTACCCGTCCATGGCCCAATTATGGCCCAATAACAGATAGAATTCGACAATGGCGGACCGGCGTGAATACAAAACGGGCGGGATTAGTTGGCTCGGACCGAAGAAGGTCCGACTACGTATCTGGGCCCCGAACGAGGACGGCAGGAAGAGGCGAGCGACCAAGGTCGTGCGCGTTGCCGACAAGGACCACGGCGGCATCGGGCAAGCCAAAGCCGCCCTGAAGGCATTCATGGAAGAGACCACGAAAATGGTCGAGACCACTCCCACCGTCGTGGAGAAGTCCTTCTTGGAGATGCTCGCCGACTACATCGCCCAATGCCAAAGAACAGGTAGGAAGCAGACGACCGTAGAGAGCTTCACCTATTCCATTCGCCGTGTCCCAGAGACTCTGGGGTCACTTCCCCTGTCGAAGTTGACGGCTCATGATCTCGACTCGTTCTACGGCCAACTAGCTGAGCGTCTGTCCGACAACACAATCCGCCAGACAGCGGCCATCATCAACTCGGCCTTGGAATTGGCGGTCAAATGGGGCAGGATTCCGGCCAACCCGGCGAGGGGAGCGACGCCACCGAAGCGCCACAGGCCGAAGCGCACTCCCCTGTCGATGGTTGACGTGAAAAAGATGGTGAACGCGGCTGAGGCTCCTCCCAAGCAGGGAGAGGAGGGCGACTCCGTTCTCGCTATGGCCATCATCGTCGCATCGCTGACCGGTGCAAGGCGCGGTGAGTTGTGCGGACTGAAGTGGTCCGATCTGAATGCCGATACCTGCTCGATCACAATTGAGCGTCAGTTCGTGCCCGTCAAGGGAGGTCAAATGCTCACGTCTCTCAAGAGTAAGAGGGAGGACGAAGCCCGGACGGTCAAGCTCGGTACACGCGGCCTTGGCCTGTTCGAACGATACCGAGACATCCAAAGGGAGCTGCTGCGACGTGAGCCGGAAGGTTGGTTGCTCTCCTACGACGCTGGCATCACGCCGCTGAAGGCCAGAGCCTTGGGGAACGCGTTCTCCACCCTCGCCAAGAAATGCGGGCTACCGGAGGCTACGACGCACTCATTTCGTAGGGTATCGGCCACCCAGCTTGTGGCGGCTGGCATCGACGTCGACACGGCGGCGCGCAGGATGGGGCAGACCAAAGAGGTGATGTTGGACTCCTATGTCCTGGGTTCCGATGACCGACAAATCGCCGCCGCCAGCACCCTTGAAGACCGTTACGTCGAGCAGGGACTGCCCTTGGGCGACATCTTCAAAACTCCGACGAGCAGGGAATTGGAGGCCGCCGCCAATGAGCGACTTGGCTGACGAAGCACGTCGACGGGGCCTGGAACATGGCGGATCCCCCGCGGCGCGGGAGTGGTACTTGGCCCAGCTGTGGGGCATCAACGTGAAGCGATCCGGAGTCATGGTCGAAGTTCGCTGCGCCACTTCGGTCTCTGGAAAAAGGTGCGGAGTTCTGATGGGGAAGGTAGTGCGCACGCAACATGGCGGGATGTTTGTCCGGGCTGGACGACGAGACGCTGCACTAATTTGGCCCGAATGGATGTGGAAACCCGAGGACCGCATCATTCGACGCGTCGAACAGCGGGAGTTTCGATGCCTCATTGGCGAGCCATCGCCCCTTTCACCATGGTCCGTCGGGAGCGGGGTAGAGACGCAGACGTTTGAGCACGAACTGAGCGCAATATGTCCGGAGCATGGCACCTGCCCAATCGTAGAATTACCGCTCACCCAAGCATACGAACGCGCGGTTCTCAACCTCGAAAAGGTGGAAGTGCTGTGGCCTCAACGGCATATGAAAACGAGCTCAGCAGCACGGCGTGTCTAACCAGCACCATCGGCGGCCACAAATATCCCTAGCTGCAACGTCGTCGCGCCCCATGTCGTTCCTTGACGTCTATAATGAAGGGCGGTTATAGCAGCCCGACCTGTATAGGCGCATTCCGGCCCGTGGCACGGCCAAGACCTCTAAGGAGGCTATGTCAAGGCCGGTCTCTTGCGCCAAGGCAGCCAGTTCGACCTTCCAGGCTCGAACCCGGTAGCCGTTGGACCCTCCGGCATCCGCGGTAATCAGTAAGCGGTTGGCCTCGGGGAAGCGAACCTGGCCGATCTGGTACCACCAGCGCCGGATGGATTCGACCGCGAAGGCGGCGGTGTCAGCGGTGTCGCCGACGTTGACCCAGCCCT
>PMLV01000078.1 GCA_003160635.1 Acidimicrobiaceae bacterium | reverse complement strand
TCAAGGGCAGTAACTTCGGCCTAGTCGGTCATCGGGGGTGGTTCAGGCGGTCCTCGAGGCCGGCCGCAGTGGGAGTTCCGAAACGCCGCCACCAACCAATTGGGTTCCGGTTGAGTGATCGACCAGGGACTCCCCCCGGCGCGACGGGTTGGCACGAAGCGCGACGATGATTGTGTCAGGCAAGATACTTGGAGGCAACCATGAGCAGCACAGATGCCAGCAGTGAAACCTCGACCGGTGTCCCCGTTCCAGGAGTCGTGGACATGGGCCTCGAAGTAGTCGTGCTTCCGGTTTCGGACGTCGGACGCGCCAAGGAGTTCTACGCAAGCCTTGGCTGGAGGCTCGACGCTGACGTGGCTGCGGGTGACGACTTCCGCCTTGTCCAGTTGACGCCCCCGGGCTCGGGTTGCTCGGTTCAATTTGGCATCAACCTCACCTCGGCGGCTCCCGGTTCTGCCCAGGGTTCGTATTTGATCGTTTCCGACATCGAGGCTGCGCGGAAGGGCCTGCTCGCACGCGGTGTGGGCGTCAGCGAGGTGTTCCACGAGGGGACGCGAGGGGCTCGATTCCACGAGGACGGCCGCGTGACCGGGCCCTCGCCCGATCGCAGCAGTTACGGCTCGTTTGCTTCGTTCAGCGATCCGGACGGCAACGGTTGGGTGGTCCAAGAGGTCACGACGCGACTGCCCGGCCGCATCGATCCGACGAACACATCTGTCACGACAACGGGCGATTTGGCGAACGCACTTCGGCGTGCCTCGGCCGCCCACGGCGAGCACGAGAAGCGGATCGGCCGGGCAGACCCGAATTGGCCCGACTGGTACGCCGACTACATGGTGCGAGAGCAGGCCGGTCAAGAATTGCCCACGTAAGCGGACCACAAGCGGATCCTGATCGGCGACGGCGTGTGCGCGTCGAAGCTGGTCAGGGCGATATACCGAGAGAAGTGGAGTTACGGGCCATCGACCGGAGTTCCTGCGGCGAGCGCGCGGTACTGCCGTTCGAAGATGATCAATTTGATCTCGTTCTCGGCTCACACTTTCTCTTTACCCATGCCGATGGACTGGATCAGGACTTTCACTACCGTGCGCTGGTCGAGCTGCACCGAGTCTGGGAGCGCGAAGTGCGAGTGTTTCCACTCTTGGGCCAACCTGGCGGTTCATTACACGCAATGACTCGCGTCCTGCGCTCGTTACTTGTTGGCCAAGGGACAGAAACGAAGATCTGCGATCTGCCTTACGAGTTCTAACGCGGGGGATCAAAATGCTCGTTTCTGTCGTCAGCCCGATCCGGTTCGAGCCTGCAGTCCTCCTCGAGCTGAGAGGGCCCTCTCTGTTCGCCGCAGACATTCCCGCTAGCCTTGATCCCGCGTCCCGCTCTCCCTGCGGAATCATTTCAAACGGTCAGGAACGAGAGATTGGAGCGGTTTGTGGGAGCACGCGGAAGGTGACCGAGGTTGTCAAAGTGTCGCCGGATAGCTGGCGGATGTGGCGTGAGCTCAGGCTGGCCGCATTGGCGGAAGCTCCAAGCGCCTTCGGCTCCACCCTGGCGGAATGGAGCCGGGCTGGGGATACCGAGCAGCGGTGGCGTGCCCGTCTCGAGGATGTGGCGCTGAACCTCGTGGTGATGTGCGACGGCGAGGCGGCGGGCATGGTGAGCGCGGCCGCACCTGGCGACGGTCGTCCAGCCGAGCTGATGTCCCTGTGGGTGGCACCCAGCAGCCGGGGACGGGGTGTCGGGGACGAAGCCATCCGGCAGGTCTTGGCATGGGTCCGTGAGAACTTTGCAGCGACTGCCGTCGAACTGTCAGTCAAGATTGACAACAACCACGCCATTCGCCTCTACGAGCGCCATGGGTTCATCGATGCCGGCCCCTCCCGGTACGGACCTGGCGAACGACTGATGCGTCTTTGAACGAAGCCTCACGATGGAACTGCCTCCTCAATCGAATTGCACGCGTCGTTTCGTGCAGGAAGCCGCGTGGTGACGAGTGACGACGATCGCCGTGACGGCGAAGATTTTGCTACCAGCCCGTTGCAGCAATGATCGAACCGTTGACGTGCTGGGCCAACCAAGTACTCCCAGAGGTGCCTATGGTGGCGCTGGTAAAGGTGCTGGTATTGGCGCGCTGACAATGGACCCTCCCGAGCTGCCCGGTTCCGGGTTCGATTGACTCTGGCGAGAGCCCAAATGGCGGCGATCGAGCGACCTGGGACCTCCTTCATTACAATCCGAGAGTGCCCCTCGAACGTCACGAAAAGTTCACCTCCTGGCCTGAGGGTTACCAGTCAATAATCGGATTGAGCAGAGCGGTTGCGTCTTCGGGCCTCGATCCTCACCTACTTGAGCTCGTGAAGATGCGGGCATCCCAGATCAACGGATGTGCCTATTGCCTCGACATGCACTCCAAGGACGCGCGCGCTGCCGGGGAGACAGAGCAGCGTCTCTACACATTGAGCGCGTGGCGTGAGACTCCGTTCTTCACCGCCCGAGAACGCGGCGCATTGGCTCTCACGGAAGCGGTCACGCTGATCGCTGAATCACATGCACTTGAATCGGCGATCGAGGAAGCGGCGGCGGTCTTTTCGTCCGATGAACTAGGCAAGCTCGTCTACGCCATCATCGAGATCAACGCGTGGAACCGTTTGGCCATCACGACCGGAGCGTTCGAGCCAGGCAGTTACGAACCTGGCCGGAGCAGAGCCTGAGACCGAGGACGTCGTAACCCGGTTCACTGTCCCGACGCACGGCTCCCTCTGTGTCACTGATCGTTGCTCTAGAAGAGTCCTGCTGCCTGCGTGCGTCCAGTCAGACGGTCCGCAGCGCCTCCGACGGTGAGAGTCGAGAGGCGCGTAGTGCTGGGAAAAGTCCCGCGGTGGCCCCAACGAGGAGGGCGAGTGCAACGGCCGCCAGCAGGAGTGGCAACGAGACCACCGTATGCCAATGACGGGCCGAGGCGTAGACGGCTGTCGCCACAGCTCCGAGGACGGAGCCCGACGCACCTCCAATGACCGCGAGCAGAGCGGCCTCGGCGACAAACTGGATCCCGATGTGGGCGCGCCGCGCGCCCAGCGCCCGGCGTAATCCGATCTCACCGCGGCGCTCGAGCACGGCAATGACCATCACGTTGGCGATCCCGATCCCACCAACGACGAGAGCGACGGCCCCAAGTGCGAGGAAGAGGCTCTGGAAAGCGGCCGAAGCGTCAGCGCGTGCCGTGAGGGCATCGGTAGGGTTGGTCACGGCGGCATCCTGGGGCGCTGCCGGATCGGCCGTGGCGGCCAGCACAGACTGCACCGCCGCCACACTGGTCGGATTTGCCCGCACGTATATTTGGACCGGCGAGCCGTCGGCGTGTAACACCGTTTCCGCTACGGGAAACCCGATCAGGGCGGAGCGGTCGAGCTCAGGGGCCAGCGCCAGCGGTTCGAGAATTCCGACCACGCTGAACCACTGATTGCCCAGCCACACGACGGTCGAGCCACCGGCGCGGTCGATGCCGAGGGCGGTGGCCGCCGCCGCGCCGAGAACTACGGCGGGGTAGTGCGAGGTGGCCCGGTTGAGAAACTGCCCCTGGCTGGTCCGCCCTTCCAGGGTGGAGAGCAAGTTGGTGTCCGCCGCATAGACGGTGATTGCCTCGGTGTTGGCAGGGGAAATGAAATTCGAGCGGTAGACACTGCCGGACACATCCCCGATGGCCGAGGCTCCGAGAACCGGGCCGATTCGGGCCACCATGGCCGGGGCGGACTTGGGCAGTGTGACGGTCTGCCCCCCGAAAGACTGACCAGGTGCGACCGTCAGCAGATTGGTGCCGAGAGCGTCGATCTCGGCCACCAGCTGGGCCCGACTCGAAGTCGAGATGCCGAGTACCGCCACCATGGTGGCCACGCCCAACGCCACACCCGCCGCCGAGAGGACCGCTCGTGCCGGCCGGCCGCGTAGCCCGAGCACGGCCAGTGGCCAGGTGTCGGCGAGACGCAAGAGGCTCCGACGGTCTGGCTGAAGGGTGCGCCCCCTTCCTCTCCAAAGCCTCACGATGCTGTGCTGTCGTGCTCAATCGCACCGTCACGCAGGCTGATGGTCCGTGGCATGACATCGGCGATATCGCGGTTGTGGGTGACGATGACGATGGTCGTGGCGCGGTCATGCAGCTCATGCAGAAGGGCGAGGATCTCCTGTCCGGTGGCAGTGTCGAGGCTGCCTGTCGGCTCGTCCGCCAGGATGATCGTCGGCCGGCCGACAATCGCCCGGGCGATCGCTGCTCGCTGGCACTCTCCTCCCGAGAGTTCACCTGGTCGATGCTGCGATCGACGGCTGAGACCGACCGCTGCGACTGCGTCCATGGCCGCTTGTCGGCGTTCTGCCGCTGGGATGCCGCGGTAGAGGAGGCCGTTGGCCACGTTCTCGAGCGTGGTCATGGTTGGGATGAGGAAGTACTGCTGGAAGACGAAGCCGATCTGGTGGGACCGCACGCCCGCGAGAGCGCTATCGGGTAGATCCTGGACAGCCGCCCCGGCGATCCGGACGACACCCGATGTCGGGCGCTCCAGTGTTCCCGCCACCGCCAGAAGCGTTGACTTGCCCGAGCCTGATGGACCTACCACCGCGACCAATTCACCCTGGCCGATGGCGAGGGTGACGGAGTCCAGGGCAACGACCGGAGGGGTGCCCGGATGCTCCTTGGTCACCGCGTCGAGTTCGAGGGCGTTCACTGCGCCACCACAACGGTGACCCCGGGGGCAATGCCCCGCCCCGAGACCTGCACACGTCCGCCGGCGAAGATTCCGGTGGTGACGCCGGTGAGTTGGTGCGACCCCGAGGGGGTCACGATTTCGACGCCGTAGCCGCCCCCGGCCAGGGCGAGCAGGGCCGAGATTGGGACCGCGAGGACACCCCTGGCGCGCTGGATCGTCAGGGAGACCTGGACGCCGACGTCGTCGCCGGTGCCTGTGGCCCCCGGATCCTGCGGTCTGACGGTCAGTACGGATGACGAGGAGCTCCCCGAGCCCGAACCTGAACCGGACGATGACGATGACGAGGACGAAACCAGGTTCGGCGGAGGCGGCCCGACCGCGATCACCGTACCGGGCGTCTGTGCGTTGGAGGGAAGAACGATCGAGACCGGTTCGCCGACGCTGACGGTCGGAAGGTCCGGATTGAGTGGGACGTACACCAGGCGCGACGACGTAGTGACCTGGTAGGGGGAGTCCCCCGGGGCGGCCGGCTGCCCCGGGGCCACACTCTGCGCTCCCACCAGCACCGGAGTGGCCAGGAAGACGATGACGCCCAGCGGTATGTGTCCGTCGGCGGTGTACCCGTTGGCGGTTTGCCAGCGTTCCACGGCGGCGGCGGTCAGGCCGTTGAAGTGCTCGCTGGGTTCGGAGAACAGACCGCGGGCATCGCCGAGGACTATCAGGTTCGACTCGAGCTGCTCGACATCGGGCCCGTCGGTCATGCCCAGACCGAACGCCCGATAGGCGGGCGTGCTCCCGATCATGAGCACAATGGGGAGATTGTCGACCCGGAACAGGGGCTGGCCCGACTCGATGGTGGACCCGATGGCGGGGAGTGAGGTGTAGGTACCACCGATGTGGTTGACGACCGGGTCGGTCGGTGCGTACCCGAGCGTGCCTCCCGTCAGGATGCTGGTGGCCAGGTCGGTTCGGACCACCTTGGCTGTCGAGAACGGAGGGGGCTTGGGAGCAGCGGGAGCGGGGTTGCCCCGGACGGCCAGGGTGACCACCGACCCGACGAGCGCCGCCACGACGAGCGCGGTGGGTGCGGCCATTCGGCGCCGGTTCATGGCCCGGTCCCGTCGTCGTGGACGCCGGCGGGGAGAAGGTGCCGGCAGGCGGTGTCGGCTGAATGGAACTGGGGAGAGCCGCGGCCGAACTGATCAGTTATGCCAGGCACGTTTCCCAGGCTCAGTTGGCCCTGGGGACCAGGATCCAACATACCGATGTCATGGGAGCGCATGCAGACGGCGTATCGAGTCAGCCCCGGCAACCACGACGCCAGCTGCCGGGAGGCCCCGGCCTCCTTGGTCGCCACGATCTTGGCGATGAAGTGGTTGCACGCGGCCAGAGCGGCTCGGTTGTGGGAGTTGGGTGAGGGGACATCAATGCTCAGCCCGGCGTGCCCGGGACGATGAAAGGGATCGGGTTCGGCCACGCCGTGACTGCGCAAGCAGTGGGCGAAGTTGATGAAGTCCGTATCGCCCTGAGTAGCAAGCTGCTGGGACGACAGGGTTGACGGGGTTGCCGTCCCTTGTCCGTGCCCGCCAAGGGTGGCCACCCCCGGCGAGCCGGAGCCCGACGAGCAGGCGGCGGCCAGCATCCCGCCGACCAGGATCACCAACGCTGCGCCCATCCAAGTCAGCCGCCGAGCCCTCCGTTGACTTGACCGATTCCCCACTGCGGTACCTCCTCACGTTCCGACGCATTGCCGGGCCCGGGTGAGTTGTACGCCTCTCCACATCACAAGGGGGTCACAGGCAAGGTTGTCCGAGCGACCGACGTGAGAAAGAACGTCCAGGTGGATGGTGCGCCGCCGGGAGCGGGCAACCCAAGTCTGTGACCTCCTTGTGACCTTGCTTGGTGCAGGATGATCCGGTGCGAGTGCTCGTGGTGGAGGATCAGATCGACCTGGCCGAGGACATCGTCGACGGCCTGCGCGACCAAGGGATCGGGGTCGACGTAGCCCACGACGGGGCGGTGGGGATCGAGAAGGCCTTGATGAACCACTATGACGTGGTGGTCCTGGACCGCGACCTGCCCAAGGTGCACGGCGACGCGGTGTGTGCCGCCTTGGTGGGCGCATCCACGCAAGCTCGCATTCTCATGCTGACCGCGGCTGGCGCGGTGAGCGAGCGCGTGGAGGGACTGAATCTCGGGGCAGACGACTACCTGAGCAAGCCCTTTGCCTTCGCAGAACTGGTGGCGCGCATCTTGGCGTTATCGCGTCGTGGGTCGACGGCGCCGCCGGTCACGGTGCGTGGGGACCTGGTCTTCGATCGGGCCCGCCGCAGTGTGAGCCGGGCTGGGACGCCGATCTCGCTCAACCGCAAGGAGATGGGCGTCCTCGAGATACTGCTGGTGGCTGACGGGGCCGTCGTCAGCTCCGAGGAACTCTATGAGCGGGTGTGGGACGAGCAGGCCGACCTCTTTAGCCCGAAGTTACTTCCCTTGAGGTAGGAGTTCCCGCCTTCACCAGGGGATTTGGTTTGGTGCGCCGAATTGTTCTGGCTACGAGAGCTTGAGCGGCACCGGTGCGCCGAGCAGTTCGAAGACCCGGCGCTGCGTGGGAGTCGGGGTGGCGAGGAGCTCGAACTCACTTGTCGTCTCAGTAGTGGTCCTCATGGTGTTGCGCGTGAGCGTCCCCAGGTGCTCAATGAGCTCACGGAACCCGCGTACCTCTTGGCCGTCTTTGTTCTCTTTGGCGGCCGCCTTGGCCCGTGCTCCCGCCGAGCGCACTGCCGGGGCGACCGGGTTGGCACGCACCGGCGGTGCCTCGTCGGTGAAGGTGAGCGGAGCCAGAGCTTCGCGTAGGTGCCAGACGAGGTAGGACGCCAGCATGCAGATAAAGACGTGGGAGCGCACGCGGGCTTCGAGGCGGTGATGGATCGGCCGCAGATCGATGTCGTCGATCTTGAGGTGGCGGAAGTCGCGTTCGACATGGGAGAGCGCCTTGTAGGCGTCGACCACGCCGACAGCCTCGAGGTCGACGCCTTTGATGGTGGTGCGCAACACATAGATCCCATCGAGGGCAGCTTCTTTGTCAATGGCGTCGCCTCGTCGCGTCACGACAAGAGTGGACTCGCCGATGGAGACATCGAAGTGCTTGGCCATCTTGAACTTGTTGATCACTTTGCCGACTTTGAGCCCGATCTTGTCGGCGCCCACGAGGCGACCCTCTCGGACCGCAGATGTGATGGGCGCGAGGGCTCCTTCGGTGGCGGCCAACAGTTCGGTGCGTTTGCGCGCCCGTTCGTCGGCCAGCAAGGGATTGCGACAGGCGATCAGCCGTTCGTCGGGGTAGTCGGGATGGGAGAACTCGGCCAGGTCGCTTTCGTCGAACAGGCTGAGTTGTAACGGTCCGTCGTCGTTCGCCAAGGCGGCGATCTGCGGGGCCCGCAGGCAGGTCAGCCACCCGAGGTCGCCCACTTCGCGTAATGCGGAGATGCGGGCCGAGGTGATCATGCCCCGATCGCCCACCATGGTGAGGCGCTCCAGCGCAAAACGCGTCCGGATGGAGTCCACCATCGAGATGAAGGCAGTCGGATCGGCGGTGTTGCCCGAGAAGACCTCGATGGCGACCGGTCGACCGTCTTTGTCGGTCAAGAGCCCGTATTCGATCTGGGCCATGCCCCGCCTCTTGTCACGCGAGTAGCCCCGGGCGGCCAGCTCGTTCTTGGTCCCCTCCACCCACGAAGACGACAGGTCGAAGTAGGCCAGACGTGACGGATTGGCATCTGCACTCAGATGGCGCTTCGCCAGTTTGGTCTCGATGGCGCTTTGACGTTCCCCCAACCAGTCCATGGCCGCGTAGACCTCGTCGGTGGAGACCCCGAAGAGATCGAGGTCGGCCACCAAGGTGGTGTCGCTCCACCACTTCGTCGTGGCCAACTTCGGACGGGGGTGCACCACCCGGGCCAGTATCAATGCATAGGCGATGTCGCGCTCTTTGCACGGCGGCCCCAACAACTCGGCCAGACCGAGCGTCTTGGCCATGACCGAAACCGCGGCCAGGTGGCCATGCGACAGCGCTCGAGTCAACTCCAAACCCGTCCCGGCCACGACGAGCGTCTCGCCGGCCAAAGCGGCCCGCAGCGCCTCGAGGGCGGGGGCGGGCAAGGCCGACACATTGCCGAGGGTCTCGTGGCGGATCTTGCCCCCGTCGCGAAAGCTGCGGCGCAACAGGTGCGAGACCGACTGGCGCTCTTCAATGTCACCTATTATCTTGGCTACATTTGCTGACCCCGAGGAAGCCATAGGCGCTGCTCAGAAGGAGGATCCAGGGGATTTACGGCCGTAACTTCGGTTTAGCCGCACGGTGACGGTGACCCTGGCCCGCCTCCGCCGGAAGTTGGGCGCACCCGATCTCATTGAGACCGTTATCGGTAGTGGGTACCGGCTGCCGTGAGGGTCGACCAACTGGCGACGCGCCTGCCAGCGTCGGTACGCAAATGGCTGCCCCAGAAGGTTCGCACGCGATTGACCCTTCTCTACGCCGCTCTCTTTCTGGCGGGAGGGGTCGTCCTGCTTGGTCTCACTTTCGGCCTCGTCGCCCACAGCTTGAGCACTGGTCAATCAGGGGTGAAGCCGGCGCCCATAGACGTGAAACTACTGAAGGAGTGCAAAGCTCCGTTACACGCCTTGCCCGACAAGAGCCCCAATCCACTGGTCGCGCAGTGCAAGAAGGCATTCAATGCTGGTTTTGTAGATGCCGCCGCGGCACAGCGAACGCAGACACTTGACTATCTCCACCTGTACTCGCTCATTGGATTGGGAGTCCTGACTCTGGCGTCCGGCGGACTGGGGTGGGTCGTCTCGGGCCGGGTACTGCGGCCCGTGATCGCTATCACGGACGCCGCACGGCGTGCCTCCGAGCAGCATCTCGGTGAACGTCTGGCTCTGGCCGGCCCTCGCGATGAGCTCAAGGAGCTGGCCGACACCTTCGACGCCATGCTCGATCGTCTCGATGTGGCATTCAGCACGCAACGAAGCTTTGTGGCGAATGCTTCCCACGAGCTTCGTACCCCGCTTACCGTCATGCGCACAGCCATGGACGTGACCTTGGCCAAACCCAGTTACACGCACGAGCAGATCACACTGATGGCCGCCAAGGTCCGGCGGTCGATCGATCAGGCTGAAGACACGATTGACGCGTTGCTGGTACTGGCCACAAGCGATCAGGGCCTCACCGGCCGCGAATACGTCGACCTTTCCACCGCGGCCGAGGACGCTCTGGAGAACGTGGCCAACTCTGTTTCTGAGCACCATCTGGACTTTGAAGTTGACCTCCTTCAAGCCGAGGTCATGGGAGACCGGGTCCTGCTGGAGCGCATGGTGGCCAATGTGATTGACAACGCCGTGCTGCACAACGTCGATCGAGGATGGATTCGACTGCGAACAGGTACCCACAATGGTCGGGCCTATTTCGACATCACCAACAGCGGGCCCTTCGTCCCCGAGGAGCGCATCCCGTCGCTCTTCGAGCCCTTCCAACGTGGTGAGGACCGGGCCAGAGGGCGCAAGGGGGTCGGGCTGGGCCTGTCGATTGTCCGATCCGTGGTTGCTGCTCATAATGCTTCGGTCGAAGCATCCAGCCTTCCCGAGGGTGGACTAAGGGTCCGCATCGAGTTATCGCAACGGATCGAAGAGGAAGGCCCTGACCGTTGAGCCTCTAGCAGACGCAATGTCCAGGTCAATCGTGGTGGTCCGGGTAAATGGTCGATCCCGTCCTGCCGTCGCTCGACTGCGGGGGACATTCGATTCAGTTCCAGGTCTCGTCAGTTACGAGCCGGTCGCTGCGACAATCTGTCCGTTGAGGTGGAGGGCGGACACGTCACCATCATTCGGGGCGTCGCCGTAGGCGTATACCGCTCCATTGAACGACGTCACCCAGTAGCCGCCACCATCTGAGGTGGCGAAGATCGCTGAGGCGGGATTCGAGAACGCAATTTGGCCAAATGGGCTCCCCAGATAGGCGGCATCACCATAGGTGTAGATCTCACCGTTGGAGAAGAGTACCCAGTAGCCGTTACCGCTCGGAGTGCGCACGGAGGAAAGAACCTCAGTCGCGTATGGCAAGTAGGCAGCAGGTCCCCCATAGAGCGTGGCGTCACCAAAGGCATGGACGTCTCCGGCATAGGTGACGACCCAGTAGCCGTTTCCGGTGCCGTCTGTCATCATGGCTGAAACGCCACTCGAACAACCTCCAATACTTGGGCACGAGCCCTCGAACGTGGCATCGCCGAAAGTGAAGACACCGCCATCGGCGGCGACGAGGAAGTAGCCACGGCCGTCAAGCGAGGCGACCATCCCCACAATGGGGGCGTTCAGCCGGGGGAGGATCGCCGAGTCGGCGGGGGCAATTCCCAGGCCGGGAATCGAGCCGTAGAAGTTCGCATCTCCGAACGAGAAGACACCGCCATCTGATGCCACGAGCCAATATCCAGCGCGGTCAGCCGTCGGTGTGATGCCAACGACGGGCGATTGAAGGCGAAGATTGGCCGCCGAGCCGTAGAACTGAGCCGAACCGAACGAGAACACGCCACCGTCGGACCCTGCCAACCAATACCCGTGCTGTCCCGGGGTAGCGGCCGAACTCCCTACGCGGGAGGCGGAGGAGGTCACCGTGGTGCCGCCGGCAGGAGCATTCTGAGCGACGACGGAGAAGCTGCAAAGTGTCGCCAGGGGGACAAGCAGGAGCATTCCGCGCTTGAGGAACTGCATCGCCCGCTGACCTCCCGTTCGTCGGCCTCACTCGCAACGTAGCAACAGAGCGCGTGCCACCGCCATAGGACCTCCAAGTGGCTTTGCATAGGACGCTCTGCTCCGTTGGGCAATATCTTTAGAGCGGCCGGCCGGGGCGTTCATCCGGCCTATGTCAAGCGGCAGTGCATCAGAAGCCGATATCGACCAGCCCGACATCGAAGGGCCCTGAGACACGTTGTGCTCCCTGTACGAGAAGTTCGGGATCAAGGCCGGCGAGGTAGCCGTCGATCAAGCGCTGGTAGTTGCCGATCAGGCCCTCGACGTGTGGGGACAGCCGCATGAAGTCGAATCCCTTGGCATGTAGCCCTAACTGCTGCTTCGGCAGGTTGGAATAGTCCTGGCCTGGAATGGTTGGCCAGCGGGAGTCGTCGGGTGCCATCGGCACCGGGGTTGGTGGTGCGGGCGGCTCGCTTCCGGGCGGATAGCGGGTGAGTGACCACAGCTCGAAGAGACACTCTTCGGGACCGAGCGGCCGAATCCGGTATGAGGCCGCACTCGAGTACGTGGGGAGCAAGAAGTAGTTGGGGAAGCAGAAGAACACCGACCTGTTGAGGTCTCGTTCGTTGATCATGTGGAGGTCGGGACACTCGATGCCGGCTTGCGCGTTCGAAGCCATGACGGCGTTGTTCAATTCCCGGTAAAAGGTTTGCGCCGCGCCAGCGAGATCCTTTGGGAGTTCGAGATCGCGTAGGCCTTCGGCGATGCGCACATCTTTCTCGTGGATCTCGCCTGCCATGCCTTCGCTCACCAGGCGCATCCTCTGTATCTGCTCATCGATGAAGGACCGCGAGTCGATGGCTGCGCCACCGGTTGCCCGCGACCTGACGTTGCGGTGCGAAGGAGGTTCGCCGCCGATGACGCGATAGATGTCACCGGCGCTCACGGCGCCGAAGAGCTGCGGGTGCGTCTCGCGTACGTGGTAGCCCTCCATGAAGGCTTCCATCGCCAGCTTCCAGTTGACCGGCATGCGGCAGGACAAGTGCCACTCGGGCCACAACGACTCTGCCTTCCACGCATCGAATGTGGTGACGAAGGGCTCAATGCTCTCGCGCAGCCCAGGGGCGCCGTCATCAAGGTTGATGAAGGCACAACCATTGGCGATCTCGACGCGGCACGGCGTAAGGGCCACGTCGCTCGGTTCGATGTTGGACTTGTCGAACAGATCGGGCTGGTAGATGTAGGTGTTGGCCCCGTTGAGGCCGTAGCACCAGCCGTGGAAGGGACAGGTGAATCCCGACGGAGCGTTCCCGCGGTCTTTGACCAGCTGGACACCTCGGTGGCGACAGGCGTTGTGATAGGCCCGCACTGTCGAGTGGTCCACTCGCACGACGATGATCGACTTGTCCAAGATTACGTATTCGACGAAGTCACCGGGATGGGGGATCTCCGCCAGCCGGCACGCCATCTGCCAGACATGCGGCCACAGCAGTTCGCATTCCATGGCATAGAACTCGGGGTCGTAGTACCGCCGGGAGGGAACACGGTCTGACCGTTCCATCGCATAGGGAACCGGGAGCGCTGCTCGTGTCTTGTCTGTCAGTGTCATCGGAACCCCCGTTTGGTACGTACCCTCATTCGCTCGACCGGTTCAGTTGGATAACCCATCTGACCCCCCGCCGGGACCGGAAGCGGAACTCTTCGCGAGATTGAGACTGCCGCAATCTTCCCCGTTTGGTTCGACGGGTGTCAATGTGGACGTGCGGGCAGGTACGACCATGAGCGGGGATCCCCACCCCGCGAAGGATCGCAACCTGGCGATGGCAATCGGATTGGGTGGATCCTGGATGACCGGCTCCTGCCGGTGTCGCTAACCAGGGAGCCCTTCGGGAGAGCCCAATTCGGGAAGTGCGTCATGACGGCGCTACTTGCCAGCAGGGTCTCTTCGCTCTCGGACTAGACATCCCATTAGCTGTCCTCAATAGCCGCACGCGTGACACCGAGAGAATCTATGGTGTTCTGATCCTGTACCTCAGCACTCATTCGACCCGTCACCGTAGCTCTTGATCCCGCAGCCCGGCGAAAACCCATGAGAGGTAGCGGCCGGTCGAACCGCACTCCGGGCGGGGAGACCCTCAAATCCGGCCAACTGGGTACGGCGGATGTGACGGCTTCGACGATAGCCAACATCGGGCCGGGCATCGACTTCTATTTCGCATTCGGTGTGATCGCGGTGACCGCCGGCGTCGCAGCCCCCCTGACGATTCTCGCCGCAGGCGTGGCAGTCGTCCTTCTCGCATTCACCGTGGCTGAATTCACAAAGGCAGAGCCTTCGGCTGGCAGCTTCATCACCTATGTCGAGACCGCACTTGGACCAAGGGCTGGCGTTGTCACGGCTCTCTTGGTGACGGTCGGCTACACCATCGCCATGGCGGCGGTGTTCACGATGTCAGGTGGGATGGTGGCACTTACCATTGCCCACTACACATCGTTGCATATCGCCTGGGGACCATTGGCTGTCCTACTGACACTCGGCGCCATCTGGCTGACCATGCGTGGCGTCAAGCTTTCGACCACCGCGGTCGGGGTGGCCGTGCTCGTGCAGGTGATCATCATGGTCCTGGTCTGCATCATTGTCCTGGTCGATCAGCGTGCCCATCTTTCGGGGTCTCCGTTTGCCTGGGCACACCTCACCGGAGGACTCACCGGGCTCTCCGCAGGATTCCCGTTGGCCCTCTACATGTTCATCGGATGGGAAAACGGTCCGGCGCTGGCCGAAGAGTGCCGAACTCCGAGGCGCACCATTCCAAGGGCCCTCTTCATCTCGGTCGCGGTCGGGGTCGCCCTCTTCGTCTTTTTCGCCTATTCGACCGTCACCGGATTCAACTACGACGTCTCCTCCATCGGGCGCTCGTCAGTTCCCTTCCTTACCATGTCCGACCACTATTTCGGCGGAGCGGCCGTTCTCGCGTGGCTCGCCGGCATCGTCTCGGTGCTCGCCACCTTGGTCGCTGGTACGAACTCACAAGCGCGCATGTTCTTTGACGGCGGGCGAAGCGGGCTCCTTCCCGCTTGGCTCGGCCGTCTTCGACCCAAGGTTGACACCCCTGTCAATGCGCTCTTGGTCATGGGAGCGGCCGGACTCGGAATCATTGGTGTCTGGTGGGTGTCTCACCTCATTAGCGGCAATACGGGATCCATGAACCCCGTCGGCCTCTACGCCGAGTGCTCGACGATGGGGACCATCGTGATCCTCTTCGTCTACTTCCTGACGACACTCTCCCTCCCCTTCTTCATGTGGCGCCGCCACCGGGACTCGTTCTCGCTCATGCGACACGTGGCGATCCCGATCCTGGGGTCCCTCACCCTTCTCGTCCCGTTCGTCGAATTGTGCAAGCCCGGGCAACCCGCCCCGTACAGCGAGTTTCCGTTCATCGCGCTAGCCATTCTGGCCGTAGCCGTCGTGCTCGCCTATGTCGTCGTACACCGCCATCCGCTCACCGGAGCGGGGGAGGGCACGAAGTTCTCGGGAGACTAGATCGAGATCGACGCCCGGCCCCTCCTGACGAAGCTACGACTAAGTTTCCGGGAGTTTCGCGAGATTGACGCGGTGCGCTGGGACTGGGACGAACAACAATTTCGGCGAAGGCGGTCCCGCGACGCATCGGCCACGTCGGATTCGGCGCTCGATGGCCTCTGAGTGCGGACGCGTCAAATCGGCACTGACGCTGAATTCTCCGGTGTCACAAGGACTTCCGACGGTAGAAGTAGACGGCGAGGGGAGCGAACACGGCAAGTAATCCGATCGACCAGAGGACCGTCGCTAGTTCGGGGTGCTGCATCGGCCACGCCGCGATGTGTGAGGACGGGTTGGGGTTGCCGAAGAGATCTCGGCACGACGAGGCGACGGCACTTACCGGGTTCCAATCGGCTACGACGCGGAGCCAAGCGGGCATGCCCTGAGTAGGAACGAAGGTATTGGAAACGAATACCAAGGGGAGGAAGAAGATGAACCCGACCGCCGCTGCGGCCTCTGGATTCCTTACCAACATGCCGGCACAAGCCCCAGCCCACGTCATTGCGAATGCAATCAACAGGCACAGGCCAAAGGCCAGCACGGCATCGCCGACTCCGTTGTGGATTCGCCAGCCGACGGCCAGGCCGGTGATGACGAGGACGACAATGGCAATGACCTCGGTGAGCAGATCCGCTATTACTCGACCGGCAAGGACAGCGGAGCGAGAAATCGGGAGCGCCCGGAATCGGTCAATCAGGCCGGTCGCCATGTCGGTGGAAACACCGACCGCGGTGCCCTGGGCGGTGCCCACCAGGGCCATACCGAACATGCCTCCGATGAGGTACTCGTGATAATTGCCGCCGCCAGGGACCCTAATGGCTGAGCCAAAGACGTAGACGAAGAGCAGGACGAAAATGAGCGGCTGCAAAGTGACGTCGAGGAGCTGTGAAGGCTCTCGGACGATGTGGGCGACGCCACGACGGGCCAACACGAGGGTATTTCGGAACGACCACCAAGCCCGCCATGGCATGGATTCGACTTGGGTGGTTGCTGGTGAGGTGAGGGTGGACCTCATGCGAGTGCCGCCTTCTCGCTGTGAACTGCCACGGGATCGGCGGAGTGGCCGGTGAGTTTGAGGAAGACGTCGTCGAGTGAGGGGCGCAGCATTCCCAGGTCATCGATCAGCAGGCCCGCCTTGCTCATGGCCGCAGCGATGGCCGGTATGGATCTCGCTCCCGCGGGCACCGATGCGTCAACCCGTCGCCGATCCGGGTCGACGTGGGTCACGCCCTCGGCATGGTGGGCCAGCACTTCACGCGCCGCTGCGAGATCAGACTCCGCTGCCACCGTGACCTCGATACGGTCACCGCCGACCTGGGCTTTCAATTCGTCAGATGATCCCTGGGCGATGACCGAGCCCCTGTCAATGACGATGATCTTGTCGGCCAAGTGATCGGCCTCTTCCAGGTATTGCGTGGTGAGGAGCACGGTCGTGCCGTCGGCCACCAAGGTCCGGATGATGTCCCACAGGGCAAGGCGGCTGCGAGGGTCAAGACCGGTAGTGGGTTCATCGAGGAAGAGAATTGGGGGTCGAGTGACCAAGCTGGCGGCCAGGTCCAGCCGCCGGCGCATACCGCCCGAGTAGGTCTTCACTCCTCTGTCTCCGGCATCGGCCAGGTCGAACTGAATAAGCAGCTCTTCGGCTCTCCCTTGCGCCCTGCGCCGTGGGAGGCGACAGAGTTGACCGACCATTACCAAATTGCCTGACCCCGTCAGGGACTCGTCAAGCGACGCCGTCTGCCCGGCCAAGCCGATGTTGCGACGCACCTGCATGGGCTCGGTGACCACGTCGTAGCCAGCGACCCGGGCCGTGCCACGGTCGGGTGAAAGCAAAGTCGTAAGGACCCTCACAGCCGTGGTCTTGCCTGACCCGTTCGGTCCCAGCACCCCGAGGATGCTCCCCGCTGGGACCTCGAGATCGAGGCCAGACAGGGCGTGGGTCTGACCGAAGGACTTCTCGATGCCGATTGCCTCAATCGCAAGGCCCGTGGACTCCTCGCCCCATCCCGTACGCGGTACGACTATAGCCATACGCTGTACTATATCGTACGATGTACGAGCGGCCAAAATGGAAGTGGAGCTCATGACCAACCTGGATGATTTCTGGCCCCCCTCCGCGACGGTGGCACCGCGGCGTCGAGATTCGGCTCGATCTGGCCATGCTCGACGCCAAAAAGCGCTGACTCGTGACGAGATCGTGCAGGCCGCCGTGGTCTTGGCGGATACAGAGGGCGCCGCTGCCGTCAACATGCGACGGATCGCGAAAGAACTCGATGTCGGCGTGATGTCCCTCTACTGGCACGTGGCAGACAAGGAACAACTGCTCGATCTCATGCTCGATGCGATCGAGGGCGAGGACGTACCGGCATCGGAGAGCCTCGATTGGCGCACGGACCTGGCCCGTATTGCCCGGCAGAAGCGCCAATCACTCCTGCGCCATCCTTGGGTCGTGATCTTTATCAGCGAACGGTCACCTTTCGGTCCGAACGCGCTCCTACAGATCGAGCGATCCCTGGCTGTCCTCGATAGGTGCAACCTCGATACGGCAACGACGCTTCAGATCCTGATGACCTTCGACAATTATGTGACGGGTTCAGTTCTCAACGAACTTCGCGAGATTCGGATCGAACGAACTCAGACCGAAGCGGGGGTCACACAACTGGACATTACCGCTGGCATGCAGGAGTGGAAGGACCGGCTTGACCGATCGGGCATGTTCACGCGCGTCCTCCAGGTCTTCGATGAAGGTATCGATCCCGACGCGGCCGAGACACGGGACGATCGCTTCGAGTTTGGCCTCAACTGCCTCCTGAATGGGATCGCACCCCTGATGTCCTGAACATCTGTCGATGGGATGAGGTGCCTGTGAGCACTACCAAGTGCGAACTCTTGGGAGGGTCGAGGTTCAATTTCGCACGGTCACGATTCCGCCTACCGAGCGGCATATGTCGAAGAGAGAATGACTTTCGGGCGGAACGGTGTGACCCGCAGATCCCTTTTCTTAGGCGGGGGCCCACAGGAATATCGCCGCCAAGGGCGCCGAGGTCATATATTTTGCTCATGGCAGTCGCCCGGCTCGGATCCATCGCTCTCGATTGCGCAGATCCCAGATCCCTGGGCGCATTCTGGGCCGAGCTCCTCGGTGGCGAGGTTGCCTTCAGGAGCGACGACTTCGTCGCAGTGAAGGCTGAACACGGATGGTTGGCCGCAGTTCGGGTGGAGGACTATCGCGCTCCTTCATGGCCCGACGGCGATATCCCGAAGCAGCTGCATCTCGACCTTGCCGTAGATGACCTTGAGCGGGCAGAAGCCGAAGCGCTCCGGCTCGGCGCGGTGCGAGCAGACGTCCAGCCATCGCCGGATCGCTGGCGCGTTCTGCTGGATCCGGCCGGTCATCCATTCTGCCTCTCGGTACAGATCCCCGAGTAGGGCAGGTTTCCGGGGGCGAGACCTCGTCCCACAAAGGGGGACGGCGGGAAGGTGCGCCCGTCGGCACCCGGGCCCCGCCGGGGTCAGATTTGGTGCGGGGGTCAGACGTGAACTGGTGTTGACAACGGCATGACTTCCCTGCGTAGGCTCAAGGCTTCTCCGCCGTCCAAACCGCGGACCAGACGCCCTGCGGCGGGCCCGAGCGAGGTGAGGAATTCATGGTGATCCGTGGACCACGGCGGCGGCGCAGTGTTGGCCGCATGAGGTTCCGTCCGGCGGGCCGGCGTGGTGGAGCCCTGGCTGCACTCGCGGTGGCCGCCACTGCGTTGGCTGGTGCATCCCTACTCCAGCCCCTGACGGCCGGCGCCTCGCTCCCCAAGAACGCCAATCCCCACGGGACCCTCACGTACGGCGTCGACCTGAACGACGAGTTCGACAACACCTTCAATCCCGAGCAATCCTTCAACCCCTGCGGCTTCGCCATCCTCTCGAACATCTACGCCTCAGGCCTTGGCATCACCAACACGGCCTTCCTCCCGAACGTCATCCGGAGCTGGTCGTCGACGCCCAACACGGTGACCCTCCACATCCGGCCGGGTGTCGTGTTCTCCAACGGTGACCCGGTCAACGCCGACGCCATCAAGACGAGCCTGCTGTACAGCCGTCAGAGCCCCCTGCTGACCACATTGACCGCCATCTCGACGATCGATGTCGTGAATCCCCTCACCCTCGTGCTCAACCTCTCCAACCCGATTCCCGGAGACGTCATCCAAGCGATGTACCACTCGGACGGCACCATCTACGACCCCAGCACCATCACAACCGACGCCAAAGAGCCCGTCGGAGCCGGGCCATTCACCTTGAAGAGCTACAACGTGGGGTCCGCCATCAATCTCGTGGCCAACCCCAAGTATTGGAATAAGGGCCAGTACCTGCTCGGCGGTGTCGATTTCGTCCAGACCTCTCTCGGTCCGCAGATCGTCACCGCGCTCGAGTCTGGCGATGTCGACATGGCGACGCTCGAGCCGAACGAGGTCAAGCCGGTCAAGGCCCAACCTAACCTCGCGGCGGTGGTGGGCAAGTCCTACGACTACATCGATCTGCAGATGCGGCAGAACGCCGCACCCTTCAACAACTCGAAGGTCCGCGCCGCGTTGGAGTACGCGGTCGACCGAAATGCCCTCAACCGCGTGGTCGACGACGGTCTGGGAGAGCCGGCCTACCAGCCTTTCCCGTCGTGGTCCCCTGGCTACAACAAATCAGTTGGGAACAAGTACACCTATCAGCCGGCGAAAGCCAAGGCCATGCTGAAGGCGGCCGGATTTCCCAAGGGGATTTCGTTCACGCTCACCGTGCCGAGCGGTGATCCTTCGTTCGCCGAAGCCTCCCAGATCATCCAGCAACAGGCGAAGGCCGCCGGGTTCACCGTCACCCTGCAGCAGGTCGACCCTGCCGACCTCCTGGTCGATGTCTACATCAAGGGCGACGGCAACGCCGTCCTCAGCGAGCAGCTCTCGAATGGGCCCGACCTGGCCAACAACTTCGAGAACGAATTCCTGCCGATCGGCTTTCTGACCCAGCACTACGGGACCGCCAATCCGCTCCTCGCCCCCTACATCAAGGAGGCCCTCCACTACGTGACCGCCCAACAGCAGGGGCCGTTCATGCAGAAGGCGGGTGCCCTCGCGATGTCCATCGGCGCCGAGGTTCCGCTGGTCTTCCAACCCTCGATTATCGGTTACAACAAGAGCGTGGTCGGTGGCACCGTACAGGCACCGATCGGCCAGTGTCACACCAATCTGACTGGCATTTACATCAAAAAGTAGCCTGCGCCAGCTCTGACCGGCCTGCCAAGGAAATGACCGTTCACCTTCCACTCAAGGGAATCGGCTTGCTGGAATCATCGGCAGGCTCGAAGCCAGGCACTGGAACGTAGAGTCAGATTCTCTCCAATGAGTTCGGACGGGTCGTACAGTCGAGACGCCGACTACACGCCGGCCGATCTTGCTGTTCTCACACAGCTGATCGGGGACGCCGCCGATGTTGTCAGCACTGCGTTCTTTGAGTCCTCATTCCGAACAGTTGAAGACGCCAGCGGGCAACACATCAAACTTACCGACAGGGCAGTACAACCCTTCAAGAAGAGGGGCACCAGTCCCGCGGACGTCGCAGGTGGATCG
The DNA here is from genome assembly GCA_003160635.1 of Acidimicrobiaceae bacterium. Classification (GTDB taxonomy): domain Bacteria; phylum Actinomycetota; class Acidimicrobiia; order Acidimicrobiales; family RAAP-2; genus Bog-473. The sequence goes on along the minus strand of PMLV01000078.1, from coordinate 19,163 downwards.
TTGACCCGATAGACGGAACGGCCGCGCTTCGGTTAGGCCGTCCCGAATGGGCAACCCTCATCGCGGTAGAAGAGGATCATCAACTCCTCGTGGGAATGGCGTCTGCACCCCTCCTTGGGTTGCGCTGGTGGGGGATCCGGGGCGATGGCGCCTGGGTCCTGCAGACCAAGAGCGAGCGTGCGTGCGTCAGCCACGCCGCTGCGGGTGAGTCACACCTCAGATCTCGCCAGAGCTCGGATTGGTTATTGGGTTGGTCAGTCGGTTCCCGACGAGATCAGGTCGAGACTGGACGCCTTCGTGCAGAGGTACCCGGGTGTCTCGGTCAAAGGAGATCGTCCGTCTTGGGGATCGAGTCATCCGAGTGGTGCCTTGATGTTGGCATCCGGTGTGCTGGACCTCTTCGTCCTCATTGGCGGGGGGCCGTGGGATCATGCCGCCCCCGCCGTGATCGTGAAAGAGGCCGGGGGTCGATTCACGGACATGACCGGTGAACCGCGGATTGCCAGTGACGTCGGCATATTTTCCAACGGCATCCCCCACGCAGCGGTGTTGCAGACGATCGGCGAGTAGTCGCCGGACCGAGTGTTCGGGGACGGAACGGGACGCGACATTCTCGGGAGCCGTGTCACTACCGATGAGGCCACGCGTCGACGGTTGTCGCAGCCGGATCGTGCTGAGATCAGTCCACTGCCCATCTCGGTCCAGGTTGATCCGTAGAGCTATCCGCAGGATGGACCACCGTCCGCACTGGCGCACGAGAACGCCTGAACAGGCAAGCTATGGCCATGACCAATCACAATGTCCGCCGCCACGTGGTCGTTCTGGCTCCCATGCCTCTCGAAATGGATGCCATCGTGACCGCATTCGGCCTCAGCCCCACCAGCGACGCCAAAGGCACACCCTGGACTGGGCACGTCGGCAACTCGCGGGTGACCGCCATTCACATCGGAATGGGACCACCGTTGACGCGTGCGGCGATATCCCGCTTGTTCGACGGGTCGGCGCCGGATCGCGTACCCGTCGACCACGTAATGATCGCCGGTATCTGCGGCGGCCTCGACCCGGACCTCGAGGTCGGTACCCTGATCAATCCCGAGATCATCATCGAGTACTCGAGCGGCGCCACCTATCGCCATACCCCGCCCGGAGACGCACCGCAGGGAGGCAAACTCATAACCACGGAGGGAGCGACACTCGACAGTGAGCTGAGCCAGCGCTTCTTGGCGGACGGCTGCCTCGGGGTGGACATGGAGTCCTCGGCCGTTGCGGAGGTCTGCGAGGCACACGGTTGTCCATGGTCGGCGTATCGGTGCATCGGAGACCGCTGGTTCGACGATCTGCTCGACCCACGCTTCGTGGCGTTGACCAACCCCGATGGCTCTGGCATGACTGCCGAGATCGGGCGGCTCATCGCTGCAGAGCCAGCGCTTGCGGGAAAACTAGAGCGCCTTGGCCGCGAGACCACCTTGGCGGCGCGCCTGGCGGCCGAAGCAGCGGTCCGCGGCTGCGCCGCCCTCGACGCCTGATGGGGCGGTTCCCAGAGACCGGGGCCCCGGACGGCCTCCAAGTCGACGAAAGTGCAGAGAACGTCGGTAGAACCGACGTCCTGGACGTTGGCCGATCAGCTTCCGTATTTCGTTCTGCGTATTTCCAGGGACGCGTTAGTGATTTCGCTTACGCGACGTAGTCGCCGGTGCCGCCTCCAACCGTGGCGACGTGTTGGTCGCTGTCCACTGTGGTGCGATGCATCAAGCGACCCGACTCCAGCGCGTACGGATGAGCGCGGTGCAGAATGCCTGTGTTGTCCCACAGCACGAGGTCCCCGCGTGTCCAATGGTGGCGCAGCGTAAAGCGTGGCTGAGTGGACCACTCGAGAAGCCTCCCGAGGAATGCCTCACCCTTGTCGATCGGCCAACCGATGACCTCACCGGCTTGGGAGCCGAGCAGCATCGACTTGCGGCCGGTGCGATGTGTCCAGACGAGCGAACGGTCCCGGGGCGGCATCTTCTTGAGGCTTTCGATTGATTCGGGGGTCATGAACCCCTGCTTGAGGCGTTGTCGGTTCAAGTAGCTGTAGCGAACCTGGAGGTGCTCAAGCTCGGCCTTTTCGCCGTCGCTCAGCGCGTCATAGGCGGCGTAGGTGTTGGCGAATTCCGTGTCGCCGCTCCCGTCGTTGGCCGGCTCGAGGCAGGTGAGCAGAGTGATCTGGTGGGGGTACTCGACCATCGTGCCGTCGATATGCCAATAAAAGGTGCCGTTCTGAACCGATGCCGACCTGCTCAACTCCGGATCGAGGCTGACCACAGCAACGTCCGGAAACTCGTGCACCGGCCCGAGCAAGCGGGTGAAAGCTTTCAGGTCGTCATCATCGATGTTCGCGTCGCGGTAGATGAGAACGCCGTGCGCGTCCAGCAGCCTCTGGGCATCGGCAGCGACGCCGGCGGCAACGAAAGCATGCCCAGAGATCCCAGTAATTTCGGCACCGATGTCCGGCTTGATCTTGGTCACAGTGGCGTCCATGTTTCCTCCAACTTTCCTGCAACTAACCCCACTCATTATCCCACACTCACGCAGAAGCACTTAAGAAAATCCCACTTGCAAGATGGCCGAAGATGTGGTCTCATGACACGACGGTGCTGCACTGCCGGGGCACGGCGTCGGAGTATGCCGCCGTCATTGCGGGAGCTTTGGGCATGCCCGGCGCATTTTGCGGTGTGGCGGTTGCCTACATCGTCACCGTGGCCTACTTCAGGGGCCAGCTGGAGGCACGGGTGAGCCAAGTCCCTGTGGTCGACCTCGTCCTATTCCTCATTGCTCTGCCGCTCGTCGCATCACTCGGTGGTTGGCTGCTGGCGGGGCGCGAGCCCGCAGGGATCGGGCGACGACCCATCGAGTAAGGCCGCTCGGTACTCGCAGCGGTTGGAAATGGGGAGTGTTGAAACCGCTTGGAACGACTCTGGTGGTGTCCCCATATTTCCGACATGAGCTGCTTTGGGATCATCCCCGAAGCGCCTGCTTGAGACTTTGTGCATTCTACGTTCGCAAGCACGCCGTCCACCGTGACGCGTCAGGCGCGTATCTGAGCGTTCACCACCTTGCGATAGCGCTTCGCCAGTTTTCGAGACAGGCCTGCGATGGTTCGATTGGCATGATCCCGGTGTTCTGGGATTGGGTGCTTTGATTCGTGCATGAGGGCAGTGACGATTTCGGTGTCGTCGCGCTGGGGGCGCTCCATCCAGCCCGGCGGAAGATTGAGTTCCTTCCGCACAGCCACGTAATCGACAATCGTTTCTGGCTGGACAACTGGATGAGCGACTCGTCGAAGCTCCCCATCAGTTACTTCGTAGACCTTGAGCCCAAGACTCTCGATGGATTGGACCAACTCCTTGGGGCTCGTTCCGTGGCTATGCAACGCGTACCCATTTGACTCGATGACCATGCCCCGAATGCTCTTAAGCATTTCCCGGCCACCGCCCAGTGCGGCTTGTTCATTGCCTTCAATGTCAATCTTCGCCCAATCGAAGGGCGCGCCGGGCAAATCGTCCAACCTTGTAGTCAGGCGTCGAATGGTGGGATAACCAGTTTCAGAACAGATGCCTGGTGTCGAGATGGTCCCGTATGGCCCGAGATCGACAAACTCGACCTCTCCAATGCTGCTGTCGACGACCACTTCGACTATCTCCACATTTTCCAACTTGTTGTGTTCGCAAGCCGATCGCAGTACCCCGGCGTTCCGGGGGGAGCCCTCGACTGCCACAACTCGCGCTCCGAGCTTTCCGGCCGGGATGGCAAACGTCCCGAAATGTGCCCCAAGGTCCAAGACACCGTCACCAGCTTTCAATGAACCCAACAGCCACATAAGAGCGGGGCTCAGTTTCCACTCCCCAGCTATTACCTGTGTACCGATCGGATCTCCGAGATCCAAGTCGACGACAAGGTCGTAAGTGATTCTGCAAGAACCCACCGACAGCGTGCAGGGAACGACCTGATTCTTCACTTCCACGACAATAGTGGCGGCCATCCTGAGCCACGGCCTCGATTCCGATCAAGTCGGTCCCGCGTGGATCAGCCCAGAGAAATGGCGATCCTTGTGGTAACGAGTGAAGAGCGGTTCCCGCAGGCCGATTCGTCATATGGGGATCAGCCGGGACGGTCGGGCCAGGTCAACATGACCAGCGAAGGCGGTCTCCCTTCGGGACGGACCGACGAGCTGCCGATCGCCCCCTCGGAAAGCGCAGATGGAAGAGGTGTAAACCCCATTTCGTCGCGCCCCGGAGTCGACATTCCGCGGAGCGATCTGCGCGCTGGAGAAGTTGGACCTGGCCGGATGCAGTCGCTGTCCTTTGTTCTCCTGTAATGGCAGCTCGAGGATTTCGAAAGGTTCGCGGCGAGGCGGTACCGCCGCAATGACGCTCACCCGGCCCGCTTCTCCGGGGTCCGGGTACCTCCGATGCCGTAGGATTCGGGACGTGTATAGCGAGATCGCTAGCAACAAACGACGCACCGTCATCTTTATCGTCTTGTTCTTCGTGATTTGGCTGGCCATCGGAGCAGCGTGCGGGCTTCTCTTCAAGGCTCTTTACCGCCACTCTGCCAACAATGGCTTCGCTCCCACCCCGCCGACGAACTACGGCTGGACCCCGGTCATCATCGGTATCGTGATCGCCGGTTTTCTGGCCCTCTGTGGGATCCTCTACTCCTTGAACTCCGGAGCAGCGCTGGTGCTCCGGGTCTCGGGGGCCGTGCCAGCCGATCCAGCACAGTATCCGCAGTTGCACAACCTGGTGGAGGCCTTGGCTATCGGCGAAGGGATCCCCGCACCTGCGGTCTACGTGATCGACGACCCCTCGCCCAACGCCTTTGCCACCGGGGTCAGCCCGGACAAGGCGGCCATCACCTTCACCACCGGGCTGCTCACCATCATGAATCGCGAGGAACTAGAAGGTGTCGCTGGACATGAGATGAGCCACATCAAGAACCACGACATCCGCCTCCTTCTCGTTGTGGGGACCATGATCGGAATGGCCGCCCTTCTTGCCAGCATCCTCTGGCGAAGCGCATTCTTCGCCGGCGGCGGGCGGGGCAGCGGTCGGGGCAACCAGCTCGTAATCGTGATCTTCGCCGCCGGCGTGCTCCTCGCCGTGGTCGGTTTCATCTTCGGCCCACTCATTCGTCTGGCGCTCTCTCGTCGGCGTGAGTCGCTGGCCGACGTCAGCGGTGTTGAGCTCACCCGAAACCCAGCAGGGTTGTTGAGCGCGCTCAAGAAGCTGCAGCAGAACGACAAGCCTTTCAAGAAGATGAACCACGCGACTGCGGCGATGTGCATCGACGATCCGTTGCAGCACCACGAGTCCTGGTATCACCGNNGAGAAGATCGCCTCGGGCCAGTCGGTCTGACCGGCCCTGGAAGCCCGCTCGAAATGTCTTAGCTGGCTGGTGGCGGTCCCTCGGAGGCGGTCGCGGGCGGCGGCCCCTCCGAGCCACCCGCAAGCGGGGGTCCGGAGGGTGCCGGGCTGGCCGCACTTGGAGCGGGGCCGGAGAAATTCACCTGAGGAACGGAGCGGTCTTCCTCGTCGGCAGCGAAGAAGGCCACCGCTTTGAAGCCGAAGGGCCCCGCGATCAGGTTGCGCGGAAACGTCTGTAGCCCGATGTTGTAGTCACGGGCGCTGGTGTTGTAATAGCGACGGGCGTACTCGATCTTGTCTTCTGTGGCAGTCAACGTCTCTTGTAGCTGGAGGAAGCTCTCGACCGCCCGTAGCTGTGGGTAGTTCTCGGCTACCGCGAACAATGAGCGGAGCGCCCCGGACAGAACGTTCTCAGCGGGGGCAATTTGGCCCGGGTCGCCCGTCGCTCCCGCAGTGACAGCGTTGGCGCGGGCCTGGGTAACCGCCTCGAAGGTCCCCTGCTCGTGCGCGGCATAGCCCTGCACCGTTGACACCAGGTTGGGGATGAGGTCGTGGCGGCGCTTGAGCTCGACGTCGATCTCGGACCACGCCTCTTGGGTCCGGTTGCGCTTCTTGACAAGGCCGTTATAGGCGACCCACAGACCGAGTATGAGCAGCACGACGATGACGATGACGATGATCAGCACAACCATTGTGGAGCGGACCCCCTTGGAGCTGTCGTGGCGCGAACTCTATCGGCTGTGCACCGGAACAGCCAGAGATCGGATCCGGATCAGGCGCTCCGAGTGGCTCGATGACGTCAGATGAGGATCGGCATATGGACACTCAACAGAACTACGCCGAGATCGTCCGGCCCGAAAAGATCAACGATCCAAGACCGGGCCCAGCCAGGGCACAGCCTGACATGCGGCAATTGTGGCATCGCCTTCGCTCGGGTATTCGTGGCCCGAGAAGTAGCTGACCGGGGTCCAAGCCCCCAGATCCTCGGGGTCTTTGCGGAACTCTTCGAAACCGAAGGAGCCATTGGGCCGAGAAAAGATATCGACGCATCGATTTCCTTCGATGGTCTGGTGGCTGACCAGCACAGACCAGGACTTGTCCAGTCGTGATGACACGCTGTAACGATATTCCAACCGGTCGCAAGCGAGCCGAGGGAGACGGGAGCAGGCAGTCCACGGGGACGCCGTTTGGTTTGCCGCCTCGACACGCACATCGGTACCCATACCGACAAGTGAAGCGCTCGTCGCAGACTGCAGGCCCGTTTGCAGGACCGTTTGCAGGAGCACCTGCCATCAATCCTCTGCCAAGATCGAGGGATGGTGACATTGCGTGCCATGAAAGCCTCCGACGTGCCAGGAGCGGTCAGAGCCTGGGATCAGTCCTTTCAGGCCATGCGCGCCACCTACGGGTTGCCTGTCTCGCGAATGACGCAAGCGGACATTGTCCGGTTACAGAACCGGATGCGCCACTTCTTGGCCACTGATCACGATGGGTCCTGGGTGGCCGACGACGCTGGGGTGATCGTCGGTCTCTCGCAATCCTTCGTGCGCGAGGGGTACTGGGTCTTGTCCCTCTTGGCCACGCTGCCGGGTTCCCAACGACGAGGCCTGGGACGTCAACTCCTTGAACTCGCCCTGAGCAACGCAGACCCGCTTGGTCCGGGTACGATCCAATGCTCACGAGACCCCGCGGCGATGGCTCTTTATACCTCGGCCGGATTCTCCCTTCACCCGGTGGTGGTCGGGTATGGCACCGTGTCCCCCGGCACGGTGAGCCGTGATCCCCGTGTTCGCCGTGCTCATGAGCAGGAGATCGACGTCGTCGAGGCAGTCGACCGTCACGTCCGAGGATCGGCCCGTTCCGTCGACATCGTTGCCATGTTGAAGGAACCAGGCAGTCGTCTCCTCTTGCTCGAAGACCGGGGGTATGCCGTAGCCAAGGACGACCGTATTGTGACCCTTGGTGCCTGCGACGAAGAAGCCGCCACGGCGTTGCTAAGGACAGCACTGGCCGAGATGGGTGGGAACGAGGTGGTCGAGGTCAACTGGCTCACCGCCAGACAGCAATGGGCCATCCGCACCCTCGTGGCCGCTGGGGTGGAGCTTTCGCCCTACGGCCCGGTGATGGTGCGCGGTCTCGCAGCTCCTCCGTCCCCGTACATCCCAAGTGGTGGCTACGGCTGAACAGGAGTTCGTCTGTCGCGTCGGACGCGCTTTCGGTAGCGGTCTCCGGTCGGTCAAGGCACTTTCCGCAGTGCCGCAGGTCCTTACCTATGGGGTCGGCCTTCATGCCGCAAGGCGCCCAGCGGAGCGGACTCCGTTCGCGAAGGAAAGAAGTACGGGCCGCAGGGCCACAGCCGTGTGCCACCTCCGGGCGGTGTGGCACCCTCGATAGCGGGAGTCGGTGATTCAAGCCGTCGTCACGAGTACGATACTCAAAACCTTGGTTTCGCTATTTGGAGCTGCGTATGCGTGCGGTCCCCACGGCCTGAGTCCCTTTCGGGACTGAACGAAGACAACGAGTCCGCCGTGTCGGCCCGACGTCGTCGTCATCCGCGTCCGAATACTGTTCCAAGGAGACCATACGCAGTGACCATCACGAGGAGCAACCCACTTCATCATCCGCGCTATCCCCGCTCGAACGGCTACGACCCGCAATGGGTGATCGAAAACCAGATGGGACCAAACCCCCTCTGGTTGATCGAAGCTCTGACTGACGTCGTTGAGATCAGACCCGGCATGCGGGTGCTCGACCTCGGCTGTGGAACCGCCTTGACATCTATCTTTTTGGCCAAGGAGTTCGGTGCCCAGGTGTGGGCCACAGATCTATGGATTGAGGCATCGGCGAATCTGGAGAGGATCCGCGCCGCCGACCTCGAGGACTTCGTCGTACCGATCCATGCGGAAGCACACGTACTTCCGTTCGCTGGAGGTTGCTTCGATGCCATCGTGAGTGTTGACGCCTACCACTACTTCGGCACCGACGACCTTTACCTCGGCTACATGACGCACTTCCTCAAAGAAGGGGCCCAACTCGCCATGGTGGCACCGGGGTTGGCCAGCGAAATCGGATCGAAGATTCCCGAGGAACTCATCCCGTTCTGGGCCTGGGACTTCTGCTCGTTCCACAGCCCCGCTTGGTGGCGGGACCACTGGGAGAAGACCGGCAAGGTGCACGTCGATGTCGCCGATTCCATTGAGGATGGGTGGAAAGACTGGCTGGGATTCAGCGAGATCAAACTGCCCCTGGCAACTGACCGCGGGAAGAAAGCCGCGACTGATGAAGTGGCCATGTTGCGGATCGATAAGGGTAAGCACTTTGGCTTCAGTCGGGTTGTTGCCACGAAGTCGTAGCTTCAGGGAAACCAGATCGTCAACGTCGATAGACGCAATTCTCGACACGATATGGTGTGGAGACGCTGAGCCGTGTCGCACGGCACTGAGTGGCCGAGCATCGTCCCTAACCAAGGAGCGCAGGGTCTGCCCGGCGCGTTCCAACACGATCGCGTTGCCGTCTCGGACCAGCACCCGGACCGCGCCGTTGCCACCCCATTTTCCGAGCGCCCGCACGCCAATGAGCTCCTCGGGCTCATTGGTCACCTTGATGGAAGGCCGGTCGCCCGGCTCGAGTGACCGGACACACCAAGGACGCCAACGAGCGGAACGGATCCCCGTCAAGTTGTAGGCCAAGTCGAACAACCGCGTCGGCCAGGTCATCGCTCGTTGGTCCCGGCAGCTGCTGAGCTTTTGTGTGGTTCCCGGTTGGAGGCGACCGAGGATAGGCGTTGAGACTTATAGCCAACCTGCGACCGACGATCGCTGCCGCTCCTGTTGGGCTAAGACGCGAGGCCACACCTGAGCGCGGCAACATCGTGCGTCGTGAATCGATGGCTGTATCCGCCCCGAGACGACATTCCGACTATCGCTTTGCCACCGCAGACCGAGGGCACGGCCAGATGCCATGAGGAGTCCGAGCGATCCCATTTGGCTGTCGGCAGGTTATCGTCCAGGGCACGCTGGGCAACCGGGGGCAACGGTTCGTAGCCGACCCCCAGTACGTCGGGGCACCGCCGCGGATGTGGATCGGGTGACGGCGATTCTGTCCACGAGCTCAGGACCTCGATGTTGGCCACAGCTCCGTTGATGGCGGACGCCAGTCGTGAAGGGTGAGGAGTGTCTATTGTCTCGTCGCCGAGCTGAAGTTCGATGATCAGGTTGCCGCTCTCGATCTCTTGGAACTCGGCCCGCACCGGTAAGCCAACAGCAGACTCCACGTCAGAACAAGCAATATCCATGGCATGAGCTGCATCGGGGGTGGCGATACGGAGCATACTTTTCGCGGTCATTGCACCTCCATTGTGAACTGCAACTTCTACTGAGCGCAGTTCGTTGGGAACACACCCAACGCTATGGGACGGAGGTAAACGGACTTCGATCTCAGCGTTGCGATCCCATAAGATCTTCGTGACAGAACGCGTCGAGGAAAACCTGTGACGAAGGACAGACGGCCGCTCTAGGCTGGCCAACCCGGGAGCAGGTTGAGCTCCTTGCAAATGTCCTGAGCCTCGAAGTTGCGGCCGTCGGCCTCCACGTACTGCTCGGCCCCGGCCGGATCGGTGACGATCCAGGTCACCACCGCGCCCACCACGTCCGGCGGGGCCCCGGTAGAGGAATCGAATCCGAAGCTGCCCATGTCCTGGGCCATGCGCTCAGTGGCGATGAACCCGGGCTGGACGTTGTAGGCCCGGATGCCCTTGCGGGCCAGCTCCAGGTCCAAGATGCCCGCAATACGGTGCATGGCGCCCTTGCTGAAGGCGTAGCCAAGGCCCCACCCACCCTCACCGGCGGCTGACGGGGGGTCGTGGTAGCCGGCGCCGGAGGTGATGTTCACGATGGTGCCCGAACCTCGCTCCATCATGCCTGGGAGGAACTCCTTGGCCAGGGCGATGGGAGCCATGGCATTGGCTTCGATATGACGGTCGAGCAGCTCTAGCGGGGTGTCCTCGAAGCGGTCCATATGGCCGGGCCCGATGTAGCGGCCGTTGTTGACCAGGACATCGACACGTTCCCATTCCTTGATGATCCGGTCCGCAGCGGCGATCATCGATGGGCGGTCGGTCAGATCGGCCTGCACCACGAGGCACCGCACCCCGGCTTCTTCCACCAGCTTTGAGGTCGACGTCAACGAACCGGGCAGCGGCGTGGTGTCGGACCGGGCCACGGTCGAGGAGTGCTCCCGCCCCTCTCCGTCCTGGAGAGTCCGGGCCGTGATCGCGATGTCGTAACCGGCCCGCGCCAGGTGTACGGCGATGGCTTTCCCGATACCTCGGCTGGCTCCTGTGACAAATGCCGTGGGCATATGGCTCCTCGTGTTGATACGCGACTAGGGGTCCGAGGCCGGGATCGTCCAATCGATGTTCGTCCCGGTGGCGAAGCACTACAGGGCGAGCGTGGTCGCCCTGTCCGCCCTGCCGCGGCAACCGCAAGGGCGGTGTGGAGAAGTCCATCCATTTCTCCGGCCAGCGCTATTGGCGCACCGTTAGTGATTTCGACTCAGCCGAAGGCTCGCCATCATTTCGGGGCACACGAAGGAGTGAGCCCAAGCGGAGTGGAGTACTTCCCATTTTTGAGCAGGGCGTAGTACCAGCAGTCAACCGGATGGGGCTTACCAGCCGTAAAGTTGAGCGGAGGCGCCAAACCCCCGAGGGTGGTTCCGTGGAGAGAATCCAGCCCCTTGGTCAAGGCGGCGCTGGTGGGCGCTTTACCATTTGCGCCTAGGTGGCCCAGCTGCGCCGCTGCTTGGAACATCTTTCCGGAAATCCAGGCCTCCACCGGCAACTCTCCGTAGTTGACGTCCTTACGTACGCCCGGTGCGTACTTGTCCAACGTTTTGTTCATCGCCTTGATCGCCGGCGTGCTTACGAAATAGGGAAAGTTGGGAACGGTGAAGTAGGTCGCCTGGTTGATACCCGCTGTGGTCGTAAATGAAGGAAGTAGAACCTCACCATCGATCACGACCTTGGGCTTGAAGCCCTGCGCGTAGCAGTCCTGGATGATCTTCTCGTCAACCGTCTGGGCATCTGCAGTGAAGATGACGGTAGCCCCAGCTTGCTGGGCGGCCAGACATTGAGCCGTGTAGCTGGGAGCGCTCGCTGACACCTGGAGCGTCGCCACCACGCTTTCACCGACGGTCTTTGCTTGAGCGACCAAGGGCGCAATGCCTTCCTGGCATTGGACAGCTTCAGCGCAGTAGAAGAGCGCGAATTTGGTTCCACCCGCCTGCTTGACCGCATCGGTGATGCCGTAGAACAACGAATCCTCTGTCTGGCCTTCCGGATAGAAACCGGCATTCGAATAGAAGGGCTGGGTCGAGGTAGTCACGCCGATAACGGGAACGTTTTGCTGCTGTACGTAGCTGGCCCATGCTAGATCGTTGTCCGTTTCGTCTGCGATCGCCAGAACGTGATCCGTCTGGACGAGGGTGTGCACCTCGGCCACCGACGTGGCCGGATTGCTTGCATCGTCTTTGAATATGAGGTCGATTTTGTGCCCATTGATACCGCCAGTGGCATTCACCGAGGCCACCCATGCCTTGTAAACGGCAGGGATGTCTTGGACGCCCGAGGCCAGGGGCCCAGTACAGGCGCACACCTCACCGATCTTGATCGGGGATTTCGCCCCGCTCGCTCCCGCCGCCCCCGGTGCGGACACGCTAAGTGCGACGACCGCCCCCCCAACCATCATCAAGCCAGCTACGAAGCTCGCAGTACTCCTCCGAAACTTCCCCACAATGACCCCCCTCTTGCGGTAACTTACCGAGTTTCACATTTAAGGATACTGTAACAAATGGTTGACATCAATGTTGACCAGGAAGACCCAAAGATCAATCTGACTGGTCTAAGGCGCGTGATTGCAGGAACTGCCACTAGCCCCCGCTCGCATCGAGCGGGCATCGGGTCGGTGCCTTTCGCTTCGGACGGCTACGACACGGGGCGGTCGACGGATTGCCCGTCTGACCGCTTCAGAGGATGCCTACCGTGCAGCCATCGTCCTGAGGTTCTCGAGGGTCCTGTCCATGCCGGTTCGGATGACGGGAGCGCGGACTTGCCCGAAGTTGTCGCGGAGTCCCTTGAGCATCTCGTCCTGCAGGTCGCCGAAGTCGATCTCGACCTCATGCACGACGCGTGTTCTGTCGCCCTCCGGGGTGAAGTGGAACCACCACTGCACCCGGCGGAGCCGGTCCGGGAGGACAGGGTTGACGATCCACGAGAACGTGGTGGGCGTGTCACAGATGACGACGACGGAGTCCGCGGTTACGTCCATCCCGCTGCCGTCGGCGAGTTTGACGGACTCCTCGGCGAGAAAGCGCGTGCCCGTCTCGACATCACCGGCCGGACTCTGCGTGCCCGTCTTGAGCTCGCCGCTCCCTGCGAGCTCGACATGCAGCGATAGGTCGCTCACGATGTCGAACAGCATCTTGGGAGCGGCGTCGATGGTAGCTTCAGTGCGATACGCGAAATCGGGCATGATCTGCGTCTCCATTCCTCGACGGCCGACGACCATCCTAGTTCGGCCGCGGAATGAGTGATTCGGAACCGCCCCCTTCTCGATGTCCCATTTGAGAATCCACCCCCCTTCGAGAGCGGGCACGGGTAGTTCTCCGCCCCCCTGTTCGACCTTCGGCTTTCATGCGACATTTGCGTACCGGGCCGGTGATGGTGGCCGGCCGGGACGACGGGCGCCATTCCGCCACCTCTTTGACGACAACGCATACGGGCGGATCCGCTCATCCGGGCTATAGGTCGTCGGAGCCAGTGGGCGATTTCAACCGTCTCTATGATGGCGCCGCACATCGGCAGCGCCGATTCTCGCGATCGACTCATCCTCGCCCTAGTGTTGTACTGGCTTCTCCACCGGGGAGCGGATCGGGGTACATGATGCACGCGGCCGAACGCGACACTCAGGTGCGGAATTTCGTCAAGGAAGTCTGGAACGGCCGCAACTACGAAGCGGCCGCCGACCTCTACGCCGAGAGCTACGTCAATCCCTTCGGGAAAGGTCCTTCCGCAAGGGTCGAGCCGATCCGCCGCTACCACCAAGCGTTTCCTGATCTCCACCTGGACGTCGAGGAACTGATCGTGGCCGGTGACACGGTCGTCCTCAGGGTGACATTCCGCGGCACCGACACCGGGGGCTACGTGGGACGGGCCCCGACGAGACGGGCAGTGGAGGAATGGGCGGTCACCATCATGCACTTCGAGGGTGACCGCGTGGTCAGTGAATGGATTGGTGCCGACAAGCTGGGCTTGTTCATTCAGCTCGGAGTTCTCGACGACCCGTGGCCGAGGCAGGTTAAGGAACCCGCATAAACACCCGCCATATCTGAGGGAGATGGGGCTGGGCAATGCCTAGTCGGCGGCGCCGACTCTCCACGGCGAACGGCAGATCTGGGGCCGAGATCACCCGGTGACTCTCCGAGCTGGCGTGCGTCCATCCACGAGCATCTCGATTACTCGTTGTTCGCCCATGGTCCGAGAGCCTTCAACCGTCACACACGGTGTCGACCGATTCGCCTTCCCGAGGCACAATCGATACCGATGGAGATCGTCGATACGCTCGGGTTCCTGCGCGGCACATGGGCAATCGTGCGTTCGATCGAGGATCACCGGATCGGGACCCGAGGCTCGTTCAAAGGAACCGCCACCGTCAGCGCTGTGCCGATCGGTTGCCACGTTGCCCTCGAGGCGCGAGCGCACTATGCCGAGGTGGGCGAGGTGCGGTTCGGGACCTACACAGGACAGGCCCGTCGCACCCTCGAATACAGACAGCTTGATGACGTGACCGTGATGATCTACTTCGCCAACGGAAGACCCTTCGTCGACCTCGACCTCAGCACCGGGGCGTGGCAGAGCGACCACCTCTGCGGCGATGACCGCCATGAGATTGCCACCTTCGTACGGTCGGGCAACATCGTGGAGGAGCGTTGGCGGGTACAGGGCCCAATGACGAACTACGAGGCGATCGCGATCCATACGCGCGTGAGGTGAGCGCACCCCTCCCGCGCCCGCACTATGGACCCGGAGGATCCCTTCACGGGCGCCGGGACGAGCGGTCGACCCAGCCGTGGGATTGGAATACGCGCCATTCATCTGACGGACGTCTCTTGCTCATAAAGTGGTGAGGTGGGTGATTTGATCCGGCCTACGGCTTCCTTCGTGGGCCCGCTCGTCTCGTTGCGCCAGTTCAACCTTGACGATGTGCCGGCGGTTACAGCGGCCTGCCAGGATCCCGAGATCTTCCGCTGGACGGCAAGCATTCCATATCCCTACGAAGAAGCGCATGCCCGGTCGTGGATCGCCCAACACGATCGATTCTGGTCAAGCAGCGAGAGGGCACCGTTCGCCATCGTTTCGTCAACGACCGGCGAGTTTCTCGGAAATATCAGTATTACGTCTTTCGATTGGGCAGAGAGAACGGCGATGGCCGGCTATTGGGTGGCGAAGCATGCTCGCGGCGAAGGGGTTGCTACCAGCGCGCTCGAGATGATGTGCGAGTGGGCGTTTCAGACACTCGATTTGTCTGCCATCGTCCTCTACACGTTGATCGGTAATCGTGCATCCGAGCGGGTTGCGGAGAAGGCCGGTTTTCTCGCTACTGAGCTTCTCGACGATTATCGGCATCCAGCCACACCGGATGTGGGCGTTCAAGCCACCCGTTGGACCATCTACCGATCGGGATCCTGAGATGAGGTCGGAGCAACGAACACCTGGACGGCTGTCGCCGTCGCGGCGGACCGCTCGCAGATGGTCAAAGTGACGTCAGGTCTGCGCCGTGGTGGATCGGCGCCACCACCATGGCCACAGCGACGATCATGCGGACACGCAGATGCCTCATCCGAACCCCCCTCGATGTACCGCCCGGCCCGTGCGATCCGGCGCGGCACCAGACTTGGCGGGATCATCCCCGTATGACGCCGGTTCTGTGTCAAGAGTGTAAAAACGCCCAGAACAGCGGCTCACATCCGATGAGCGCCGGCACCTCGAAACGATAGGGCAAGAACCCTAGCTTTAGCCTTCTGACCAGCCAAAATCCTTGGCGCCCCCGGCAGGACTCGAACCTGCGCCACCGGCTCCGGAGGGCCGTCTGGTTCGTCCAAGTCGTCTGGGCGGTCTATTCCAGTGCTTCCAAGCTGGGGCCCGAGTCCAGCCTGTCACCGACAGTCTTCCGCGTCGCGCTCAATTGATTGCCAATTCTGATTGCCAAAGAGCGGTAGCCGCGCACCCCATCCACATGCGGAACCACGGCTCGGATCAGCACTTACTGCCACGTGCGTCGCCGATTCGGCCAACGCCCCCGACTCGACCGTGAATAAGTCCGCCTAGAGAAACCCCCCATTTCTTCAGCTCGTTGTCGCAGCCATTTGTCGAAATCTGTGAAGGCAACCGCATGACGCGCTCATCTTGTCCCCAGGATCACTTCGTGCCAGTACTACTCCGAGTTACGAGATACCCACCTTTTCACTCAATCCGAATGCGCGTACCGTGTCCTGATGGTGGCGGGAAGTGGAGCGAGGGCTGCAGCATTTTGGGAGCAGGGAGACATTCGGCAGCGCTGGTGGGCGCTAGTCATGGTGGGGGTGCTCATCGGTCTCAGGGTCGGGTTCGCACTTTCAGCATTGGTGGGCGTCCGCCGGACGGACACTGCGCTCGACCAGATCAGCGCAGCCGATGCCATCGCCTTTCCAAGCCAAGTAGGTGTGAGCTACCCGCACTGGATTCGACTGAGGGCTCATCCCGAGGTCAAGACGGTGGCCGTCTGGGACCTCTTGTTCGGCGACTACAACGGCCGTGAGCCGTCGCTCCTCTTCGGTTCGGCGTGGAGACCGTCAGCTACCTTGTTTAGGCCAGAGTGACCTGTGCGCAGCCAGAGCCCGCAAAGAAGATCCAATCCACGAACTCGCACCTTGTCCGCGCCAGCAGAGTACCGAGCCGCGTCAATGAGCGTGACTAGCGCTATTTTCGGTGTCGGTGCCGCGGGGCCGGGGGCTATAGCTCGATGACGGTGGCCTGGTACTGGTGGCGGGCTAGCTGGCGGACGTCGTGGCGACAGGCGCTGGTGGTGATCCTCCTTACCGGACTGCTGGGCGCGGTTTCGATGGCCGCACTGGCTGGTGCCACTCGAACGGAGTCGGCGTACGGGCGCTACCTGCAGTCAATCCACGCCAGCGACGTGATGGTCAACATCCCCTCTACGAACACGTCGCTCATCGCCAAGGTGGAGCACCTACCAGGCGTGCGCTCCAGTGCGGCCTTCGCTGGACTGGACGCCAACCCGGTGGTGCACGGCCGCGTCGATGACTCCTTCCTCACCGATTCGGTCGCGAGCAGCGTCGACGGTGCGTTCTACCGCCAGGACACGCTGACCGTACTGGCCGGGCGGCTACCCCATCCGGCCTCCTCAAACGAGATCGCCCTGAGCCCGGGAATCGCCAGGCTCTTCGGAGTGGGGGTGGGTGGCACCGTCCACTATCGCCTTTACGACGGGACCTCCTACACCCCGAAGGTCATCGGGTCGGCTGGTTTCCGGGTCACCGGGGTCGTCGAGGCCCCGCCGGCCCTGGTCGACCAGTTCGACGCGCAGGACGGTGCCTTCTTGTCCCGGGCCGCCACGGCCCGGTTCGGGCGGGAGATCTCCTATTCGTGGGTGGGGCTTCGACTGGACGGGGGAACCGAGGGCCTGCCGGCGCTCCAGGCGTCGCTGACCCGCCTGACCAAAGAGGTCGGCCACGGCTACGTCTTCAACGTACGAAAGCTGGACACCGTGCACCGACAAGCCCAGGACGCCATCCGCCCCCAGGCCGTCGCCCTGGCGGTGTTCGGCGGACTGGCCGCCCTAGCCCTCCTGATACTGGTCAGTCAGAGCCTGGCGGAATGGCTCCAACGCTCGGCTGGGTCGCTGCGCACCCTCCGGTCGTTCGGTCTCACCCGCCGCGAGGCAGCGGTGACCGGCGCCCTTGGCCCCGCCCTGTCCGTGTTGGCCGGACTGGTGCTGGCCGTGGCGGGCGCCGTTGCCCTCTCACCACTGGCCCCTCTGGAGCCGGTACGCCAGTTCGATCCCGTGCGTGGCGCCCAGTTCGACCCCACGGTGCTGGTGGGCGGCGCCCTGATCCTCGGACTGGCCCTGTTGAGCCTCCTAGCCACGATGGCCTGGCGACGGACCCGGCCCCGCCTCGAAACGGGAAAACCATCACCCTCAGGGTTCGCCCAGGCCGCTGACGCCACCGGCCTTCCCCGGGTGGTCTCCCTCGGCATCCGGTTCGCCCTGGAGCCGCCCGCCGGCGGCCGCAAGTCCGCAGTGCGGGCCAGCCTGGGGGGGACCGTGACCGCCGTCCTGGCGGTCGTCGCGGCAGCCGTGTTCGGGGCCAGCCTCGACGGGTTGGTCTCCCACCCCGATCGCTACGGGTGGAACTGGGACGTGCTCATCCAAAACCAGGGGGGCTACGGCAGCTTCTTGACCAGCGCCAATCCGGCCGCATTCCACGGCGGCGATGGCAGCCTCGACCGTCTGATGAACTCGGAGCACGGGGTGAGGGGATGGTCGACGTTCGGCTTCACCCAGCTCCTCATCGACGGCCAAACCGTGCCCGTACTCGGATTGGCCACCCACCGGGGTTCGGTAGAACCGCCGACTTTGAGCGGGAGCACCCTCGAGGCGTCCACGCGGTACCGAGTCGGGAAGGCGCACGAGAAGGTCTCCGACCAGATCGAGCTGGGAGCGACGACTCTGCGCCAGCTGGGCAAGCACGTGGGGGACACCGTGACGGTGGGCAACGGTGGCACGACGCGTCGAATGACCGTCGTCGGGATCGTGACCCTGCCGTCCATCGGGGTAGGACTGACCGATCACGTCGACTTGGGCACCGGCGCCATGCTCTCGGAGGCCACCCTGCTCTCCGTCGAAGACCTGCACTCCCTCACTACGTCCACTAATGAGGCCATCACCGCCCTCCCCTCCACCGTGGCCATCGATCTGGCCCCCGGGGTTCGACCTGCGTCCGTCGTGCGCCCCATCGTCAAGGCCGATCCCGGGGGCACCCCCGGCGGGGTATACCAGGTGCCTCGCGTGCTGGCCGCCTCGATCGTCAACGCCCACCAGATGACCGGGCAGCCCCTGGCCCTGGCTCTAGCCGTGGGGGTCGCCGCCCTGCTCTCCCTCTCTGCTGCCGTGGCGGCGAGCGCGCGTCGCCGTCGCCGGGAGCTGGCAGTCCTGCAGACCCTCGGCCTGACCCGTCATCAGCTACGCAGCATCATCGCCTGGCAGACGCTCACCTTGCTGTTGATCGCGGTAGTCGTCGGGTTGCCGCTCGGGATCGTCGCCGGACGCTTGGCCTGGTCCGGCTTCGCCACGTCGCTCGGAGTGGTGCCGGTCACGGCCGTGCCCCTGGGTCCACTGGTCTTGGGGCTCGTGGCGCTCATGGCTGCAGGCGCGCTCCTCGCGTCGCTTCCGCGGTTTTTCTCACACGGGGGCAACGCGGCGTCGTCGCTCCGCGCCGAATGATCTCCCGCACCGTACGCGACTTTGACACGCACGCATCCGAAGATCACACGTAGGCGTGCTCAGCACACGGTCAAGCCCTCCCGGAACCGGTCCACGCCGGCATGTCACGCCGCGGGACGCTGAACTCTCGAGGCGGTGTACCCCGCCCGGGCCGAGAGAGTCTCGCGAAAACCCAAAGCGAGGTCTTCACGTTTGCACGTGA
>PMLV01000164.1 GCA_003160635.1 Acidimicrobiaceae bacterium | reverse complement strand
GAATCAGACTGAGCCGAATCAGACTCAGCCGAATCAGCCTGAGCCGCCCGGACTCTTCGGCCCCGGGCTCTTCACGTTCGGACCGCCCGCTCAGTGCGGGAGGGCCTCGAAACCGGCGGGCTTGCCGCTGACGAAGACCTGGACCTCGCCCTCGCCCGCTTGGCGCCAGCCGCCGTCGGGATCACGGATGAGAGCGGTGTGTTCGGGAATGCCCACCACGGGCAGGCCCGGTGCGGCCAGGGCGATGGAGCGGTGCACCTTCTCCGAGTTCTCCTCACCGAAGTGCGGGATCACCGCCATCTGCTCCACCATGCCCAGGCCGACGGTGAGCGCCCCGCCGCGCGAGTCCACCATGGGGTCGGTGAGCACCATGGCCCCGGCCGAGGAGCCCGCCACCACGGCGCCGGCGCGCCAGGCCTCGAGCAGGGCCTCCCAGACGAGCGAGGACTTCAGCACCGATCGCAGGTGCATGGGGGAGCCGCCCCCCAGGTAGGTGAACCGGCTGGCCTGGACGGCGGCGGCCATGGACTCGTCCTCGGCGTCGGCCCGGCCGAGCACCATGAGCCCCCGGACCTTGCCCCCGAATCCGGCGAACCAGGCCTCGGCAATCTGGACGGCCTTCTCCGGGTGTTCGTAGGCGGCGGCGGTGGGAAGGACGAGGACCTCCTCGGCCCCCGAGGCGGCCAGCAGCTCGGCGTCGAACTCGCAACCGGGCTGCCACTCCCCGCCACCCACCAGAGCCAGAGGTCCACAGCGGGTAGGCACGGGGGCCACTGTAGAACGTCGGGCCCGACCCCCCGGGGCCTTCTTCGTACTGCTTGGTAATATATCGAGATGTCCATCAAGCGCGTAGGAATCGTCGGTTCCGGGATCATGGGGTCCGGCATCGCCGAGACCGCCGCTGTCCGTGGCTTCGAGGTGGTCCTGCGCTCCCGGGCCCAGGGGACGGCCGACGCCATGGTCGCGGGGATGGCCAAGTCCCTGGCCAAGCAGGTCGACAAGGGCAAGATCCCGGCCGAGGAACGCGACGCGGCGATGGCCCGGGTGAGCGCGGTCTCCGACCTCTCGGAGCTGGCCGGCTGCGACCTGGTCATCGAGTCGGTGGTGGAGGACCTGGCCGTGAAGAAGCACCTCTTCACCGAGCTCGACCGGATCTGCGGGGAGCACGCCATCCTGGCCACCAACACCTCCACCTTGCCCGTCGTCGACATGGCCATGGAGACGGGACGGCCCGACAAGGTCTGCGGGATCCACTTCTTCAACCCCGCCCCCGTGATGGCGCTGGTGGAGATCGTCCGGCCCATCACCGCCGCCGACGCCACCATCGGCGCCGCGCTGGCCTTCGCCGAGGCCTGTGGCAAGTCGCCCGTCGAGGTGAAGGACCAGGCCGGTTTCATCGTGAACGCCCTGCTCTTTCCCTACCTGAACAACGCCGTCCGGCTGCTCGAGCAGCAAGTGGCTTCCATGGAGGGCATCGACACCGCCATGAAGGGGGGCTGCGGCTTCCCCATGGGCCCCTTTGCCCTTCTCGACCTGGTCGGTCTCGACACCAGCCTGGCCATCCTCGACGCCCTCTACGACGAGTACCGCGACCCCAACTACGCCGCCGTCCCGCTCCTGCGCCGGATGGTCTCGGCCGAGCTCTTCGGCCGGAAGTCCGGCCGCGGCTTCTACGACTACCGCAAGTAGTCGGGAACGGCGTCGTATGCCCGAACGCCGGCGTGAGAAGCCCTGGGTGATGCGGACCTACTCGGGCCACTCCTCGGCCCGGGCCTCGAACAGCCTCTACCGGACCAACCTGGCCAAGGGCCAGACCGGCCTCTCCATCGCCTTCGACCTGCCCACCCAGACGGGGTATGACCCCGACGCCCCCGAGGCGGCCGGTGAAGTGGGGAAGGTGGGTGTCCCTGTCGCCCATCTCGGCCACATGAACCAGCTGATGGACGGCATCCCCGTCGAGACCATGAACACCTCGATGACGATCAACGCCACCGCTGCCTGGTTGCTCGGGCTCTACATCGCCCACGCCGAGGACGCCGGAGTCGACCCCCACGAACTCTCGGGCACCACCCAGAACGACATCGTGAAGGAGTACCTCTCGCGCGGGACGTACATCTTCCCCCCCGGGCCCAGCCGCCGCTTGATCGTGGACATGATCGCCTACACCGTCCGGCACGTTCCCAAGTGGAACCCCATCAACGTCTGCAGCTACCACCTGCAGGAGGCCGGGGCCACCCCCACCCAGGAGCTGGCCTATGCGCTGGCCACAGCCATCGGCGTCCTCGACGCCGTGCGTGATTCGGGCAAGATCGACCCCTCGGAGCTGCCCGCCGTGGTGGGCCGGATCTCGTTCTTCGTGAACGCCGGCATCCGCTTCGTCGAGGAGACCTGCAAGGTCCGGGCCTTCACCCGGCTGTGGGACCAGATCTGCCGGGAGCGCTACGGGGTGCAGGACCCGTTGCTCCGCCGCTTCCGTTACGGGGTCCAGGTGAACTCACTGGGCCTGACCGAGGCGCAGCCCGAGAACAACGTGCCCCGGATCGTGCTCGAGACCCTCGGGGTGACCCTCTCGCGCGATGCGCGGGCCCGGGCCCTGCAGCTGCCGGCCTGGAACGAGGCGCTCGGGCTGCCCCGGCCCTGGGACCAGCAGTGGTCACTGCGGATCCAGCAGATCCTGGCCTTCGAGACCGACCTGCTCGAGTACGACGACATCTTCGAGGGTTCGGTGGTGATCGAGGCCAAGACGGCCGAGCTGGCCGAGGCGGCCATGACCGAACTGAGCGATGTCCTCGCTCTCGGAGGGGCCTTCGAGGCCGTCGACGAGCTGAAGCGCCGGCTGGTGGGCAGCCAGGCCGACCGGGTCCGGCGCATCGAGACGGGCGAGCTCCAGGTGGTCGGCGTCAACTGCTTCACCGAGACCGAACCGTCGCCCTTGGCCGCCGGTCTCGACGGGGCCGCCAGCATCATGAGGGTCGACCCGGCCGAGGAGGCCCACCTACGCGACGACGTCGTCGCCTGGCGGGCGGGGCGCGACGAGGCCCGGGTCCGCCAGGCCCTCGACGCGCTGCGCCGCGCGGCCGAGGATCCCGACACCAACGTCATGCCCGCCACCATCGCCCTGGCCCATGCGGGGGCGACGACAGGTGAGTGGGCGCAGGTACTGCGCGAGATCTTCGGCGAGTACCGCGCCCCCACCGGCATCTCCGGGGGCGTCGGCCACCGGGGCAACGAGGTGGCGGGAGTCCGGGCGCGGAGCCGGGCCCTGGCCGAGCGCACCGGTGGCCCCCCGCGGCTGCTCGTGGCCAAGCCCGGCCTCGACGGCCATTCGAACGGCGCCGAGCAGATCGCGGTGGCGGCGCGCGACGCCGGTTTCGAAGTCATCTATCAGGGCATCCGGCTCTCGCCCGAACAAATCGTGGCTGCGGCGCGCGACGAGGACGTCGACCTCGTAGGGATCTCCATCCTCTCCGGCAGCCACCTCGATCTCGTCCCCGACATCCTCGACCGCCTGCGCGCCGCCGGCCTCGACGTTCCCGTCATCGTGGGCGGCATCATCCCCCCCGACGACGCCAAGATCCTGCGCGACAAAGGGGTGGCGGCCGTCTATACGCCGAAGGACTTCGATTTCGGCCGGATCATGGACGAGCTCGTCACCCTGGTCGAAGAGCACCGGGCCGCCGTCACCCGCTGACGCCGCGCCCACCGCCACCGCCGCCACCGCCGCCGCCGCCACCGCCGCCGCCGCCGCCGCCGCCGCCGCCGCCGCCGTAACCGTCACCCGCTGACGTGGCGTTGTAGCCTCCGGCCGATGCCAAAGACAGTGTTCCTCGGTGCCGGCAGCACCGTCTTCGCCCGCAACCTGCTCGGCGACATCCTGGGCCACGAGGAGCTGGCCGACTCCGAGATCGTCCTGCATGACATCGACGCCGAGCGCCTCGGCACCTCTGAGCTGGTCGCCCGGAAGGTGTGCGAGGCCTTGAATGCACCGGCGAAAGTCACGTCCACAACCGACCGGCGCGCCGCGCTCGACGGCGCTGACTACGTGATCAACATGGTCCAGGTCGGCGGCTATGAACCGTGCACTGTCACCGACTTCGAGGTGCCCAAGCGTTTCGGCCTTCGCCAGACGATCGGTGACACGGTGGGGATCGGCGGCATCATGCGTGGTCTGCGCACGATCCCGGTGCTGCTGGCCATGTGTGCCGACATGGAGGAGCTGTGCCCCGATGTCTGGTTCCTCAACTACACGAACCCCATGGCCATCAACTGCCGGGCCATCAACCGGGCCAGCCCCATCCGCACGGTGGGTCTGTGCCACAGCGTGCAGGGCACTGCCTTTGAGCTCGCGCGTGACCTGGACATTCCTTACGGTGAGATCGACTACCTGGCCGCAGGGATCAACCACATGGCCTTCTATCTGACGTTCGAGCACGACGGCGAGGACCTCTATCCCCGGCTGCGGGCTCTCGGTCAGTCCGGTGCCGTCCCCGATGACAACCGCGTCCGGTACGAAGTGCTGCGCCACTTCGGTTACTTCGTGACCGAGTCGAGCGAGCACTTCGCCGAATATGTGCCCTGGTTCATCAAACACGATCGGCCCGATCTCATCGAGCGCTTCAACATCCCCCTCGACGAGTACCCGAGACGCTGCGTGGCCCAGATGGCCGACTGGGAGGGAGAGCGGGCCCGGCTCGAGGGCGACGGCGCCATCGAGGTACGCCCGAGCTTCGAGTATGCGGCGACAATCATCCGGAGCATCGAGACGGGCAAGCCCCGGGTTATCTACGGCAACGTGGCCAACGAGGGGCTGATCGACGACCTCCCCACCGGCTGCACCGTCGAGGTTCCCTGCCTCGTCGACGGCAACGGTGTGCAGCCGACCCGGATCGGCGCCCTGCCCCCTCAGATCGCCGCGCTCGTCAGGACGAACATCAATGTCCAGGAGCTGACCGTCGAAGCGGCCCTGACGGGGCGGCTCGACCACATCTACCAGGCGGCGATGCTCGATCCGCACACGTCAGCCGAGCTCGACCTCGATCAGATCAGCGCTCTGGTCGACGCCTTGTTGCTCGAGCACGGGCAGTGGATCCCCGAGAGCCGATAAGACCACCGAACGAGCGCGATCACGGGCAATCACGGAAGCGCCGTCGTTAAGGCCCGGCGGATGCTGGTCTCGACCGGCGAGTAGGCATGGTCCTGGGCCATGAAACGGGACGACCGGCTCCGTCCACGAGGAGGGGTCATCGGGGCTCTGTCCCAGATCGGACCAAATGACCTGTTGCCCGGCCGAGACGACCTCCGCGGGGACTACCTGCCCGAGGTGCACGAAGCCATCCTCGATGAAGGGCTCCACCTGGTGATCGGTCAGGGCGTTGCTCTTCGTCACCCCCTTCAGCCGGGTCGGTCCCGTCGCACGGCCGAGGGTTTCGTCCACCACCGACCGCTGAAGCGCCAGGGCGCGACCCGCTGTTTGTTGCCGCCGTCTTTGACCACCGGTCGGGGCCACGCCTCCTCGACGGCGGCCACGATGGCGGTGAGGACGGCCGGCTCAGGAGTGGGATGGACGGCCACCACCGTCGTGCGTCCCTCTGTGACCGCCGGCTCCGACGGCACCTCGGTGCGCGCCTCTCGGGTCACAGCGGGACGTTGCCGTGCTTGCGCTTGGGCAGGTCCTCGCGCTTCGAGGCCAGGAGCCGGAGACTTTTGACGAGGACCCGGCGGGTCTCGGACGGATCGATGACGTCGTCGACGTAACCGCGTTCCGCCGCGATATAGGGATTGGCGTAGCGCTCGGTGTACTCCTCCACCAGCTCGGCCCGGCGGGCCACGGGATCGGCGGCCTCGGCCAGCTCCCGGCGATAGACGATCTCGACCGCTCCCTGGGGACCCATGACGGCCAGCTCGGCGCTCGGCCAGGCGAAGGCCAGGTCGGCCCCGATGGACTTGGAGTTCATGACGACGTAGGCGCCGCCGTAGGCCTTTCGGGTGATGACCTGGATGCGCGGGACCGTCGCCTCGCAGTAGGCGTAGAGGAGCTTGGCCCCGTGGCGGATGATGCCGCCGTACTCCTGGTCGGTGCCGGGCATGAAACCGGGGACGTCGACGAAGGTGACGAGGGGGATGTTGAAGGCGTCGCAGGTGCGGACGAAGCGGGCCGCCTTCTCCGACGAATCGATGTCGAGGACACCGGCGAGGACGGCTGGTTGGTTGCCCACGATGCCGACGGCGCGCCCGTCGATGCGGGCGAAGCCGCAGGTGATGTTCATGGCCCAATGGGGATGGACTTCGAAGTAGTCCTCGCCGTCCACCACGGCGGCGATGATCTTCTTCATGTCGTAGGGCTGGGTGGCCGACGGCGGCATGAGGTCGACGAGCTCGGGGGTGCCGCGGTCGGGATCGTCGCCCACCTCGACGATCGGGGTCTCCTCCAGGTTGTTCGAGGGTAAGAAGGACAGCAGGTAGCGGACCTCGTCGAGGCAGGTCCGCTCGTCGGGGGCGACGAAGGTGGCCACGCCGGACTTGGTGGCGTGGGACATGGCCCCGCCCAGCTCCTCCAAGGTGACGTCCTCGCCGGTGACCGTCTTCACCACGTCGGGGCCGGTGATGAACATGTGGCTGGTGCCGTTCACCATGAAGATGAAGTCCGTCATGGCCGGCGAGTAGACCGCTCCCCCGGCGCAGGGGCCCATGATCACGCTGATCTGGGGGATGACGCCCGAGGCGGCGACGTTGCGATGGAAGATCTGGCCGTAGGAGTGGAGTGAGACCACGCCCTCTTGGATCCGGGCCCCGGCGCCGTCGTTGAGGCCGATCATGGGGACACCGATGGACTCGGCCAGGTCCATGATCTTGTGGATCTTCTCGGCGAAGACCTCGCCCAGGGCGCCGCCGTAGACGGTGAAGTCCTGGGAGAAGACACAGACCCGGCGGCCGTCGATGGCGCCGAAGCCGGTGATGACGCCGTCGGTGTAGGGACGGCTCTCCTCGAGGCCCATGCCGTGGGCCCGGTGGCGGGCCAGCATGTCGAGCTCCTGGAAAGAGCCCTCGTCGAGGAGGTACTCGATCCGTTCCCGGGCCGTCATCTTGCCCTTGGAGTGCTGGCGCTCCACGGCCCGGGGGGAGCCGGCGTGCAGCGCCTCGTCCTTGCGGGACTTCAGGTCGGCCAGGCGTTGGGACATCGGGTGTTCCATGAAACGCGAGGCTACTTACTCTGCGAGGAGGTCGATTTACTCCTGGACGAGTTCGATGAGGGTGCCGAGGCCGCCCTTCGGATGGATGAAGGCCACCGTGGTGCCGCGCGAGCCGGGCCGGGGGACCTCGTCGATGACCTTGCCCCCGTTGTCGATCACCCGCTGGAGTGCCGCCGCGCAGTCCGCCACCCGGTAGCCGACGTGATGGAGGCCCTCACCCTTCTTCGCTAAGAACTTGGCCACCGGCGAGTCGGGGCGGGTGGGGCAGACGAGCTGGACGTAGGAGCCGCCCACCTTGATGAGCGCCTCCTCGACGCCGTCGGACTCGACGCGCTCGCGGTGGGCGACGTCCACGCCGTAGGTGACGCGGTAGTGCTCGATGCCGGCGTCGAGGTCGTGGACGGCGATGGCCACGTGGTCGATGGCGCTCAACTTCGGGCCGGTGGAGGCGGCCGAGCCGCTCATGCGCCGTGCCGGCGGAACAAGGTGATGCGGTCCTCGCCCACCTCGGCCCGGAGCCCGGGGTCGTCGATGCCGAGGCCTTCGGTGGGGGCGAGGCAGAGGACGCCGATCTTGCCCTCGTGCAGGTTGCGGTGGACTTGGTAGGCGGCCTCACCGACGTCCTCCAAGGGGTAGACGGCCGACAGTGGCGGGACGACCTTGCCCTTGC
The DNA here is from genome assembly GCA_003160635.1 of Acidimicrobiaceae bacterium. Classification (GTDB taxonomy): domain Bacteria; phylum Actinomycetota; class Acidimicrobiia; order Acidimicrobiales; family RAAP-2; genus Bog-473. The sequence goes on along the minus strand of PMLV01000164.1, from coordinate 58,584 downwards.
AGATGAGCTGGTTGGCGTCCCAGGCCTCGCGGTAGTTGGCGAAGTGCGATCCCTTGATGGTCTTGAGCTTCATCCAGAGGTGGCGGTTGTCGTACTCGATCATGTAGCCCGAGGTGGCGGCGCAGGTGACGATGGTGCCGGCGCGTTTGCAGGCGAAGACCGACGCCCCCATGGTCTGGCGGCCCGGGTGCTCGAAGACGATGTCGGGGTCGTCGCCCACCAGGGCACGGATGTCCTTGCCCAGGCGGCGCCACTCCGACTCGTCCTGGGTGTGCTCGTCCTTCCAGAAGCGGTAGCCGGCCTCCTTGCGGTCGATGACGGCCTCCACGCCGAGGTCGTGGAGAAGGGCCACCTTGGACGGTGAGGAGACCACCCCGACGGGGGTGCCGCCGCCGTTCAGGACGTGCTGGACGGCGTAGCTGCCGAGGCCGCCCGACGCCCCCCAGACGAGGACGTTGTCGCCCTGGCTCATCTCGGCGCCGTTGCGTGAGACGAGCATGCGGTAGGCGGTGGAGTTGCACAGGGCGTTGACGGCCGCCTCCTCCCAGCTCAGGTGGGTGGCCTTGGGCATGAGCTGGTTGGCCTTCACGACGGCCAGGTCGGCCAGGCCGCCGAAGTTCGTCTCGAAACCCCAGATGCGCTCGTTGGCGGCCAGCATGGAGTCGTCGTGGGCCGAGGGGTCCTGGTCGTCGACGTAGTTGCAGTGGACCGTGACCTTGTCACCGGGGGAGAAGTTGCGGACCAGAGACCCGACCCGGAGGACGACCCCGGCGGCGTCGGAGCCGACCACGTGGTACGGCAGGGCGTGACGGGCGCCCCAGGTGGACTCGCGGGCCAGGCGGTCGAGGAAGCCGAAGGTGGGCAGCGGCTCAAAGATCGAGGTCCAGACGGTGTTGAAGTTGATGGAGGAGGCCATGACGGCGATATAGGCCTCGTCGGGGGCGAGCTCGGGGACGGCCACCTCCGAGACGTGGAGCGACTTGCGGGGGTCCTTCTCGTCGGAGTCGACGCCGGCGAACATCTCGACCTCGTCGCGGCGGACGAAGGCGGCCCGGTAGGACTCGGGGAGGGGCAGGGCCGACAGTTCCTCCCCGCCGGCACCGGCCAGGATGGCGTCTCGGATGGCTTGCATAGCCGAGCACGTTACCTCCGGCGCCCGCCGGTTACCCGTGGGTCACTCCGACTCGACGGAGGGCCGGAGTCGGACCCTAGAATGGGCTCCGCCAGGCGGCCCGGACGTGGTCGTCGGCCTTTTTCGGAGGTTCTCATGCCCGGATCCGTCATCCTCGGGGGCGCCCGCACCCCCATCGGCAAGCTGTCCGGTGCCCTGGCCGGATTCAGCGCCATGGACCTGGGGGGATTCGCCATCGCCGCCGCCCTCGAGCGCAGCGGGGTGCGCGCCGACCAGGTCGACTACGTCTTCATGGGCCAGGTGCTGCAGGCCGGTCAGGGTCAGATCACGGCCCGGCAGGCGGCCGTGAAGGGCGGCATCTCCCTGTCGGTGCCCGCCACCACCATCAACAAGGTGTGTCTCTCGGGGCTCAACAGCATCTTCCTGGCCGACCTGATGATCCAGTCCGGGGCGGCCGACGTGGTGGTGGCCGGAGGGATGGAGTCGATGACGAAGGCGCCCTACCTGCTGCCCGGGGCCCGGGCCGGCTACCGGTTGGGCGACGGCGAGCTGGTCGACTCGATGATGTACGACGGGCTCTACTGCCAGTTCGACCACTGCGCCATGGGTCTCGGGACCGAGCGCTACAACGCCGCGGCCGGGATCAGCCGCCAGGCCCAGGACAGCTTCTCGGCGCTGTCGCACGAGCGGGCGGCGGCGGCCATCAAAGAGGGGCGCTTCGCCGACGAGATCGTGAACGTGTCGGTGCCCCAGCGCAAGGGTGACCCCATCGTGGTGGACACCGACGAGGGGGTGCGGCCGGGGACGACAGCCGAGTCGCTCGGGGCCCTCAAGCCCGCCTTCGACAAGGAAGGGACGATCACGGCCGGGAACGCCAGCCAGATCTCCGACGGCGGGGCGGCCGTGATCGTGACCTCACGGGCCACGGCCGACTCGCTCGGTGTGACCCCCCTGGGCGAGGTGCTCGGCTACGGGCAGGTGGCCGGGCCCGACGCCTCTCTGCTCGTGCAGCCGGCCAATGCCATCAAGAAGGCGCTGGCCCAGGCGGGGAAGTCCATCGGCGACGTGGACCTGTTCGAGATCAACGAAGCCTTCGCCGCGGTGGGCCTGGCCTCGATGGCCGATCTGGGGATCGGCGAAGAGGTGACCAACGTGAACGGCGGCGCCATCGCCCTCGGCCACCCCATCGGGATGTCGGGGACCCGGCTGGCGCTGACCGTGCTGCAGGAGCTCAGGCGGCGCGGCGGCGGGACGGCGGCGGCCAGTCTGTGCGGCGGTGGCGGCCAGGGCGACGCCCTTTTGGTGCGCACTCTTTCCTGACCGTTCCCCCCGGCGCAGTCCCGGGAGGGACCGACACAGCCCGGTACTATCACTGTGGTCATGAGCGGACCGTGGTCATGAGCGAACGATGACCGGTCGCCGGAAGCCCACCTCCACCTCCGCCTTCGGGGTGGGCCGGCGCGAGAGCCATGACGCCAGCGGTTTCTACGGCCGGTTCACCGCCCCCGTGGTGAGCGCCGACGAGACCGTGGTGCGCTCTCCCATCGGCGAGAAACCCATCCTGGGCGACGCCCGGCAGATGGAAGAGGTGGAGGACGGCTCGGTCGCCCTGGTGGTGACCTCCCCGCCGTATTTCGCCGGCAAGGAGTACGAGGAGGCGCTGGGCGAGGGGCACGTGCCGGCCAGCTACTTCGACTATCTCGAGATGCTGACGGCCGTCTTCGGCGAAGCGGTGCGGACGCTCGAGCCCGGCGGGCGGATCGCCGTGAACGTGGCCAACCTGGGACGCAAGCCCTACCGGTCGCTGTCGGCCGACGTGATCGGGATCCTGCAGGACGAGCTCGGGCTGCTGCTGCGCGGTGAGGTGATCTGGCTGAAGGCCCGCGGGGCGAGCGGATCGTGCGCCTGGGGTTCATTCCAGAGCCCGGCCAACCCGGTGCTGCGCGACGTGACCGAACGGGTGATCATCGCCAGTAAGGGCCGGTTCGACCGCGCCCTGTCCCGGCCGCGACGCGCCGCGGAGGGACTGCCGTCGGAGATATCGGTGTCGAAAGACGAGTTCATCGAGGCGACGACCGACGTGTGGGAGATCGGCGCCGAACGGGCGACGCGGGTGGGGCACCCCGCTCCCTTCCCCGTCGAGCTTCCGCAGCGGCTGATCGAGCTCTACACCTATCGCGACGATCTGGTGCTCGACCCGTTCATGGGGTCGGGGACGACCGGGGTGGCGGCCGTGCGGACGCGACGGCGCTTCGTGGGCTACGACACCGAGACGTCCTACGTCGAGATCGCCGAGCAACGGATCCGGGCCGAACAGGAACTGCAGATGCACGAGACGGTGCCGGTCGAGGCGCCGCGCCGCGGCGGGCGCCGTCGCACGGCGGCCGCCCAACCGGCCAAGGGCGCTGATGGCACAGACTTCCTCGCCCGGGCCATCAGCGAAGGGCGCAAGGCGCGGGAGCTGGCCAAGGAGCTGATCGAGCACTGCGGGTTCGTCGACGTGGTCACCGATGTGAAGGTCGGTAACGGCATCGAGATCAGTCTCTCCGGCGTCGATGCCAGGCGGCAGCTCTGGTACTTCGACGTCTCGGGAGCGTTCACAAGCACGCGCGCCGGGTTGCGCAAGGCCGAGACCTTGTGGAAGACGCTCGGCCGGGCAGCCGTCGTCCACGCCTCGCATCCCGAGATCCCGCTGGTGTTGATCACCACCGATGCGCCCACGGCGGGGAGCTCGGGCGAGCAGGCGCTGCGGGCGCTCATCGGGTCGGGGGGTTCGGGCGCCGTCTTCGACGTGATCGAGTTGGAGTCGGCGGACTGCCGCGCCCGCCTGCGCTCCTATGCGGCGAAGGGCCCCCGCGCCGCAAAGTGAGTTTCCGTGCCCGATGACCGCACCACGGTCACCGAACTGGCCACCGCCCTGGGCATGTTCTCCTACCCCGATGTCCGCACAGCGCTGGCGGCACGACCCTCGGCACTGAGCATCTCCGACGCGACGTGGAGCCGGCTGAGCGAGCTGCACGGGAGCGGTAGCTTCGGCGCCGAGTTCGCCGGCGCCTTCGCCAACGGGCGGGCGTTTCTCGAAGCGCCCGACGCCCTGGACGGACGCAGACCGCGTCTTATCGAGTGGACGGGAGGGCGGCGTCCCCCCGGCGACGAGGTCGCTCCCGTCGACCTGCGGATCGATCACGTCTATCTGGTCAGCTGCAAGTACCTGTCGCGCAACATCGCCAATCCGTCGCCCGCCCGGCTGTTCGACGGTTTGTTGCTCATAGCCGGGGACTGGGATCAGACAGACTGGTATCTGCGGACAGCAGCCGACGAGTACCGGGCTCTGTACCGGGCGTGCCGGACGGCCACGGGCCTGGACGATCTGCCCGATGATCCCGAGGCGCTCACGGCGGTCGACCGGCGGCGGCTGCGGCTGGCGTTACCGGGGCGGTCGTATCCGGCCGGGGCGCAGGAGCCCTACCGGGCGCTGTGCCGCCGGGTGAGCACCGACTCGGCCGAGCGTTGGGCGGCCAATGTGGTGCGCCAACGGGCCCAGGAACGGCAAGCGTGGAGACTTCTGCGTATCGGCAACGCCAGCTATTTCCTGCTCGGGGCCGACGCCAAGCGGCCGTTACGGCTGCGGGTGGCCAGTCCCTGGGACTGGCGCCAGGCCTTCGAATTCCAGGGCCTCGACATCAGGGCGGGCGAGGCCGGGCAACCGCAGGTCGACTGGACCGTGGGCTATCGGGAGCGGGCGACGAAGCGGGACCGGGTGGTGGAGGGCCACGTCGAGGTGCGCTGGAGCCACGGCCGGTTCGCCCAACCACCGGAGGCGAAGATCTATCTCGACACGGCCACGGACGAGATCCCCGGGTACTTCGCCCTCGATGCCGGGCCCGACCAACCGCAGCTCTTCAGCTGACGGCAAAGCACTCGCTCAGGCGTCCACCTGGCGGCGACCCTCGAGGGCGCGACCGAGGGTGAGCTCGTCGGCGTACTCCAGATCGCCGCCCACGGGCAGGCCGCTGGCGATGCGGGTGACCGACAGGTTCATTCCCTTGAGCAGCCGGGCCAGGTACATGGCCGTGGCCTCGCCCTCGAGGTTCGGATTGGTGCAGAGGATGATCTCGGTCACCCCCTCGTCGTCCAACCGGGCCAGGAGCTCCTTCACGCGCAGCTGATCGGGTCCCACCCCCTCGATGGGATTGAGCGAGCCGTGCAGGACGTGGTAGCGACCGCGGAATTCCTGGGTCCTCTCGACGGCGACGATGTCACGGGGGTCCTCCACCACGCACAACAGCGCCGCGTCGCGGCGGGGATCGCTGCAGATGGCACAGAGACCGCCTTCGGCCACGTTGAAGCAAAGCGGGCAGAGGGTCGTGTGCTCCTTGACGGCGATGATGGCATCGGACAGCCGGACGGCGTCCTCGGGGGCGATCTTCAGGATGTGGAAGGCCAAGCGCTGGGCCGACTTGGGCCCGATACCGGGCAGACGACCGAGCTCGTCCACCAGGGCCTGGAGCGACACGGTGTACACCGGCCCTAGACCTCCTCGGCGCCGGGGAAGGCCTGCTTGAGGCGCTCCTCGGGCGTGAGGCCGGCGCCGGCCAGCTGGGTCTGGGCCGCCAGGACGACGGGATCGAGGAGATCGTGTTGGGTGTCGTCGTGCTCGCTCTGCGCACCCGGGGCCAGAGCGGAGCTGGCGGCGGCGGACGGCGGCGGGGCGGGGCGCGCCGGGGTGTCGGTGCCCGCTTCCTCGTCCACCACCAGCTTCAGCGGCACGGCGGTGCCGAAGTGGACGGCCAGAGCGGTCTCCACGTCGATGCGGACTTCCTCGCAGTACGAGCGATGGGTCTCGTTGGGGAGGCCGAAGACGGCGGTGCCTGCTTCGACGGCCATGAAACGACCGACCCGGAACCGGGCCCGGGCCCGGTTGGGCAGAGAGGCCAGCAGGCTGTCGCCCCACAACTCGACCAGGGCGTCTCTCGACACCTCCCGGGCCGGCGCCCCCGGAGCCGCCGGTGCCGCCGGTGCGGAAGGAGGAGCGGCGGTGGCCGGAGGGGCGGCGGCCGACTCGGCTCTGCCGGGAGCCTTTCGGCCCGAGGACGGGCGCTTGAGCGCCCCCAGGGTGCGACGGGCCAGCTCGGGGCCGGTGACCTCAGACGCGTCGGACGACGGCTCGTTCGACGCGGGGGCTCCGGCGGCGGGTGGTGGGGGGGCTCCGGAGGCCGTCGGCTGTGCCGCTTTCGGGGTCGGAGGCGGCCCCGGCGTTCCCGACTCCGGCCGGCGGGGCGGCTCAACCGTCCGGGGCGGCGGCGGGTCGACCGGGCCACCATCGCCCCGGGACCGCTCGAGTCGCTCAATGCGTTCGAGGAGAGCGGCGGGTGAATCGTCGGCCTCGGGGTGGGTGAGCCGGATGAGGACCACTTCCAGGTGGACCCGGGGGTCGGGCGCCTCGCGCATGTCGACCTGGGCCTTACCCAGGACCTCCATGTAGCGGACGACGGCCGCCAGGCCCATTTTTTTGGCCAGATCCTCCACCTGAGGGCGTTCCGTGCCCGGCAGGGCCACCAGGTCGGGGGCCACGGAGACGAGATAGGCCTGGCGGAGATGGTCGGCCAGAGCACCGGCCAGGCGGGCCATGTCGTGGCCGGCCTCGGACGCCTGGGCCACCGAGACGAGGGCGCGACCGGGGTCACGCTCGGCCAGGGCGTCGGCCAGGGCGCTGAGCATGTCGAGCTCGTCGTCGACCGCACCTCCGGCCGCCACCTGGTCCAGCGCCGACAGAGCGTCGCGGGCCGAGCCCCGGCCCCGGCGGACGGCGGCGTCGACGGAATCGTCACCCAGTTCGAGGCCGGCCTCGTCGCGGATGTGGCGGAGCAGGGCCACCAGAACGTCGGGTCCGAGGAGACGGAATTCGAAGTGCTGGGTGCGGCTGCGGATGGTCGGAAGCACCTTCTGGGCCTCGGTGGTGGCCAGCACGAAGACCACGTGGCCGGGGGGCTCTTCCAGGGTCTTGAGCAGGGCGTTGGAGGCCGCCGTCGAGAGCATGTGGACTTCGTCGACGATGTAGACCTTCCAGCGTCCCGGCGTCCCCAGCGCGGCGTGGGAGACGAGCTCGCGCATGGCGTCGACGCCGTTGTTCGACGCCGCGTCCAACTCGTGGACATCGAGTGACGTGCCCCGGGCGATCTCGATGCAGGAGTCGCAGACTCCACACGGTTCACCCTGGTCGGGCGCCGCACAATTGAGAGCCTTGGCCAGGATGCGGGCCGTCGACGTCTTGCCGGTGCCCCGGGGACCGCTGAACAGATAGGCGTGGCCTACGCGGTCGTCGCGCACGGCGTTGCGCAGGGCCAGGCTGATGTGTTCCTGGCCGAGCACCTCCGCGAAGCGTTGCGGGCGGAAGCGCCGGTAAAGCGACTGGTATGGAGTGGGTGCGGTGTCGCCTTCGGGGGCCACGGCCGCAGCCTACCGGTGAGGGGTCACCCCGGAAGTGGGCGCCCGTCGGTGTTCGGTGCGCCCGTCGGTACTCGGTGCGGCCGTCGGTGTTCGGTGCGACGGCCAGGTTTGCTACGGCACACGGACGGCGCCGCTGAGAGCTGCTGCCTTCCGGCCCTGACTCGGTTCACGGGCGCCCGTTGCGCAGGACCCGGCCGCCGCACGGAGCACCGAGCGGTCCAGCCGACAAGATAGCCTCCCTACTGCTGCAGACGGGCAGCCTCGGAGGAGTGCGAGAGCGGCCGAATCGGCACGATTGGAAATCGTGTGTGGGGAAACTCACCGTGGGTTCAAATCCCACTTCCTCCGCCGCAGGGCTGACGGTGGGGCAGGAGGGGCGCCTGCCTACCGTCTGCCCTACCGTGACGCGGTGAACATTCCCAGCTCAACCGAGGCCGACGCCCAGGCCATGCGCATGGCCCTGGTCGAAGCCAGGTCGGCCCCGGTCCACGGCGATGTCCCCGTCGGGGCCGTGGCCCTGGTGGGCGGCACCATGGTCGCCTCCCGGCACAACGAGCGTGAGCTGCGCCAAGACCCGACGGCCCACGCCGAGATCCTCGCCCTGCGTGACGCGGCGCAGGCGCTCGGGACGTGGCGGCTCTCGGAGGTAACCCTGGTGGTCACTCTCGAGCCCTGTGCCATGTGCGCCGGGGCCCTCGTGAACGGTCGCGTGGGACGGCTCGTTTTCGGAGCCAGCGATCCGAAGGCGGGCGCCTGCGGATCGCTCTACCAGCTCTGTTGTGACCCGCGGCTCAACCACGAGCTGCCGGTGACGGCGGGGGTCCTCGCCGATGAGGTCGGGCTCCTGCTGACGGGCTTTTTCGCCGGTCTCCGCTGAGAGACCACGGACAGAATCCGGTCTCGAGATCCCCTCACCCCTTGGAGGGACCTTGCCTTTCGGGTTAGCTTGGCCGTTCAAGGTGACCTTTCTCCCCCCAGGAGTGGACACCGTCGACCTCGCCCCAGACCCCGGCGACGCCCAAGGAAATGGACGGCGTCATGTTCCCGGAGCCTTCGCTCGTGCCAGGTCCCCCATCCTCTGATCACAAAAGCCGTATGCCTGTCGAGCAACATCAGGCTCCTGCGGCGGATCTGCTCGATGACGTGATCTCCCAGATCGACCGGGCCCGGTTGTTGATCCGTACCTGCTGCGCCGGAGCCAAACCCGCTCTCGTGCATGAACTTGATGACATCTCCGACGATCTGGACGCTGCCATGGGCCGTCTCCGGTCTGCCGCTGGGACCGGCCACCAGGCACTCGCCGTGACCCCGTTTCCCGGTCTTCCCTTCATTCACCTGGCCTGGTCCGAAGAAGAGGACCGGTGGATCAGTATGACCTTCCACGAGAACCAGGCATGGCTGGCCCGGCCCGACCTCGACCCCCGCGAGTTCGCCTTCCATGAGGCGATGCGGTGAGTGTGTTCTGACCACTCGGAGGAGGCGCGGTTGCTCACGATGCCTCTACCCCGGGCTTTTCGGCGCGCCTCTGGCGCCGAGATAGCGAACGCCTACGAGCTGTCAATATTCTTGGGCGCGCCGTCGCCTTCAGTGACGTTGTCTTCGCGCCCGCCTGCCGCCTTCGCCACAGTCATCAGATCCGGTGCGGCCTGACAGCACCGACCAAAGCCCCCGGTCGACGCGGTGGAAAAATCGGTGTCGTGCAACCGACCTCTCGAGACTTCGGGATCCTCTGAATCAAAAGGAGATGCGATCGCCATGGGCACGTCGGCTATCCATACCGAAGGGCTCTCTAAACGCTACGGCAATGTCGACGCGCTGGCCTGGGCGTACTGGGTTCCGTCCTCGGCGGACACCTCCTGAGCCGTCGCGATCTTGTGACCGCTTGACCTCGCTGTACAGAGATACGCAAGCGGCGGCGTTCCCGACGAAGTCCTTGAGGACCCGTCGGGAACGATCTGAGGCCGGAGTCGTGGCGGTGACGGTCCGGAACTGCCCGAGGTCAGCGCCTGCGGCCGTTCCCGGATGGTGCCTGTACCATTGGCGGTTCGTGTGACCAAAGTCCTGAGACGGCCGTTTTCGGGACAAATGGCTAGGAAAGGGAGACTAAGGGGATCTCGGAAACACGAAAGTCCAGCTGGAGGAGTGCGAGAGCGGACGAATCGGACGGTCTCGAAAAGAGTCCTTATAATTGCGTGCGCCTACGGTTAGCCACGGCGCTAGGGTCACCCAGGCACCGCACTGACGGTAGACGGCGGTAAGCGGCGGGGACTGGTCCAGATAGTTTGGCCAGGATTTTGGACATAGCCTCCCGCCGAGGGGGACGAACGAGGCCATGTACCTGCTCTGGATCGCCATCGCCGTCATCGTCCTGATGGCCCTCGTCGGCAGTATCACCAAGGCCCAGGCGAAGGCAGCGCACCACGACCGGTGCGCTCAATGCGACGAGAAGCTCCGGTTCAAGCGGAACCGGTACTCCCTCGTCTGCACAAAATGTGGAACCCGGCAGCCTTGGGCGCCGAAGGTCGTCGAGTGAGGAAGCAGGTCGTCCTCCTCATAGCGCTCCTCCTGGTCGCCGGGGGTGCCTGGACTCTGGCGGTGAGCAAGCACCGCGCGCACCTGGCCGGCGCCGCTCAGCCGGCCACATCGACGAGTTCGGTCTCGACCATCGGCATCTCACCCAACCGAGCAGCGACGACCACGACGGCGGTGAGATCGACGGTCACTCACCCGGCTTCCACCGCCGGGACTTCGGTCCAACCCAACACGACGGCCCCTCGTCCCTCCACGACGCCAGCCGGCTCGCCAACAGGATCGGTGCTGCCGACTACGCCGACAACGAAACCCACCCCCTCACCGAGCGAGGCCCCGATGCCCAACGTCATCGGCCTCTCCCTGCAATCTGCACAGGCGACGCTTCCAACCCAGGCTGACTTCTACTGCGCCACAGGCCAGGACTTCATCGCTGAAGGCGGCCCTGCAACCGTTAGGAGCCAGAACCCCGGGCCGGGGACATTGGTTCCCCTCAAACCCGCGAAGGGCGCCATCCTCGGGCTCTCGTGCCAGATGCCAGCGGCGTCCACCAGGACGCTGCCGAACGTCGTTGGCGAACAGGAGGCGGGCGCCGGGACCCAGCTGTCTGCTCTCAACCTCGAAGTGGCCCCGCAGTGTCGACCCGTACAGGCGGGACAATCAGCGAACGAGGTGACTGGGCAAAGCCCGGCGCCGGGCTCGATGGTGCCGGCATATTCGATCGTGGTGCTCGACTATGCAGGGTCGCCCTGTCCACCCTGACCAGCAATTTCCCCACAATCGTCAATATTTGCTTGATTGGCGACCGCCCCTGGCCGATACTAAGAGTGCCTCAGAAGCCCTTGCTATTTTCCCTTGAGGGAGGGACGCGCCCCTGGTGCGACCACCCTGCGTGAAGGGGTTGTAGCAACGGAATTGAAGAAGGGGGCCTCCTCGGAGGTCCCCTTCTTCGTCAAACCGGTGCCCCCGGCAGGACTCGAACCTGCAACCTTGGGCCTCAGAAGCCCCAGCTCTATCCCTTGAGCTACGGGGGCCACCACCTGGGCGACTGAGCTGCCAGTTGGTGGCCGATACCCGATCCGGGGTAGAGATGCGCTATCCTCACGCGCAGTTCTACGGACCCCGGGAGAATCGACCTCCTGGCGGTCAGCTCAGAGGGTCGCCCTGGCAGGGGCGGCCCTCATCGCTTTGGCGAGGTCAAACCTACCATCCGGTCCTGACGAATGTCAGTGGTGTAGTTAGCCCCCTGAGACGCGCAGCACCCCGGGCCCTTCGACCCGGGGTGCCTTGCTCGGTGTGGCCGAGGGTCAGACGGGCTGAGCGGCGTCGAACGCCACGGCCGCCTGGGTGGCGGGTCCGCCGTTCACGGTCACCTGGGCGTCGACGATGACCGTCGCACCCGATGCCGTCGTGAGCGTGCCCACCAGGTTGGCGAGCCCGAGGGCGGTCCCCGACGCCGATGCGGTGACCTTGGTCGGGTCGACCACGCCGCCGTCGGGAGACGTCTTGCTCGTGTCGCCCGGGCCCACGGTGACGTCGGTGTTGTCCGCCGTCCACGAGGCCCCGGCGATCGAGTCGCCGGCGGGCAGGTTGACGGCATCTTCGAGGTTCAGATGCCCGACGATGGCTTCCTGGTCGTTGATATTCGCAGTCGCTTCGGCCACAGCTGGTGGTCCTTTCGGTTGCGGCTGATCGAAGACCAGCCTGGCGTGAAGTGGGCCTTGGGGAATCTCCTCGACGGTGATCCCGTAGGTCTCGGTTGTGACCTGGTGTCCGTGCTGTTCGTCCACTGAACGCGTGATCGAGCCCGTGACGCGCCACTTCCGTCCCACTCGGCTCAGACTGGTGCCGCGCTAGCGGCCGTATTCGTGACGAATCATTGGGACGACGGGTACCGGAGGCTCTTCCAGGCGTCCAGCGCTGCCTTGTACGGCCTGCGGCCGACGAGCGCCACACAGACGTCCTCGGCATGGGCCGTACGACGTCGCTCCTCCCGGAGCTCCACGATGTCCCTCTCCTGCCGTTCGATGACGGCGGTCAGGGCTGCGATGGCTCTGCGTTTCCTCATGCGTGCCTCCAGCCGGGCGTGTGGGGCCTTCGCTGCGCCGGTCACGCCGCTACTCGAGGACCGAATCCAAAGCGAGACGTGCGGTCAGTGATGGCCTTTGTCACAGCATTCTGGGGAGAGCCCTCGACGAAGGCGGCAGCCGAGGCCATCCAGGCCATGAGCACCGTGATCCCGACCTGCTCCCACTGACCGAGGTGGTTCGGTGGGTGGCTGTAGGCCGCCGACAGGCCGCCGGCGAGACCAGTCACGAGTCCGGAGAGCAAGAGCTTCAGACGCGGGCTCACGGTCGCCTTCGTCACGAGTCCGGTGAGAAGGGGAATCACCGTGCCGAGGGCCAGGGCCAAGAGCATGGAGGCATTCATTGCGGCGCCGGCGGCCGGGCCCCAAGCACCTGCTCGACCTTCGCCCACCAGGCGAGGACCTCCTGCCACCAGGTCTCGTGTGAGGGTGGGATCGGTATCGGCGGCTGTGGCGGCGGTCCGGGATGGGGAGGGGGTGTGGGCGAAGGCCCCGGTGCCGGGGAAGGTGCGGGGCCCGGTGCCGGAGCCGGGACCACCGTGTCGACCGCTGCCCCCGCCTCCCCGTTGCCGCTAAGGAGCATGGCGAGATCTCCAGAGCTGATGAGGGCGTCACCGGTGGCTCCGGTCGGGTCCATGGCGACCCGGGTTCCGTCGTCGCTCGCCGTGCCTCCCCACGCCCCCCAGCTGTTGCGCATGACGAACATGTCGATCGACGAGTCGTAGCCCCTGAGTTTCCAGGCGTGCCCGCCGGCGATGCCACCGGTGGGATGGAGGCGGCCGCCGGCGTCGGGCGTGAACATGTCGTTGTACCAGTCGGTCCCGACCCAGACCGGCCCGAGCGTGAGCACCCACGTCTTGATGACGTCGATCTCGGGCTCGCCCTGGTCGACGGTGGCGGCCCACAGGTAGCTCGAGAGCTTGTCGGACTGGCCAACCGGCTCGTCGGTGACGTCCGTTGTCTGCGTGACGAGCTCCCCCACGGCCACCACGGCCTGGAAGCCGGCCCGTACGGTCGTGCCGTCATGCGGCGTCGGGTCTCCGTCGTGACTGTTGGCGTACAGGTACAGCGCGTCGGCGTCGAACGTCACCGATGCACCCGGGTGTTCGGCCGCCTTGCGCACGGTCATCCACCCGGCGCCCGAGTAGCCCACGCACCGGGGCGTCTGGCCCTGGTCATACGTGATCGGGTCCGCCCAGAGCTTGTGGCCGGTGGTGACGATGGCGACGCCGCGGCGTTCGAGCTCGTCGGCTAGGCGATAGCCCTGGTCTCGCTCGTCGGGCGGTGAGGGGATACGGCCGAGCCTTTCGGGGCCGACCATCAGTGGACACTCACAGCCCGTGCCGCGCCCCACACAAACTGGATCACGAAGGCGGCGGCGAAGAGCGCCAGGCCGAGTGGCAGCCAACCCGCCCACTTCCTCCGGACGAGGAAGGCCGCGAGCAGGAAGGCGACCACTGCGGCACACATCAGAAGACAGGCGATCCAGTTCACGGTGTGTCCTTTGGTTCATGGCCCATGGCGTCGTCGTGGGCCTTGTCGACGTAGATCTGTTGCTGGGGGGTCCTGTCGGCCTCGGCGACGGTGGCTTCGATGTGGTCACCTTCGCGGCGCTCGGAGAGACGCCCAATAGGCAGACCGTTGATCGTCTCGAGGGCTTCGAGAACCGCGGTCAGCTGTTCCGTCGTCTTAGCGTGGATCTTCTTGTCGTCCTCCACGTGCTCGTCGATGGTGTGGAGCGTCTGGCCGAGCGTCCTCGTCATGTCCGCCAGATCGTCGGTCGCGGCGCCGGCCGTCGATTGGACCGCTGTCACCATCCCGACAATGGCTAGTTGTTGGTGCTCGACATTCCCGATCCGGTCGCGGATCGTGCCCTTGCCGTTGCCGTCGCCCACGATCACCTCGGCCACTCCGAGGAACTTCGTGTTGCCTTCGGTGTGGCCGAACAAGGTGTCGGTGACCTTGACGAGAAGGGCGACGACGGTGTCCATCTGCTCCTGGCGCTTGGTCTCAAGGGCTCCGGCGCGGTCTTTCTCAGACTGCCGGGCCTGGCGGCGGGCGAGTCGCAGGCCGAGATAGGCGAGGCAGACGCCGACGATGGTCCCGGCCGTGGCCAGGATGGCAGTCCATGGGCTCTGCGGCGTCGCGATGATACGAGTCGCCGTGGCGACCAGCATCACGTTCTCAGAGCGGCGCCGGCCGTGTCGTGGATCCACGCCAGCACGAAGTCGATGTTCCCGCCGAAGCCCTGGCCGGGAGAGCCGTTGCCCGCGACGTGGAAGAGATACCAGAGTTCGTCCTGCAGATGGGCCGGGAGAGTGTCCGTGCGCAGCTCGTACCACCACTGACGTACCTGGCAGTTGAAAGCAATCTGATCGTTGGTAGCGAGCATGGCGAGGGCCTCCGTCTGGAAGATGTCGGCTGTGGCGGGCGGGACAGGGGATGACGGTCGCGGCCACTGGCCGTAGTCGAGGGCCAGGAGGTCGTCGACGTCGCAGGTGATTCCTCCGACGTCGACCTGCTCGACTCGCTGGGCGATCTGACCGACGTGGACGCCCTCATTCCACGAGCTCGCCCCCGTCTCCCAGCCGAAGAGGATGTCGCGCTGCTGGCAGTAGGCGATGAGCGGGCCCGGGCCGTAGACGCCCACCCGGCAGCGGGCGACCTGACCGAATGTCTGCAGGTGCTGGAGGGCGACGGGATACAGCTGCGGGGAGAGATCCTCGTCAACGGCCACGTAGACGACCGGGGTGTCTTCAGGGAGGCCCAGGCCGTCGAGTAGCTGGCGTGCAACCTTCCCGTGGGCCTGTCCGCTGGCAACGCCGCCGTTGACGTCGGAGGCGCCGTCCTCATAGACGAGGATGACCGACAGCCCGGCATGGAGAGCGGCGCCGAGCTCGGGCCGGGTGATGTTCTTGGCCGGCGTCTGGGACAGGTAACGGGCGACGGCCACGTAGCCGGCCGCTTTGGCGGCACCGGCAGCGATCGGGCTGGCTGAGTCGACGGCCTGCATGGCCGGTCAGGCGTTCGGCGTGCTGGACTGAAGGACGAGAGCCGTGGACAGCGCCCCGGAGCCGCAGATACCGAAGAGGTCTTCGCCTTCCTCGAGGAAGATCTCCGGTGACCAGGCGGCGGCCGCCACCGGTGGGGAGGTGGCGAAGACGCAGTCCGGCCCACCGAGGCCGATCGGGTGTGCCCCGGAGTTGTAGACCCAGATCCTCGAGGCCGACTGGTTCGCCGCCTTGGTCGACGACAGTTGCGTCGGAGTCACGAGCACGGAGACGGAGGCGCTGTCCACGGTGCGCAGCGTGGCCGTGCGCTAGCGCAGGTCAGAAGGCAGGAGCGTACGAGGGACCTTCTACGAAGATGCCCCAGGGCGGGTCGATGGCCTGCGGAGCTCCACGGCTCGCCCATTCAGGGACCACCCTCACCGTCTCACCAGGGGATGCCCAGCCGGTCGAGTCGATGTCGACGTGGTATTGGCCAAGGCCGTCGCGGACGACCGAGATGTCCTCGCCGTACTCGAGCTCGATCCATGCTCCGGCGTCGACCTGGTAGGCGAAGATCACTTCGGGGGGATCGGCAGGCGAGGCGCCCGGCTCTGAGAGGAAGGTCGTGTACCAGTGCAGGATCTCTCCCGCCGTAAAGGTCTCGCCATCACCAATAGGCACGGGTACCTCCCCTCAGCACGCCAGGACCCCACTATTCAGTGACGCGAGCGCGGAGACACCGCTGGAGGTGGAGGCCAGGGCGTAGACACCCGAGGCGGTGCAGCCCCTGTGAGAGCTCGTGAAGGTGGCGAAGACGACATCGGTGGCATGACAGTTGTCGGCGGCCGACCTGCTGAGCACGACGTGGCCGTCCTGGGCCACGGCGGTGTCGGTGGTTCCTCGATGAAGCGAGAGTGTCCGGTTGGCGGCATCGGAAGCCAGGGCGTTGTCTGCCGCCGTACGGCTGATGTGATGGCCCGGGCTGGCCGAGTCGGTGGCGACCGCCGAGTCCGAGGCTGTGCGAGCAAAGACGAGTCCCCGCGAGTTCGTGTCGGTGGTTGCGCAGTTGTCGGCGGCCGTGAGATGGAAGGAATGACCGGATGAGGCGGCGTCGGTCGCAGCGGCATTGTCGGCCGACGACCGGCTGAGACCGAGAGCGCTTCGAACCGCTGCATCGGTGGCCAGCGCGTTGTCGGCCGCCGTCCTCGAGAAAGCGAGGGCGCGTGAGGCGGAGTCCGAGGCGGAGGCAGTGTCCGCCGCCGACCGGGCCAGGACGAGGACCCTGGTCACGGCGTCGGCAGCGCTGGCCGAATCCGCCGCGGTGCGGTGCAGGACGAGGCTGCGAGAGGCGGAGTCCGACGCCAGCGCGTTGTCGGCGGAGGTCACGTTGAAGGAATGACCGCCGGTTGCCGAATCGGTGGCCACGGCACTGTCGGCGGCCGTGCGAGCCAGGACCAGGGCCCTCGGCGCCGAATCTGTCGCCACCGCATTGTCGGAAGCGGTGCGGTGCAGAGCCAGGGAGCGAGGAGCCGAGTCGGTGGCCACGGCGTTGTCGGCAGACGAACGGGCGAAGACCAAGGCTCGGCTGGCAGAGTCTGTGGCCAGTGCGCTGTCAGAGCCCGTGCGGGCCACGACGAGAAGTCGCGAGGCCGAGTCGGTGGCCACGGCATTGTCGGAGCTCGTGCGCGTGAGGGTGTGAGCACCGCTGGCGGTGTCCGTAGCCACCGCATTGTCGGAAGCGGTACGGGCGAAGACAAGGACTCGGCTTGCAGAGTCCGACGCCAGTGCGTTGTCAGCGCCAGTGCGGGCCAGGACGAGATGACGGGAGGTGCTGTCCGTGGCGACCGCATTGTCGGTCGCCGTCCTGGACAGGACCAGCCCCCGAGAAGCGACGTCCGTGGCTACAGCGTTGTCGGCCGAGGTGCGGGCAAAGGCCAGGGCTGACCGAACGGCGACGTCGGTGGCGACGGCATTGTCGCCGGCCGTCCTCGAGAAAGGATGGGTCTGGCTGGCGACGTCCGTGGCCACGGCGTTGTCACTGGCCGTCCTGGAATCGGCGAGAGCTCGAGAGGCGGAGTCCGATGCCAGGGCGTCGTCGGAGCTCGAACGCGTGAAGGCCAACGACCCTCGCGTGGCGACGTCGGTGGCGACGGCATTGTCCGAACCCGTGCGAGCCAGGGCGAGAGCCCGGGAGGCAGTGTCCGAGGCCACCGCGTTGTCCGATGCCGTTCTGGCTTGGACCACCGAGCGGGAAGCTGAGTCGGATGCAGCGGCCGAGTCCGAGGTCGTGCGGCTGAGCACCATGGAGCGACTGGCGACGTCGGTGGCGACGGCATTGTCGGAAGCGGCGCGGGATGTGGCCAGGACCCGGAGGGCCGCATCGGTGGCCGCGGCGTTATCAGTGGCGATTCTGGCGAACGCGAGCGAACGGCTGGCTGCATCGGTGGCCAGCGCGTTGTCGGCCGCCGTACGTGTCGGAAAGACGTTCCCCCCTACAACGTCCTGGAAGGTGGCTCCAATGATGGCCGACCGGCGTGTCGTGGCCCACAAAAACGCCCACTCGGATCCCCCCGTGACCACCTTGGTTGGAACGGTGCCCCACCCGACATTCATCGCGATCTGGGTCGTGGCAGCGTTGTTCGGGTTAGTGATGGTGAAGGGATAGTCCGTGCTGGGCGTCATCTCGAACGCTGTGCCCAGACCTACCGATATTCCACCCGTCGTCCCACCGGTACCGAGAAGAGCCACGGCCAGTTCGTTGTTGTCCACCAGGTCGCCGGCCCCGGAGACGGCATTGCTCGTACCCGGAGCGGCGTTGCCCTGTCCGGTGGCATCGAGCGTGGGGGTGCCAAGAAATCCCCTCCACTCGTCGACTTCCATGTAGGCGCTCGCCGCACCTGACCACGAGACAAAAACGTCCCCTTCGGTGCCGCTGGCGATCTTGTAGAAGGCTGCCACCCAATCGTCCGATGTCCCACCAAGGGGCTGCTCGGTGCCGATCTGGTGCCAGGTGCCGCCGACGTCGTCGGTCGGGACCTGGATGCTCGGGTCGCTGTTGACCGACTTGCTTACAAAGACCCAGCAGACCAGGAGCTGGCTCGCACGGAACCCGGACACGATGCAGTCCCAGCTGGTCGCCGTGCCCAGCGTCGTCCACGAGCTGTAGCTGTTCGCGTTGGAGTATTTGGCCAGCCATGCCGGATTGAAAAGCCGGCGATGGTGACGTTGGAGAACGTGACCACGCCCCGGTCGGGCCACGTCAGGCTCCCGCTATGACGAGACGGTCAGCGAATCCCGGAACCGACAGACCGGACTTGCGTTCTTGCCACGAGACGTCAGAGAAGTAGGAAGCAGCGCGGTGGAGGGCGGTGGTGGAGCGGCGGGGCTGGGGGATGTAGGAGGGGGGGGCAGCAGCGGGAGCGAAGGCGGCAGCGGCCCAGCGATTGAACCCTGTTTGTCCGCTAAACGTTGCCGTATATGTCGTCGCTGAAGTGACGATTTGGTACGCCCAACCGGCAGCGGCGGCAGACGTTCCGTTGTTGAGAATCCCAGATGTCCACGGGCTGGCAGGAGGAGTCGTCATGTCGTTCTGCCCTGAGTCACCGACGACGATTAGGTCGTTGGCGGTGAGCGTGGTGATGGTGGCGTTTAGGGTTCCTGGGCCCGCGGCCGGTGCTCCGGCCGTCGCATCGGCCGCTCCGGTCACCATTCCGCTTGTCTCAAGAAGCTTGTAAGCGGTCGAACCTCCCGTCGTGAGCGTGATATTGCCAGAACCCGTGCACGCGGCGCCAAGCCAGATATCGGTCGCCTGAAATGTCGATTGCGCTTCAGCTTTGACGTGCGTCCAGGTTCCGCTCAAGCCCGAGACGGCGCTCACCCCGGCCGAGGTCGACAAGCAGATGAGGACGACGCTGTTGCCATTGTTCGACATGGCGTAGGAGATGGATGTAACCGCCGCGTTGGCGCTCTGTACATTGACGACCGCTATCGCCACAACGACACCAATTGCGACTGCGATCCACCAGAGCATCGCTTACCCTCCGACCACGACGAGACGCTTGTCGCTGAAGCCGGGGACGAGCAAACGTCCCTTTTCTTTCCACGGCACCCGCGAGAAGTACGTCGAAGCTCGGTGCACCGCAACGTTGGAGCGTCTAGGGGGGGGGCGTACGAGGGGGCAGCGCTTGCGGCGGTGAGAGCAGCTAGTTGGCACGTCCAATCGAAGACCGAGCCGTTGGCTGTTCCCGTCTGGGTGCCCCCAATCCCTGCTGATGCCTGGAGTTGGTAGGCGAAAGTGGACACCACTCCCCCGGCTCCGGCTATGGCAGTTATCCCAGTGAACCCAGACGGGATCGTCGTGGCCGTAGGGGAATTCACGCGACCTCCCACCAGCCATAACATCATGTCACCGTTGACCAGTGTGGCCTGTGAACTGGAGTTCTCGAAACCGGCGATAGAAATCGCCCCCCCGAGGCCACTGGCAGCCGCAGGACCCGACACAGCGGGAGCATTCGGGTCCCATGTGCTGGCTCCACCAGCAGCACCCGAAAACGCCCCCAGGGTCATGGCGATATTAAAAACGGGCCCAGCGACATTCACCGTGTAACTGGCAGGTGGGCTCGCCCCGGCAGTTCCGTAGAGAATCTGGGTGAACATCGCCGCGGCTGGGGTGGAGAGGGTCACCGCCGTCAAGCCCGTGGCTGATACTGCCCCGGTCCAACCTGAGGAGCCAACCACGCAGATGACGGCTACGTCCCCGGTGGCGAATCCCGACGGTGTGTTGATGGCCAGGGATGATGGCTCGGCCGTCGATGTGGCCGTTTGCAATGCACCTCGCAAAGCGACTGCCACCTACCTCACCCCGACAAGTACGTCCCTCGCGCTCGTCACGTCGGCACCGCCGGGATGATGGCTTGCCATTGGGCAGGGAGACCCGACAACTGCGCGAGACACGCCGGGCAGACATCGACGTCGTTGTCGTTGAACTTGTCCTGTGCCCCGAACAGCTGGCCCTTCAGGTTCAGCCAGTCGGACGGCAGTGGGACCTCCTCCAATGGGACAGGGGAAGCGACCGTGACCATGGCAGTCGTCGTCTTGTCGACGTCGCAGGTGATCGTGTAGTTGACCGTGCGCATGATGATCTCCTACTCGGCCCAGGTCAGGCCGCACAGGGCATTGACGCCGGCGGCGAAGGTCATCACGATGCGGAGGAAGTCGCCCGGGGCGAGCTCGTGCTCACGTGAGAGCGGAAGCTGGATCGGGCCGAGTCCTCCGATGGGCTCGATCATGGCCGTCTCTAGGAAGCGGCTGCGGGTGATCGAACCGAAGTCGGTACCGTTGGCCCCTGATCCGTTGTTGAAGCCGCAGTTGGCAGCGATCACGGAAGACGGCGGCCAGGAGGCAGCGGAGTTGGAGCAAATGATGTCTTGCTCGAACTGACCGTCGAGACCCCAAACCGGGGAGCCGATAGGGATAGCCGCCTGGGCGCCGGCGGCGTCGATGTTCCGGACCACCGTCAGCGTGTCGGTGGAGCGGGTCGTGACGAGCATCTTCTCCCGTGCTCCCGTCAGCGACGTGGCCAGCCCGGCCGTCGTCAGGATCGGAGCGGCAAGAATGGAGAAGTCCTGGCTCGCCGGGAATGCAGCGCCACCGCCCGAGTTGAGGACGAGCGTCGTGGTAGCGCCGGATGTGATGGCCGTGCCGACAGTCGACTGCGGCATCTTGGCCGCCGTCCAGTTGGAACCAGAGGCGCCCTGATTGCCCGTGTCGACGAGCTCGACGAGGCCGGGGACCGCGAGCGCAGAAGCGTCGAACCATGCGAACCAGTCCACGATACGGAGCGGGGGCCCGGCCGGGTTGGCCTGGATCTGGAGCATGGTCTTTCGAGCGGTTCCCGTGGCCACCTTCGCCGGCGGTGTCGTCGTCGCGTACGCCGACTGCGGGATGTTCATCATCTTGGAGAGACGCTCTGCCATCTCAGTGCTCCGCGTTCGGCATGTGCCGGTGCGGGTGAACCCCGGCTTCCCGGAGAACGGTGGTGATGTGCACGTCGAGATTGGCCCAGTGCGTCGGGCCTGAGAGCATCTCGTGCTCGAAGATGGCCGGGAGATCGGCCGGACGGAACCGGCTACAGCCCAGGGCCGCGCCGCCAAGATCGGCGATCTGGACCGCGATCACAGGAGCGTGCTCGGGTTTGCCGCAGTGGAAGCACGAGGGATCGACGGCCTCGAATGGGTGATCGAGTGCCCGGGGTCCCGCACTCGGGTGGTCGTGCTCGAGCCGTCGGCAGATGACCGAGGCCTCGATGACCCCGTTGTCTTCTCCGGTGCCGAGCTCGGGCATTACCTGGTCGGCGGGGGTGCCGAAGGACTCATGCCGGCAGGCGGCGTCGACCGGCTCATAGACGTGGGCATTCTTCGGCACCGGATAGCTGTTGAAACACCAGGGACCCGGGCAGCTCTTGAAGCGTTCGATGGTGCCGGACGCTTCGGTGACATCTGCCTCGATGATGACGAAGGGCTCGCCAACAGCCCAGGCGTCGGCAATCAGTTTCCAGTACGCGTGCGGATCTTCGACCGGTTCGGGTCGCAGGACCTTCATCGGCGATTCACCCCTAGCTCGTGGTCACCGTTTCGGTCGTTGTCAGTTGGTCCCCAGAAGCCGACAAAGTCGCCGTGGCGGAGAGCAACGTCTGGAAGAAGTTCTTCGTCCCGGAGAGCAGCGACGCCGACAGTCCCATCTTGGCGACGGTCACCGGCAGCGAGTCCGTGCCATTCGCCGTGAATACCGGCGTAGCCGTGTAGGTCTGCGCTCCGGCGGTGTGCGCCATGGGGCAGATCTTGCGGATCAGGCCGCCGCCGGCAGTCGTGATCTCACCGGCCAAGGTTGTGTCAGTCCCCGTCGGCGAAGTGGCCGTGGCCGTGAGGCCCATGAAGATGCCGGGTAGGCCGCCACCAATGACGGTGTAGCCGGTCGTGCTCGAGGGTGTGGAGGCAGCGGAGCCCCCGGGGGTCGCCGGCACATACCAGCGGTCGACCGTGTAGACGGGAGTCGTACCTGAGGTGTTTCCAGTGACCAGGCCGTACGCGCCGGACGCCCAAGCGATGACGACCTGCCCGACGCAGTCGTTCGAGGCGTGCGAGACACCAGTCTCAGTGCCACCGGTGAGCGATGTCGACGTGGTTGCGGTCGCGGTTCCCGTCGCTCCAAGGAAAGCAGGTGCGCCTCCCATGTTGATGGAGAAGAAGTCACGACCGATGTTCGTGAGGAGGGCCGTGATCCCGCCGCCGAGGTCCGGGTGTGCACCGGGCATTCCGGACCGTGTCCAGTGGGTGTCCTCGAGATTGGCCGGCGCACCGATCGGACAGCCGAAGAACTCCGAGACGAGCCGTTCCATCTCGGCCTGACGCGTCTGGTCGGGGGCCGATGCCTCGATCCACGACGGACGGCCGAGCGAGTGGTGACCCCAGAGCCCAAGCTGGTGGGCGACGACCAGGATGGCCTCGTGATCAGGCAGGTGCGTGATGCCGTCCGGCGCCGTCAGGATGTGGCGGGCGAGCTCGTTCACGTCCAGACCGGGCTCGAGCGTGTACCCGCCGAGTCCGTCCTCGTCGGCCTCCGGGATCGTGACGTACGTCACGGCCGGGGCGCCGTCGTGGATGGCGACGAGACTGCCGCCCACCCGGATGGCGGGAGCCGGGTTGCCGATCTCGAGAAGCATCTGTTCGCTCCCTCTTAGCTCAGGATGCCGGCGGTGTGGAGCGCCGTCAGCAGGGCGTTGTGCGCCGTGGTGAGAGTGCCGAGCTCCGTCACCAGAGTGGCGATGTCGGCCGTTGCCGCATTGAGCTCCGCGACGATGTCGTCCGCCTGCGCCTGCGAATAGCCGAACGGTGTGGTGCTCGTGGAGGCGGTCGTGACCACCGAGTCCGACACGGCCGCGGCCGGAGCGCCGGTGGCACCCTCGTGGGACTGCGGGACGGTCAGGCCACTGACGGGTGTCCCCCAGCCGGTGTCGCCGTCGGCGCCCGAGTTCTTCTTGAGCACCTGGCTGGTCGTGCCGCCGGGGGGAACGCCAGTCTCGAAGCCGGGCGTTGGGGTGGGGACGCCCATCAGGTGATCGCCGTCCAGACGGCGGATCCGGCGACACCAGCGGTGGTGCAGACGTAGTCCGAGGTCCCAGCTGCGCCGTCGGTGCGCCAGAACCGGTCACCCAGGACGCCGGCGATGGCCGGGACACCGGTGCCGGTGGTGAGGGTGACACCGCCGATCTTGATCGGGTTTGTATTGCCCGACGCCCCCCCGACGTTCTTCGACAGGCTCACCGTCTGCCCGGCCACGGCATTGATGTCTGAGGCCAGGACCACCCCGTTGATCGTCTCGACGACATGGGCCTTGGTCTGGTCCATCGTGGTCGAGAAGGCCCCGGTCTCGTCCAGGGTGTAGGTGGTCGGGCTCTCGCCGAAAGGCGTGATAACGACCGTCCCGGACGCTGGGCTCTGGCCGTTGTCATGCGTATAGGTGCCGCTCAACGTGACGGTCACGAAACCCTCCTTGACGGTCTGTCGATCTCGGGCAAGAGCATGTGAGGGTGCTAGCGAGCCGCCCTACGACCGCACGTAGACATGGCCGTAGAAGAGGCGCTCGGGTGCGGCGTCGGGTGCGGTGACGAGGAGGGTCCACACCGAGACCCGGGCGAATCGGGCCGTCTGGTCGGAGGTGAACATGGCCTTCAGCACCCGCTTGGCGACGTCGAGCTCGAGGCCGTTCTCCAACGAGAGGTCGGCGTAGACGAGACCGCCCGGGCGGTCGCGCACCTCGAGGCTGATCTTCCAGTCCGTCGGATCCGCCGGCAGCTTCAGCGAGACCGTGGAGGAAAGGCCCTGGACGACCTTCAGGTCCTGGAACTGCTCGGGGGCGATGGCCACGGCCAGGATTGTCGGGTCGGGCTAGCGCCTCAGGTCGGTACCCAGAGCTTGCTTCGACGACGATGAACACACCGCTGGGGCGACATGGCGTAGGTGTTCGGAACGCCGCCGCCCACCCGGAGCGATCGCTGCTGGCTGGTGGGTCGGTTCTGCCCGGCGTTGACTCGAGTCGGGCCTCCCGTCAGGCCGTCGTTGCGCTGGCGCTGGCGCAGTGGAGTCCCTGCGCGCGGCGGGGTCCCGAGGCCCGTGCAAAATCCTGTTCCGAAGACCCCGGTGGCGATGTGCGTCCAGGTCTCACCGTCGGGAGAAGTGAACACATGGTCGCCGCTGGTGATGAGCACAAAGAGGCCGGCAATCGGGTCCCATGTCAGTGTCTCGGCGGGTCCGAATGTGATGGAGTTGGGGGCGGTCGTCGCAATGGACCAGGTAGCACCACCGTCGGTCGAGATGTTGATCCCGGGGGCGATGCCCATCACCGCTTCGTAGTCGGTGCCGCCCGCCACGATGACCGACCCATTGTTGGCGATGCTGCTCGCTGTGGCCTGGAGGAGCCCGAATGGCCCCGGCGCCAGGACCTCATTGCCCAGTGGGTGGATAAATCCGTTGGTGATGGTCCATGGGCCGAGGAGTGACGTCGCCCAGGCGATTCCCGACAGTGTGGGAGGCGAGGTTCCGGCCGGGGTATACGCGGGTCCGAGGGCCAGGCAAAAGACGTATCTGCCACCCATGTAGGTGATCTGGTGGCCACCTATGTCACTGGGGCCGAAGGAGCCCATGCCCGTCGAGCTCATGGCGTGCCAGGTCCAGTGCTCGCCGTCGGGCGAGGTCCCCAGCCATTGACTGCCCCCGTTCGTCACCGAGGCCACGAACTGGCCATTGAGATATTCGAGTGCCAATGGAAACAGGTGGGTCGAGCCGCCGTTCATGGCGACGAGAGCAGACACGTCTGGGACGGTCCATCCCCGCCCGTCAGCCGGGGCTGTGATGAACAGCGGCGGGGCCGCCTGTCCCTGTCCTGCCACCCAGCGACCCCCACCGAATGCAATGTGGTTCAGGAATCCGCCATCGGCGGGGTTGTGAATGATCTCGTAGTGACTGGCGTCACTAGATCCCATCATGGTCCGGTTGCCCAAGAAGCCCCCGAAGTCGTTGCTCGTCCCCACCATGATGAACTGTCCCTCGCCATAGGCACAGTCCGGTATGAACTCGCCGTGGGGAGATCCTCTCCCGATGGGGTTGCGGGCGGCCATATGCCATGTGAGCCCGAGGTCGGTCGAGTACTGCGGCGTGCCTCCAGCTGCGCACCAGGTGTTCTTGCTCATTGGTCGATCGGCGCCGGGAAGACGCGCCCGGCAACGAAGCTCGAGAAGGGCGACCACATGGCTACCCAGAGCCACGGAGGGACGAGCGACTGAAACTGCCAGGATCCCTGATCGGTCAGGCGTCCGGTCACCGGCGCCGCCGAGCCACCGGGCGAATCGCTCTGCTGATACGGCGAGTAGCCGGCCGCATCCCCGGCCTGCCCCCAGCCGATGACGAGGCCCAGGGCGTCGACGGCCGGGTTGTTGTCCCACGCCGAGGTCCCGTCGCCCGGGTCCATGAGCGGGTTCGGGAGCACGGCACTGAGGGCCGCCGGCGTAACCGGCTGCGAGAAGATCCCCAGCGAGTAGATGTTCGCCGGCAACGTGGCCACGTCGATCTCGACCACCGTCCCCGCCGTGGCCGCAGGGATCCGGACCACGAACCACAGCCCGGGAGAGATGACGAACAACGGGATGATCCCGCCGCCCGCTTCGAAGTCCCAGGATGCCACCTTGTCTGGGATGATCCTTGAAGCCCGCCGGTTGTGGCGCACGCGTCGGACGGGGTCGGTGGTGGAACGGTCAGCCGTGCGCTTGGCGGCAAGGGTGATGAGGTCCTGGGCATGCTCGTCGACGGTGAGCATGACCGGGCGGCCGGCAACGTTCCACTGGATCTGGGACTGGGCGATATGGAGGAAGACGTCACGCCCCCGGAAACCCTCGAGCATGAGGTTCATCCCCGCCCTGAGGTCGTAGCGCGACATCTCGTTCGGGTCGGCCGTGAGCGTGATCTGTCCGAGGTAGGCGGGCGGGTAGTCACGCATGAGCTCGGCCTTGGCACTGATAATGGCGGTGTCGCGGTCGACCCCCGTACCGAACGTCTCCCACCCCTCGGTGCGAATGATGGTGGGGTCGAAGAGCGGGTTGGGCCCGATCCGAGCGCCGTAGGCGTCGTAAAGCCACGGGTCGACTCGGGGGTCCTCGGCCAGCGGCGCGATGTATGCACCGGTCAGGTCGCCCGAGTTGAGGCCGGTCAGGAAGGTGGCCGCCCATGTCTGGGCATTGACGGTGCCCGTGACGAGGAGGCCGTTTGTTATCTGGAAGTTGCGGCAGACAACCTGGCAGCTACCGTCGAATAGGTTCCCGTTGTTGGTACTGATGGCCCAGCCGGCATCGTGCATGGCGCTCTGCCAGACCCCGACCTGCGGGTTGACGAGACCCAGGGTCAGCGTGACCGAAAAGACGGGCGGTGCCGTGGGTCGGAGGTTCGGGTATTTGGAATTTCGCCAGGCGTGGTTATTGGTGTCGGTCCCCTCGCCGTAGATGACGTTGCGCGAGGTCGTGGGATCGAGCATCAGGGTGCTCAGGATGACCCCAGGCTGCCCGGCCCGGATGGTGGCGTGCTGGGTCCAGCGATTCTTGGGTCTGATGACGGGCACGCGACCGGGATTCTTCATCAGCGTCCAGGCTTCCCATTCACCGTCGGCTCCCGGCACGGAGCCTTGGAACACGGCGTCACCGAGTGCGAAGACGCCGCCGTCCTCCCCAGCCAGGAAGTAGCCGAGGCCACCCGCCGTGGCCTTCATATCCACGATGGGAGCGGCGAGGCCGGCGCCGACGACGTTGCCGTGGAAGGTGGCTCCCCCCAGCGAGAACACGCCTCCGTCCGCTCCGGCGATGTAATACGCGTTCACGTCGATGCCGGCGCTGCAGATGGAGACGATGTCAGAAGCCGACGCGCCGCCGTGATAGACGGCGTCACCCATGGCGAACACGTGCCCGGTGGAGTCGACGATCCAGTAGCCGCCGCCAGTCGGGGTCGCCGCGATACCCACCACATCGCTCGAGGGCGTGGCGTTGCCGTGGTAGACGGCGCCGGGCCCGAAGCTGTAGACGTGACCCGCATCGTCCACGATCCAGTAGCCGTCTCCCTGCGGGCGGACGGCGATGTCGACGACTGTGCTGCTGACGATTCCCGACCCTGACCCGTAGAACGGCGAGTCGCCGAAGTTGAAGATTCCGCCGTCCTCAGCGCAGATGGTGTAGCCCAGGCCGCTCGGGGTGAAGGCGATGCCTGAGAAGGCAGCGACGAGCGGGAACCCGAGCTCACTGCCGCCGAAGAACGTGCGCTTGCCGAAGGTGAGCACGGAGGAGTCCGACGCGGCCAACAGGTATCCCCCATCGTCCGGGCGGACGGCGATGCCCACCACGTTGAAGCCCGGGGTGGGGACCGGGGCAACGGCTCCCTGTGCCAACTGGTCCTGGATGTAGCCGTTGATGAGCTGCGTGCCTGAGCCGAGGTCGCTGACAAAGACCCCCGTATTCACGGGCTGGCAGATGGCGAGCTGGGTCAGCCGTTGTAGAGCCCTCTCGTTCAGCTCGCCGGCGATGCGCTGTCCGATGTCATCGGGTCCCGCCTTCAGGCTGCCGGGGTTTGTGGGGTCCGGCACCACCGAGAGGACGAACATGGGAGTGCGGATTTGAACGTCGCACGCGTAGATGGCCCCCAGGCAGTGCGCCGTCAGGTAGTAGTTGGAGTCCTCGGTCCCTTGGGCACCTCCCGAGCCGCTGGTGTGCGAGCGATCCTTGGACGTGTCCTCCTCGGTCATGTAGCGACCTTCGAACATCGGGTTGGCATAGTCCACCGTGCCATCGGGCAACACGTGGAACACCTCGATGGGGACGCCATTCACGAGCCACCAGAGATCACCGGTACCGGGGACGTCCCAAGGGGTGATCTGGCCGAACAGAAAGTCGACGGTGTCGTCGGCGAAGGGCTCGTTCCACGTCATCGTCCCCATCACCGTTGCCTTCCCTCGGAAGAACGTGACGTCGACGCCGTTGAAGACGATCTGGTATCGACCCCAGTCCTCGGTAATCGTTGAGGTGGGTCCCCAACCGACGGGCCGGGAGAGGGCATCGAGAGACGGTGGAGGGTAAATGGCGCTGACACGGGTGAGGTTGACGACTATGTCGGCCGCCGGGCCGTAGGTCGGTGGTGGAGGGGGCACGACATGGGGCGGCGCGCTGAGAGTCCCGGTAAGCATGACGTTGATCTGGAATTGCTGGCTCGTGTCGGCGTTCCAACTCGAGAGCGACGACGGCGTGCGGCTCTCGGCCCCCATCTCGAGCTCGATTTCGATGTGGCCGGTGAGGGCGTAGAAAGCTCCCGAGATCACGAGGTCGACGTCGGTGCTCCCACCCAGAGGAGTCGTGCTCACGGGACAGGATTGGAAGCACTGGATGCCGCCACCGACGAAGGGAGTCGAGACGGTCGACCACGTCCCCGTGACGGCGGCGGCCGACTTGATGAGCACATCATCCCCGGAGGTGGGGACGGTCGTCCCGGCGAACCACGCCGAGGCATCCGAGTCAAAAAAGACGGCGTGGACTCCGAAGGCGGTATGGGAGTCGAACGGATTGGCCGAGTCACTCCAGGTGACGCCGGCGTTGGTCGAGACGGCTATGTCCTTATCCCCGCCGCCTCCGAAGCTCGGGTTCTCGTTGCAGGCGACAAGCCGCGACCCGTCCGTGTGCAGGCTGTTTGTCGTCCCGTGGGCGTCCCATGGCGTCGTGCGGACTGTGAACGTGGTCAGGTCGGGCGTGGTCCAGATCGTCCCGGCGCTGTTGGCGGTCCCGAAGAGCCACTGGCTGTTCGCGGCATCCCACAGGGAGCTGTAGACACCCTGCGCTGGGTCCGCCGGCGTGGCCGTCCATGTGGCCAGATCTGTGGAGGTGGCCATGCACAGTGCCGAGATGGACGAGACCCCAGCGACGACCCATGTCCCGGCGCCGTCAGTCGCCGCGGTGTAGTTCCCGTCCAGCCCAGTCGTCCCTGCCGTTGTCCACGTGTTGCCGTCGTCGGTGGAGGTGATGAGGATCGGGTTGTTGCTCGAGTCGACGCCCCCCCCCAGCCATGTCCCGACCCCGTCGAAGACGATGAAGTTGAGCGAGCCGTTGTCCGCCGGCGTGATGAGGAGATCCCACGTCGCGGCCCCGTCGGTCGAACGCATGGCGACCGGGCCGCCGCTGTAGCCGCTGCCGACGGCGATGAGGGTCTCGGTGGTCGGGTTGCACCCGATCTGATTGACGGCCCCGCCGTCGAGTGGCGTCCCGGTCACCTCCGACCAGGTGGCGCCCAGGTCGGGCGACCGCATGATCGAACCTATAACGAACCGGTCGTTTCCCCCGACGACGAGGACAGATGCCACCGGACGGTCAGCCCGGAGCGGTGATGACGAGCTGACCCGGAGCGAAGGTGGGCGGCAGGCTGGAGCCGGTGATGTTGAGCGCTACGCCGAGAGCACCCCATCCCCGGAACGTCGACGTACCGTGGTCGTAGATGGCGAAGTACCCGACGACACCCCAGGCCCCCATGGGCTGCGGGAAGGCGATGGCCGTCCCATTCGACTTCTGGCGTGCCGAAGCAGCCGGGAAGTTCGTGGTGTTATTGGTGACGGCCTGGCGCACATAGGTGTCGGCAGGCTCGGTGACGTTCGATCCGTTGTCGGTCGGCTGCGTCGTCGACAGGGCGACGTCGTAGCTCGAGGGGAACCCTGACGCATGGCCCGATCCGAACATGAGATCGAGCAGTGCATCGACGGTGGCGTCGGAGAAGAAACCCATTACAGCTCCTTTGTAGAGTGGGCCTGATGCCGCCCGGTTCGACTTTGGATCGATTCGTCGTAAAGATTCGAATCACCAGCACATGCTGGGAATGGACCGGAGCTCACACCGGAGCCGGTTATGGAGAGTTCTGGTTTCGTCGACGGGTCGACTATGCCCATCGGGCTTCGCACGAAATGTTTGTCGGGCCCATTCCTGAGGGATATGAGGTCGACCACCTCTGCCGGAACCGAGACTGCGTTAGACCTGACCATCTCGAGGCCGTGACGCCTTTTGAGAATGAACGGCGTGCCGGAAAATACAACTCCCAGTGCAAGAACGGGCATCGATTCGACGGCGTCGCATGGAAAGACGGTCGGTCCTACCAAAAGTGTAAAACCTGCAGGCGGGAGACCTACTACCGGATGCGCGACCGACGGCGAGAGGCGTCCCATCAGTAGGGACCACTGAGGGCGGTCGGGTATCGGTCGAAAACGATGGGGACGACGGCGATCCGGGTGAACACGGTCTGGCGGTTGAAGCTCATCGAGTAGCCCTTGCGGCGGGACGACCACGACCAGAAGACACCGTCGAGGATCAGGTCGACGATGAAGGAGGACTGCTGAGCGGCAGCGAGGAGGAGGCCGATACCCTCCTGGAGCTCGAGGTGGCTCTCGGCCCGGACCTGGATCTTGATGGTCTGCTCGACCATGCCGCGGATGGCGTTCGTCACCTGCGATCCCTCGACGAACGGGGAGGAGACCTCGTCGACGTCGTAGGTGGGGGTGGCGTCGAGGATCCCCTCGTCGTCGACCTTCATGGTGCAGCTGCCGTGAGCGGTGAAGATCGTCGAGCCGTCGATCGGAAGCGAGGCCAGGACGAGCTCGTCCCGGTGGATGACGACCGACCCGGTGGTCACAGCTCGCTCCCACCAGGCGAGCCGGCGCCGCTGAAGTTGGCCCGTTGCGCCTCCGCCTTCAGCTGCCGCTTCAGGTCGTCGAGGTTGGCTGCTTTGACGGTCATGGTTCCGATCGAGAGCTGCTCGTGATAATGGACATGAGCTGCCGCCGCACCCGGACGGCCAGCACCGCTGCCGCTCTCTGACACCGGTGGCAACGGAGCTTGGGCCCGACTGGCCACCGCGCCGGCACCCACGAGCACGCCACCAGGGACAGCAGGAACCGTGGCGGCGGCTGGAGTGACGTAGGCGACCCGCGTGGGCCCAGGGACGCCGGGGGTGCCGGGATGACCAGAGGCGGCGGTTGCCAGGCCGGCGGCCCCGGCCGCACCCGGCCGTCCCGAGGCGAGGAGAGCGAGAACGTTCGTCAACGACGACGATCGGCCGGTGGTCGCCGTACTGCGGTTGGTCGTGTGCGACAGGTCGGTGACGGCATTCGTCACCTTGGTGACCGCGGTCAGGAAGGCGGCATGGTTCTGGTCCCTCATCTGGGGTGACGAAACCGGCAGAGCTCCGGCTCGGGCCTCGGCAGCGGCCGGGGGGCCCGCCGGTACCGGGCGGCCAGTGGCGACGGTCGAGATCGCCGTTGTCAGCTTCGTGACGGCATTCGTGAAGGTGGACGAGGCTGTGTGTGTGTGATGACCTCCCGAGGATGCCGAGGTCGTGGTCACCGACCGACTCGACGATGTGCTGTTCGTTCCTCGACTGAGAGGGGCGACGAGCTCCGGTTGGCCTGCTTCTCCGACGCGTACGAGCGTGCCGCCCGGGATCGGCTGCACAATCCCGCCGGCGGCAAGGTGCGGAACCGCCGTCGTGGCGCCGCTGGAGGCCAGGGGATGGGCCATGGCGGCGCCGAGCGAGATAGCGAGCCGACCGATAGCCGGGAGGGCGGCGGCCACGCCGGACGGGAGCGGAAGTACCGCCTCGTCCTGACCGCCTTCGCCGACCAAGACCAGGGTGCCCCCTGAGGAGGCATGCACCAATGCGCCGGCGGCCGCATGAGGAACTCGAGCGCCTGTCCCGGTCGTTGCGGTAGCGGACTTGGCCGTAGTGCCAGGCGGAACGAGGACATTTGCCTGGCCACTCAGCTTCAGCGCCGCTGCCTGCAGGGTGACCGCCGCTGACGACTCCTTCCCGGCCACGATGGTCCAGTACTCCGCTGCGCTGCCCGTCGAAACCGACGCCGAGTGGTAGAGGGTGGTGGCGGACTTGAAGTCCTTCGTCGCGTCCTTCGAGTCCTTGGCCGCCTTGGAGGTGTCGCTGGCCGCCTGCGTCTGCTTCAGGAATGAGGCCAGCTGGGCCGCTGTCGAACCGGGTGTGGGCGCCGGGGCCCGGTGCCCAGTCGTGGACTGTGGCTTCAGCCGTGCCTGCACCGTCGGGATCAGCTTGTCGATCGAGACGGCCGCATTGCCGAGCGAGGTCGCTGTGGCCTCGAGCTTCTTCGCCGCAGCACCGTGCATCCCCGATGCCTTCTTCGTGTCCTTGGCGGCCAGTGCGGTGTCGGCCGACGCCTTGTGCTCGAGGGTACGGACCTCGTGGGGCCGGGCGACGAGCTTGGCGATGGCGACCCCGAGCAGGTTCGACTGGTTTTGTGCGACCTGCTGGCCCGTGCTTCCGGTCTTGCCCGCGGCGGCCTCGAAGCCGAACTGCTTGGCGAAACGCTCCATGGCCACGAGGTCACCGCCGTGGACGGCCGCGGCGGCGGATCCAGCCTGGAACGTCTCGCCGACAACATGGCTGTGGGAGGCCCCTCGCCCCTTTCCTCCCACGACGTGCGGAGCGATGACACCCGGGAGCCGGGTGGCAGCCGCGCCGATGACGTCCTTCTGGTGGGTGACCCGCATGTTGGCCATGATCTGGCCGAGATCCCGGGCGAACCCCGTGGGCGTCAGCGCGTTGCCATAGCGGGCGCCGATCGACGCCTTGTTGGGGAAGACGTGCTCAAGACCGTGCCCGACACCATCGAGGATGGCGCCGCCGATGAGGACCCCGGCGAGAGGCCCGAACGGGAGCGCCTTGGTCAGGAACGAGGCGCCCATGACGGATCCCGCCGCCGCTTCTCCTGCCGCCCCACCCGCTCCTGCGGCTCCAGCCGCCCCGGCCGCGCCCGCTTCTCCTGCGGCCCCACCCGCTCCGGCGGCTCCAGCGAGTCCGACCTTACCGGCGGCGCCGTCCAGCGCCGTAGCGGACGCATCCAGTCCCGTGGCCGAGGTGTCGAGTGCCGTCGCCGGTACCCACAGCTTCGTGGCCGAGGTATCGAGAGCAGCGGCGGAGGTTCCTTCGGCGGTGGCCGACACGGTGAGCTTGTCGGCGCCGGCCTGTAGCGTCTCTGCCGCCGCCTGGAGGGCGTCTACCGCGGTCTGGAAGGCGGCGTCGGAGCCGGTGGCGGCCGTGGGGGACGCTGGGGCCTTGGTCGTCGCCTTCTCGATCGAGGATCCCTTGCTCGTGGCCGATGTCGTGGTGGCCACCGATTTCCCGGCCGCAGTGCCGATACCGAGCAGCGCCTTCACGGCGGAGCCGGCCCCGGTGACGATGCTCTTCATCCCCGAGCCGATCTTGCCGAAGAATCCCGACTCGATGGCTATGCCGGTGGCGGCCAGGAGTGGGCCCAGGGCGATGAGTGGCTTGGCGAACTTCTCGCCCTCGGTGGCTCCGAAGTCGATGATTTGTGCTTTCCACTTTCGAAGATCACCGCCGAACGTCTTCGACTGGGCGAGCGCCAGACCCTCGGTCTTCTTGTGGAGCATGTCGAGGATCTGCGCACCTGTAATTTGCGCCTTGGACAGGTCTCCGTGTGTCTGCGCCGCCACCAGGTTGGTCAGGTTGGCGGCGCCCGTGGTGGCCGCCACCTTCTGCTGGGCGTTGGCGAGCTCCTGGGATTGTGAGACGGTCAGACCACTGGTGACGTTGACCTTCGACTGAGCGGTGTCGTACTTGGTGCTGGCCAGAGCCACCCGGTTCTGGGCGGCGGCGAGCTCCGACTGGGCCGTGGCCGAGTTGGTCGTGCCGGACCGAAGCTTGGTCTCGACGTCCTGGAGGTGCTGACCGGCCAGGGCGAGCTCGTTGCGGGCCGTGAGGACGGCGTTGTTGGCCGTGACGCTCTTGGTCGAACCCGAGACATTGAGTCGGGCCTCGAGCTGGGCGAGGGACTGCTTGGCCTTCCCCTCCGCATCGTCAGCCTTGAGCGCAGCCTTCTGGGCGGCGACGGCCGCCTTCCCTTTGGTCGTGGTGTCGGCCAGGTTGATCCCGAACTGCTTGAGGACCATGGGGCTCTTGGCGTACGCCTTTACGACCAGCGTGGCGGCGCTCTCGAGGTTCGTGTGATTCCGCGCCGCCAGGTCGGCGACAAGGCCCTCGGCGGCGAGCGCCTTCTTGCCCGAGCCGAGGCCCTGGACCAGTTTGGCCAGTGAGGCATCGGTATCGCTGTAGGTGAACGACAGGTTTTGCATCGTCCCCTGGGTCCGCTTGATCTGCGGCGCGAACTGGGCCTCGCTCTGCCCGGCATTCTTCAGCGACTGGTCGAGCTGGGCGTGCGCCGCCGTGAGCGGTGAGGACAGCATCTCGGCAGCACCGCCGAGTGCAGCCAGACCGATGCCGGTGCCGGCGGCAATCTTGCCGAAGGAGGCCCGGCCCTCGTCGCCCATCTGACCCAACCCGCCGGACAAATTGCCGACAAGACCGCCCAAGACCGAGAACTGGCTCGTGAGCCCGCTGGCGTTCATGGCCGTGCCCAGCGCCGTCATGGAGGTACGGCCCTTGACACTCATGCCCGACATGGCCGCGCCGGTCTTGGCCGCCCCCGACGTAATTTGAGAGAAGCCCTTCAAACTTCTTGAGGGGTCAACTATTGGTGTGAGGGTAAGACGGCGAGCCATGGTCGCTACCGATTCCGCTCTAGATAGTCAGCAGCTGCTCGGAGCCGGTTTGGGTCGTGATCGAAGAGTCCGTTGCCCGAATTGCAGTTGTTACACAGAAGCCCCCGGATATTGCCCGAACGCTCACTGTGATCCACCACGAGCTCTTCTCTCCGGCAGATAGCGCAGAGACCATTTTGAGCCTCGACGATTGCCTGGTACTCGTCGGGTGTCAGTCGATACTTACGCCAGCGGTAAGCATCGGCCTCTGTCGGGTGCGGAAGATCAACACCAGCCAGAGGCCGGCGTTTGGCTCTGTGACCACCAGTTGGGTCCCCGTAGGCACGCCACCGCTGGTAATGACGTTCACACCACCCACGGGCCTTTCGGCGGTCGTCACACCCCTCGATAGAGCAAAGTTCGCCTCGGACGGGGATGGTCTCTCGCATGGGAGCTCTGGGGTCCCCGTGACGACGCCAGCGCGCATAATGCCTCGGGCAGAGACCTCGGGCGGCCGATCGAATGACGCAGCCCTCGATTGCGCAAATCCCCTTCCTTCTCGAGGAAGGATCAGCGAAAGTCAGAGGCGTATCGAGCCGGGGCTGGGCTGGCCCGCCGGCGACCGGATCGCCATGACGGTTCCAACGTTGGTAGTGCAGGTCACAATAACCTCTGGCACGGTGCTCCTTGCCACATCCCTCCACCGAGCACATCCTGCTAGTTCCCTGCGCACCATTCGCCATGTCGGATCTCCTACAAGGGTTCGGCCAAGCCCCGGGGTGTTCGAGCACCGCCGGGGCGTCTCTTTTACGACATGGCTGTGACGCGCGCGCGGATCCAGATTCGTGACGAATATCGATCATCAGTCGACCCGCCAATAGCCGGTGGCGGCCGCCGCTTCGGCAATGGCATCCAGCACCTGGGCGCCAAAGGTCGGCTCAATCTGTTCCCACGCCCGGTAGGCGAAACGCGGGGTGGCGTCGTCGGGAAGCATGTGCACGGTGTGCGTCCCGCCGCCTCGTGACTGGCGCTGGTAGTTCTGGCCGAACTCCATCACCCCCGCCTGGGGCTCGAGCCAGGTGATCTTCACGCGCAAGCCGGTGACCCGAATCGAGACCTTGCGACCCATCGTCCCCGCGCCACGTCCGCCGCCAGGGACAAGGTTGGTGGCCAGAGGAGCAGCACGACTCACGATCTGCTGCGCCGCCTTGCGTAAGGGCATACGCACCTGACGCTGGATCCGCGCCGGGTACCTCTTCGTATCGGCGATGAATTCCTTCCACCCCGAGAGGACGACCGACTCAGCCACCATGGCGTGCCAGCTCCTGCTGCAGCTTCTGTCGGAGGATCGCCGTTCGGACGCCCTTCCAGCGGGCGGTGACGCGCCGTTGCACCTCGACGGGTGCAGCTACGAGCGAGTCCCAGTCGACTCCGGCGAAGAGGATGAGCTCGGCAGCGAGGTCAGTTGCCGATCCTGGTCCGTAGGGTCCAGGCCGCTCCCCGATTCGATGAGAGCGGCTTCCGTGGCATCGATCTCGCCGTCCTGCTTCGTGCCCGAGTCCACATCGTCCTCGACGCTGTCCCAATCCTTGACCTGCTCGACGAAGGCGTCGTAGGTGGGAGGGACCGACGCCGGATCTGCCCGGCGCAAGCGGCACCAAGAAAAGAACACGATGTGCTCGCTGCGGATGTAGGTCTCCTCGGGCCGCTGGGGCTCCGGGGCGCCCACGGCCTTGGCCGCCTCCACGGCGACCTGCCACCGGCGCAGGGCTGTCTCCTGGACGAGCACCACGGCGATGGGCATCTTGAACTGCCGCTCGAAGGCCACTTCGTCGGCGAACCCACCGGACTCCTGGTCGTCGACGAGGGTCTTCCCGTCGCGCATCGTGAAGATGAGAGCCATCAGTGGTAGAGAGCGGTCTCGTTGAGCAGCGTCCAGGTGATGGCCTGGCCACCGATGTCGATGGCCGTAGACCCGGTGACCTCGAGCTCCACCGGGCCGCCCTCGACGTCGGCCTCCGGGAAGGCCACCATCGTGCGCACCTGGGGTGCGTCGAGGGTCAGCGTGTCGGCGCCGGCGTTCCACAGAGTGTGGAAGGCGCCGTAGTGGGGAACGCCCGACATGGTTGTCTCCGGGAGCGAGGCGGATCCGTAGACGACCTTGCGCCATTCGCCGAAGTCGTTGGGCATGACGGTGAACGAGTACTCGAGCTCGAGGCGGCCCGGCATGTAGTCGATCGGGGCCACATCGAAGGCCGGCTGGATCGGCTTCAGGTTGTTCTTGAGGGTGATCGTGCCCTTCGTGATGGCGGCCGACACGGTATCGATGGTGAAGGCGCCCCCGGCCATGGTGAAGTAGCCGGACTGCACGCGCTCGTCACTGCCGGTGGTCGTCCACGGGGTGGCGCTGTCGGCCACCGTGGTGCCCTTGAGCGTCGCCTTCCCCTTCAGGGCGCTCACGCCTTCGAAGCTGAATTCGATCTGGTCGACCAGGCAGTCCTGGACGATGAAGTAGTCGGCGTTGTCCCGACCGAAGAACGTGTGGTACGTGAGGGGCTCGGCCTCGGTGATGACGTGGGTGTACGGCGCCCCCGAGCCCGTCACGGCGTCGGCGCCCAGAGCGGCGAAGAGCATCTGGCCCACGAGCTCGCGGGTGGCCACGAAACCGAACTCGGCGCCGGGCATGATGCTCAGCCGTTCGAAGCCTTCGGCCAGCCGGGTCGACCAGGTGGTGTCGAGGAACTGCTCGTTCACGTCGGCCTTGACGGCCGAACCCTCAGTGACACCGAACTTGTTCAGGCCGTGGACGGCCGCCGTGCCCAATGCGCTCTGTGCTCCGAGAGCGCATTGGACAAGCCTCTTCTGGAGTGCCATCGGTTAGGCGCCTTTCGGGTCGGAGGAGGCAGGAGAGTTGACAGGCGGTCCGGACTGACCGGCGCCAGGGACAGGCGTCGCGGGGGCGGCCGGGGCCGGCTCGGCCGTTTCGCTCGTCTCGACCTGCAGTGCCCAGGCGGCGATCTCGAGCGCCGTCTCTTCCCGGGCGTCCTTGGCCGTGTTCTGACCGGCTGGGAACTTCCAGCCCTTACCGACGTAGGAGACGGTGACCGCCTCGGGCAGCTGCGCAGTCTTCATGGCCGAGATGGTGTCGTCGCGCTAGCGAGGTCAGATCACCGACTCCAGCGCATAGCGGAAGAGGACCGAATCCACCTCGGGAACCCCGGTCGGAGCGTCGGGACCGGCCCGGGCGAAGACGATGGTGGCTCCGTCTGTGGCGAGACTCGCCGCACGTTCGGGGATCTGAGAGTTGTTGCCTCCGAGAGAGGGGGTGTGCTTGGCGATATAGGTGGCGAAGCGCGCCGCTGCTTGGCGGAGATCTCCGGGAAGGAATGGCATCCCGTGTGACATCCAGAACAGGTAGTTCCCCGACGGCCACGACCGACCGCCCGACCAGATGATGTAGCCGTTGCCCGGCGTGAACTGGGCGAGGACGTCGTCCGGGGCGACGGCGCCGTTGATCGAGAGGGTATAAACCTGCTGCGGCTTCGACACGCCGGGGACGATGAGGCGTTCGCCGCCGAAGCCAAAACCGAGCCCGGGAATCCCGGTGAAGATGGCGGCCTGGACGTCACCGTAGGCGTAGGCCTCCTGGAAGGTGTCACGGTGGGCATCGAAATTGAAGCGGATCCCCTCGGTGACGGCCGGATATCCGAGAGCGCTGGCAAAGGTGTCCTCCACGCTGTCGAGGATCTCGGCGAGGACCCGGAGGCCTTCGGGACTTGACCCAAGGTTGGCAAGCGTCTTGTCTGCCCTGATGTCTGCCGGCGAGAGGATCCGGGCGCCGATCACACGGATCTGGTCAGTGAAGGTCTGGGTCAGACCACCGACAGTCGCCGTTGAGGTCACGAACAGCGTGTCGAGCTTGGTCTGGGCCGGGATCGTATAGGTGTAGATCCCGACGGTGGCGACGTCGTTGGCGTGGCCGGCCGTGACGATCGGCGTGCCGTCACCCGCATTGACGTCGACGAGGACGATGGTGCTGGGATCGGCGTTGATCGGGTTGCCGTCAGCGTCGTCGAGCTCGAACGTCCAGATGATCGGCCGTCCGGCGACCGCCCGCACGGCTTAGGTCTCTGGAGCGGGAACGTCCGCCGTTCTGACGGGACGGGGCCGCGGGCTACGCCGCCGGGGCTGTGACTCGTCGCCGCCGTCCTTGCCCTGATCCGGGTCCTCGTCAGCAGCCACGTCTTCTCCTTCGGCTTCGTCGCTCGGGTCGTCGCCGGCGAGCAGTTCCGAATTCACGACATCCGGGATCTCGCCCGTAGGAACGGCCCGTGCCGGCGTGTCGGTGCCGATGCCGTGGTTTCGGGCCTCGGCCAGGCTGATCGTGGTCCCGGCACGGTGAATGAGCCGACGGACGCCGTTCTGCGACTCGCTGTAGATGTTGAACGGCACTCGGACTTGGACGTCCTCATCACGCACGCCGTCGCGCTCCGTGAAGCCTTCCGCGACCGCCTCTTCCCACGAGATCTTCTGGCCTTTGCGGTACTTGAGCCTGCGGTGCCCGGCGGAGCCTGTCTCGGTGTAGGTGCGCTCCGGCACCGTGAAGGTGCCAGTGGTCATTCGGACGTGATCTCGCAAATGGCGAACGGACGCTCGACGGCGAAGGCCGCACGGATCTGAGCCAGGATGGCCACCAGGCCGGCCGAGAAGTAGTTCGTGTTGCTGGGGACGTCGGTGTAGCCGTCGGTGGCCGTGATGACCACGTCCTCACGAAGCCACATGGTGGCCGCCATGCGCCAGTTGGCCACCACGCCGGTCCCCTCGGGGAACACCGGAGTGGCCACCGTCGGGAAGCCCCAGATGGTGGTCTGCTCGGCCGAAGGGTCGAACACGTAGCGGCCGTAGTTGTCCTTCTGGAGCATGATCTTCTCGAGGTCCGTCGGGTGCTGACCGATCCCGTCCGGGTCCTCGAAGAGGTTCAGCCGGACGTAGGTGATGCCCCGGTGGATGGCGTCGAGGTCGTAGTCGCTCCCGGCCTTGGCCGAGCTCCCGATCCCCGAGGTGTTGAGGATCCCGAGAAAGTTCTCGCCGGTGCCGTCACCGAGCAGCGCCTGGTACTCGGCCGACAACCGGGTGTCTTCCATCATCTGCTTGTTCAGGATGCCCTGGAGCCGGGCCTCGTCGGCCAGGACCTCCTTCGGCACCGTGAGCAGCACGGGGATACGGCGGACCATGGCCGTCTGGCGGGCGAAGGCGTCGGTCTCCTGCGGGGCGTTCGTCCCCGAAGGCGTCGGCATGGCGGCCAGGACGCGCTGGGTCTGCTGCAGCCAGACCACGGCGTCGGTGTCGGTCGTCTGCAGGTCGATCATGTCGATGATCCGCGGCTGGCGCACGGGGAGCTCCACCGGCGGGATCAGCTGGAACTCAGGCGTGACGGCGGCCTGTCCCGAGGTCAGGTCAAGGCCCGCACGGGTACGCAGGCCATCGAGCAGCTCCTCCCGGGTAAGGATGGGGACGCCCTGGATATTGACCGGGACCTTGTTGTTCCCGAGGCTCGACCGCGCCCGCTCGTAGCCTTCGGAGTCGATGAAACGGCGGCCGATCGTCTCGCGGGTGCGGGGAGCATCCACGCCGCCGCCGCCCCGGGTCGAGGGCTCCTTGCCCTTGCCGGGCCCCGCCTTCGAGGCCCATCCGTACATGCGATCACGCACTGCACGCATCTGGGCGACCTCGTCGTTGAGGCCGTCCGTCTCCTTGTAGGCCTCGTCGATCTTGTCGAAGGCCTCGTCCCCGGGCTTCAGCTCGCGGAGTTGGACGTCCGACGCGAGCATGTCATCGCGCAACTTGTCAGCAGCGGAGCGCTTGACGACCGACACCTGCTCCTTCTCGGCGATCGCGCTATTGAGCTTCGTGATCTCCGTCTCGAAGTCTTTGACGTCAGGCATCGGGCCCTCCTGGGATTTCCGTTGTCGGCGATGGTGCAGGCGTGCTAGCGGCCGCCCGGGCTCGGATGAGCTCCCATCCCGCTCGGGTCCGGGCCAGCGCTCGCAGCTCCGTTTCCTCGGCCATGGCCCGCTCCGCCATTGAGGACTCGTCTTCGTCGTCGGCCTCGAGGCCGTCATCATCAGGGACACCGAGGGCCTCGAGGAGGTCATCGGAGGTCGAGTCGGCGGCCACCACGAGGTCCTGCGCGCCCTTCATGTCACCGGCTTCGAGAGCGGCGTCGATCTCGTCGACGAGAGCATCGAGAGCCTGGGCCAGCTCGGCTGGGTCGCTGTCGGCCTCGTCGTCGGTCGCAGCCCGCACCCTCTCCTCGAGGCGTCGCTTCATGCTCTTCAATCGTCCGACTGCCCTGGCCGCAGCGAATCCCACCGCGGCGGGCGAGGCGTCAGGCGTTACCTCGTTCTGATCGGGTTCGGGGGGCACTGTCTCGCCAGCCTCCTCGCGCAACTCAGGAAGATTGAAGAGGCTGCGAATCCGGATGACCTCGCGCTTGGCGTCCTCCGGGCCTTCACCGATGGTTATCGACCGCAGGTCGTTCGTCTCGGTATCAGGGTGGGCACCGCGGTACACGACCGACGCCTCGATCAGATCCCCCACTTCGATCTGGTCGCAATCGGGATCGTCGTCGGTCCAGCTGAGTTTTTCTGCCAGGTAGCCGATAGACCACTCGCGGACAGCCTCGGCCTTCATCGACCTCCAGATCCGCTGCACCAGGGGATCGAGGTCGAGGTAGAGCTGCCCCTTCACGACGAGGCTGTCGCCCACAACGCTCGGCACGCCGTCACCGATGGGTCCCTTCATCCAGTCGTGCTGCCAGTTGATAGGGATGGCGGTTTGGGCGGCGATCGAGTCGTCGAAAGCGCCAGCGAGGATGATTTCCGACCAGTAGTAGCCGATGTCGTACTTGACGCCGAAGACGGAAACGGTCGACTCGAAGGTGCCCTCACCGACGTCGGGCGTGGCGCGGACCTTGGCCCTGATGCGCCGGACTGTCGATTTCTGAGCGTCGATCTTGTCTTCTACGGCCGTCGGCATGCCCGACAGCGTGGCCAGCGGCTAGCGCCCTCTACGTGTCGTCGGCGTCGGCGCCTTCGTCGGTCTCGTCCTCATCCTCGTCGTCGTCAGCCGGTTTGCCGTCCGGCGTGTCGGGCGTGAGGTCGGTGATCGTCGTGGGCGTCCCGATACCGAGCGGGTACGTGCCGGAGGGCGCCTGGACGGTATCGGCCTCCGGGTACTTGAGCTTCGGCAGGTTGAACTTCCGGCGGCGCTCGTTCGTTGTCCACGTGGGCTGCAGGAGAGTCATGATCTCGGCCATTGACGCGAGGTCGGGACGCATCCGTTCGTCGAGGTCGAATTCCCACCAGTGGTAGTTCCACAGGGGATTAGTCCCCACCATCTGGGCGTTGGCCTCGTCCTCCCAGAGGTTCGTCCAGGGTCCGAGCGTGTCCATGACGAACTTCTCCCGGGCCTCGGAAAAGTTGGCCTTGATGGCGTTCTTGAGCACCCCGATCATGGGCGGGTCGACGCCGTAGACGCCGAGGATCTCCTCCCGCGACAGCTCGATGAGCTGGGCCAGAGTGGGTACCCCGGTGGCCTCGGCGATCGGCTGGTACTCGGCCGAGGTGATGATGACGTTGCCGGCGGACTCCGGCGCCGTGTAGAGCTGCTTGAACTGCTCCCGGATGTTGTCGACCTGGCCCTGATCAGGCATCCGCTGGAGCTTCAGGATCCCGGCGGGCCGCGCCGCATTTCCGTAGTAACTGACGAGGTGGCGGTCAATGGCGTTGTGGAGGGCGATCGTGTACTGCAGCGACTCGATAGGGCTCACGCCGATAGGCGATTCCGGGTCGTCGCCCCATGACCAATGGATCGTGTGCTCGGGATCGAGAAAGACCTTGCCCGTTGAGCCCCAGGCCTCCCAGTAGTTGACGGTCTGCGGGTCCGAGAGCTTCACCACCACCCGGCGCCAGGGGATCGGCCACAGCTCGGTGGGGCCGTAGTCGCCCCAATCGAACGAACCCAGTGCGTTGCCGAAGATGGCCAGGTCGAGGATGTTGCGGAAAACCATGCTCCGACGGGACTTGCGGGGTGCTGGACTCTGGGCGAGTGAGTCAAGGGCAATGCCGGCGGGCGGGCGGCCCGGGCCCGCCGGGGGGACATCCGATCGGATCCGCCGACGCTCGCCCTCAGAGTCATGGGTGTAGGTGCGAAGCGGGATGCTCGAGATGTTGCGGGCCAGGAGGTGGACGCAGGCGAAGACAATCGGGTTCGTCCGGTAGACCCGGGAGATCGCAAGCATGCGCGTCTCGCCCGACGGGAGACGCGACAGGGGGATCGCCTGGGACGCGGGCGACCGGATCTGCTGGGCGTCGATACCGCCCATCGGGAACGAGCGCGACCGGACCTCCCGCATGTCCCCGGTCCGGGTCATGAGCTGCATGGCCCTGCCGATGGTGCTGGAGGGCTAGCACGTCAAGCGCTGCCGTCCACCTCTTCTCGTTGTATCGCCACGGGCGGAATTTGAACCCAGGAAATGCGTCCTGCGGGCAGAAAGGCGTCGCCGGCCAGGTCGGTGTGCCGGTTGTCCGGCGAGAACAGCTCGGGGAGCGAGAGCACGACGCCGTCGGCGAGCTTCTCCTTGACGAAGCCGCGCATCGTCGTGTCGTCGCTCAGATGCACCATGACCTGTTTGCGGCGGGCACGTTCCCACCAGCTGCGTCGTATGCGTACCTCCAACCCGATCACCACGAGGACGCCGACGAAGATTTGCGCCAGGAGAACGACAGCGAGGACCGTCATGGTCGGTGACCGTTGGTCGGTCGCACGCCGGCAAGGAGAGCGGCGCGATTCTGGGCCTGTCGAGCCCTCTCTTGTGCCTCCTTGACGTCCTGGCGGACCTGGTCGAGCCGGGTGGCCGCCCTCCTCTCGTACTCGATCTCGAAGGTGAGACGATCGTCCTCCTCGAGAACAAGGGCGATCAGCGTGTCGAGGCGTAAACGGGTGGTGTTGACGAGTTGAGCGGCCTGACCGAGCTCGGCCACCCGGGCCTCGTTCCCGGCTCGTAGGTCGGCCAGCTGCCGCAGCCGGGCGTCCGACGGAGCGACGGCGCCATTCTCTTCGGTCGATTCGTCCATGGTTCAGCTCGCTCCCAGGTTCAGGGCGAAGTCAGCGCCGGACTCCGCATCGTGCATCTGCTGACGGATGGCCATCACCAGGGCGATGATCCCGTCGATCTTCTCGGTCGAGTGCTTCTTTGAGGGCTTGATGTTGCCGTTCGAGTCGGTGTAGAGCGTCACGTTGTCGGCCATCCAGCGCAGGACCGGGTTGCCGCCGTGACGCAAGCGGTTGACACCGAGGAGGCGTTCGAGCTCGAGGCTGGGCGAATTGAGCTCGGTGGTCGTCTGGGCCACGCCCTCGCAGATGAGCCCG
Source organism: Acidimicrobiaceae bacterium (assembly GCA_003160635.1). Classification (GTDB taxonomy): domain Bacteria; phylum Actinomycetota; class Acidimicrobiia; order Acidimicrobiales; family RAAP-2; genus Bog-473. The sequence continues at coordinate 14,323 of PMLV01000164.1, read as the reverse complement.
CCGTCGTCGAGGTCCCGGACGAGCTGCGAGGCGTTCCACCGGTCGTAGCCGGCCGAGCGGATCTGAAACCGGCTGGCGGCGACGTCGATGTCGTTGAAGATCACGTCCTGGTCGATGACGTTGCCGGGGGTGAGCGTCAGATAGCCGGCGTCGGCCCAGGCGGTGATCTCGTCTCGCATCGGGGAACGGCGTTCGAGAGCACCCTCCGGAAGCCAGAAGCGGGCGAGCACAGCGTCGGCCATGACGCCATCGGCCTCTTCGATGGCATTCGGGAAGAAGAGGACGAAGGCACAGAAGTCCGAGGTCGACGCCAGGTCGAGGCCACCGAAACACTCGAGTCCTTCGAGCTTCTCCTCGACCACCAGGCCGGCGTTGGCGTCCCAGAGTCCAAGATCGAGCCACCGGACCACCTGGCGGACCCACCGGTTCAGACGGAACTGGAAGAAGGCGTTCATCTTGCCCGGTGACGTCTGGGCTTCGATGGCCTCGGCTCGGACCACGTCGATCCGAAAGAAATCCCCGAGGGCGGGCATGGCGTGGGTCCAGTTCGCCTCATCCCAGGGGTCGAGGTCCGGGGGCGTGTTGCGCATGTAGACGAAGCGCGATGGGTCGACCTTCGGGTCCCGGGCCACTCGCTCGGAGTGGATGTGCTCCTCGAAGGCCATCGACGACTGGTCGTTCCCGGCGGTGGTGATGGCAAGGAGAAGGGCCTGCAGCCGGGTCCCCATGCCGGTCTTCAGGTCGTCCCAGAGCTCGCGGCTCGGCTGGGTGATCACCTCGTCGAAGAGGATGCCGTGGGGGTTCGTCCCGAGGTTGCCACCGGCGTCCGACGCGACCACCTGGTAGAAGCTGCCCGTCGGTTCGAAGACGATCCGGCGCTTGGAGTCGATGACGGAGAGCTGCTTCTTTTCGACCAGGCGTTGGAGGACGGGCGAGAGCTCCACCATGCGCTTGGCCACCTGGTAGACGACCCCGGCCTGGTCCCGGTCCTTGGCGGCGCCGTAGACCTCGGCCTCTTCCTCGCCGTCGGCGATGAGGAGGTACAGGCCGGCGCCGGCGACGAGCTCCGACTTGCCTTGCTTGCGGGCGAGCTCGATCCAGGCCGTTGAGTAGGCCCGGACCCACTCGTCGAGCTGCTCGTCGTAGCGGACGGTGCCGAAGAGCGGCCGGATGATGTCGTCGCACTGCCAGTCGGCCAGGATGAACGGCGCCCGGGCGAACCGGCCTTTCGTGTGGACGAGAGCGCGCTCGTACCAGTTCTGGGCGTGATCGGCTCGACTGGGGTCGAACCGGACCTCAAGACGGCCGGCCACTGGACCGGGGCCCGAGCAGGGTTGCCAGGTCCGCGTCGTCGGCCTTCGGCACTTCGATCCGGGTCCGAGCGGAGGGCGTCAGGCCGAACTCGGCGGCGAAGGCCCGGACGATGGCGGCGCACTCCTTGAAGACCTGGCAATTCGGGTTCTTCACAGGCCGCACGAAGATCGCCGTGCCGTCGAAGCTGTGCCCGGTCTCCTCGAGGAGCACGACACCGAACTGCTGGACATGCCGGTCGGCCTGGACCATGCGGGCGTAAGCCCTGCAGTACGCGTCGAGGGCTCCTCGATCGACCCGGGTGACGATGCCGATGCGGTCGAGCTCGGCAATGACCCGGCGCCACTCGGCCTTCGCCTCCTGGGACAGCGTCGACGGCATCCCCGGGGCCTTCGGCGTGGGCTTCGGCTCTCGCTTGTTGATCGGGCGCTTGCCCGGATTGCCGGTGAGGAGCTTCAGAGCCGTCGGCTTCGGCTTCCGACCCCGGGTCACCGTAGGTACCCAAGGCTGATTCGTGGCGAATATGGCCCGACCTGGGTCCGCCCGGGCCCGGGTTGGGCCAGCATTCGCCGGAGAATGCCCAACCGGAGAATGCCAAATACGCGGCCATTCGTTCGAGACTGGGGCGGGGGTGCCATGGTTGATCCGAAGGTGGCGAGGGCCGCCCCCACGTCGCTGCTGTTCGCTGAAGGGGTGGTCATCTGCTTGCTCTGGCGCTCTGGCGCTCGGCCCGACGTTTTCCTGCATCGAACTGGGCGTGATGGCTCCTGCAGAGAGGCACGACGTTCGAATCCGTGGCTGCACCACCGTTCCGGTCATCGATGAGGTGCGCCATCTGCAGTCCCTTGCCACGGTCATCGTCGCCAAGGCACCCGAAGGCGCAGCGGTAGCCATACGCACGGAGCACGCGCTGCCGCAGACCTTCCTTGCCTGGGCTGCCACGCCATGACCGCTTGAACCGGTACGACCGGACGTAGCCCGGACGGTCAGCCATGGCGGCGAATCCACCGTCTGATCCAAAGAGAGACCCGTCGCCGGTGACTCGCATGGAGGCCGATGGCTCGGTGCGGCAGGTCGTATATGGCCAGGATCTCGTCCTGCATCTTGGCTCGCAGCCTCTCATCCATCGTCGGCCGTCGCCTTCGTCTTGCGGCCGTCGCGCCACTGCTTACCGTTGGCATCCCACCAGCGGAGCTTCCGGGCTTTCTCCCGCTCGTTCGCCGCATCGATCTCGATCTGACGGTCCGTGCTGCAGCCGGCGCACCAGCCGAACTGCGACGACGGATCGATGCGGTGCGAGGCACACGCCGGGCAGATCGAGTCAGGCAGTTGCTGCGTCGCCATGAACTCGAGCACACGGTCGACCGCCTCGTCGAGTTGCGACCGCCCGAGGAACGAATACAGGTCGTCGAGTTCGATGCGCCAGACCTTGCCGACACGACAGCCCTTGAGCTGGCCGCTCAGAAGCCAACGGCGAACCGTCGATGGGGCGACACGTACGACCGAGGCCACCTCGGGCGGCGTCAGGTAGGTCAGCTCACTCAGCGCCATTGTCATCGGATTCTCACGATGACGACCTGCTAGCGAACGCACTGCGCTCACTGTGCTCGCTCCTGGAGAGCGCGACTGCCACGCTCGCGGATACGAGCCGCTATCTGGCCACGTTCCTGCGGATCGAGGCCGCCCCAAACGCCTTCAGGTTCGTTCTTACCCAATGCCCTGACAAGACACTCATCTCGTACTGGACAGGTTCGGCAGATTGCCTTGGCGGTCGCCACATCGTCTGGGTCGTCCGAGAAGAAGAGCTCGCCACGACCGCGGCACAGGATTAGGTCAAACCACTGAGGCCGCGCAGGCCACCACATGGACCGACCAACGACTGGGTCGGCCACGGTTGTCACTCCGCACCGAGGTTGGTGACCCGCAGCGTCGTGGTCTGTGCCCACACAAGGGCTTTCTCTGTCGACCGCTCCGTCTTGATCAGCGTGCCCACGACCTGGTTGTTGAACGGGCTGGGCAGCCCTTGTGAGTACGTCCGGAGCCGATTGAGGATAGCGATCTGTGAGTGGGCAGCCGCACTGACGGTTCCCGGCTCACCCACGCCGCCGAGCTCGACAGAGTCGCTGATCGAGGTCGCCCACTGGATCTCGATGTCATCGTCATCCTGGTAGTCGCCGATTGTGCTCAACAGCTCGTGACGGGTGTCGATCGAGTAGACGGCGAGCCATGCCGGCAGGTTGTCGGTGTTCAGCATGTCCGGCGACGCGTACCGCCAGTCCGTGTAGCCGCCGGGCGCTGCAGTCTCGGCCAGCGTCGTGAGATCGGTCGCAATCGCATCGCAGATGTCGATGAAGCTGAACGCGCTCACAACGGGATTGTCCCAGCAACGACAAGATCGGCGGGTGATCGTAGTGTCTGCTCGATCCTCCCGGAATGCCAATCTTCCGGATACCAGATGAACGCATTGGCACCGAGGTGTGAGGTCCAGCGCATCTGCTCTGGTGACGGTCGACCTCGCGCCGATTTGAGCTCGACAAAGAGAACCGTGCCGTTGAGAGCGAGAACCAGATCAGGAAAGCCCACACCGGAACCGCGCGGAGTGGCGCAATGATGAACGAGCCATCCGCGTTCACGAGCAGCTCGCACAACGACATTTTGGAAATCTCGCTCAGACCCATCAACCGCGGCTGTCGGCGGGGCCGCGGTTGGGTGATTTGGGCGCCACGACACCGCGGCTCGCTGGGTGTTGCTCCCAGGCACGACCGCGGCCCGCCCCACCTCCCTTTCAGGGAGGGTGGGGCGCGTCGGGCCGCGGTTCGTCCCTGGAGGTCGCAACCGCAGCCCGGCCGCGAACGGCCGCGAACGGCCGCGGTTCGGTTTGACGTGGTCACGGGGGAGCCATTGTGGTCGGAGAACAGTGTGCTTTTGGCAATTGCGACACACACGCCACCTTCTGTTGCCAAAGACCAGAAGATCACGCTCGGTGACTTCTTGAAAGGATGGAGAGCTGGGAGTCAGTGGCCTGCTGCCGCAGAGAATGTGGGAGGGAGAAAACCCAGCATGGACGACACCCATGCTGTAATAGAACCACCGGATCGCCTCGTTCTCCATCAGAACTCCGTATCGAAATCGACGGCCTGCCCGACAGGGGTCAGAGCCGGGACATAGCTGTAGAGACGAGCATTCTTCGCTCCGGTTCGTACGACGACAAGCGAGGAGGGGTCCATCGCCAACCGCTCGGCGGCTTCCCGAATAGTCGAGTCCTTGAAGCCCTTCCCGATGGCGCGGAGAGCCTCGATCAGCCTTCGCTGGCTGAGCCCTTCACCACCACGCATCTGGAGGACCTCAATAATCGCCGCCATGCAGTCCGCCGGCTTCCACGGCTCGTCCGAATCGAGCGGAGCCTCCAGGAGGATCTGCAGCCCGTCGATGGTCGTGGTGAAGGTCACCGTGGCGGCGATCGACCGTTCCGGACCGATCGATCCATAGCGGTCCTTCTGGATCCGCAGGACAGCCGATCCGTTGTGCCCACGGGCGAAGGGCTCGACGAGCTCGAGGCTGAAGGCGACGTCGACGTCGTAGAGCTTCGATCCGGCACCGCGCCCGAACCGACCACGGGTCTCCTTGTTCTTCACGACGTGGTCGATGGCCACCACGGCAGCCTCGATATCGGTCAGGGGCCGGCAGAGGATGGCCAGGAATCGGAGCACTTCACCGTTGTTGTCCTCGTCCACGCCGGCCTGGGCGAGCGCCAGGGCGAGACTGTCGATGATGACCAGAGCCGGCTCCAGAGCAACGACCAAACGGGCGACCGTAGATGGGTCGAAACCGCCAGGGCGGATGTACGTCAAGTGCTGCTCGACGGCGTCCGCCGGCACTCCGAGATCGACCAGACGGGCCGAGAGCATCCGTGGCCCGCTTTCATAGTCGAGCAGGACCACCCGTTCGCCGGCGACGACCAGCTGCCGTACCGCTTCAGCCAGGAGCCAGCTCTTCCCGGCCGCCGGCTCACCGTTGAGCACGTTCAGGCTCCCCCGCACGATCACGGCCTTGCCATCGGTCCGGCGGAGCAGCTCGGGCTCTACGGCCGGCTCCGGATCCCGCATCAGGGCGGCGATGTCTTCGGCTACGAGTCCACTGACGCCTCGGTCGTCCTGGAGGCTCTGGAGACCGACAAGATGCCGAAAGGCGCCATCCTCATCGCCGTTCCGAGCCGATTCCACGAGCTCGCCGGCCAGGCGCATCTGTTCGCGCCGCACGGCACAGCTCCGGACGATCTCGGCGTAGTCCTGGGCGTTCGACCTGGACGGGCAGTTGATCTGGAGCGAAATCAGGATCGCCGGGTCACCCACGATCTCCATGCGGCCCGAGACGACGAGCTCGTTGGCCACGGTGACCGGATCGATGCCGACGCCCCGGACGAGGAGCTTGCCCACGGCGATGAAGATCTCGCTGTTGGCCGGACGGTAGAAGTCGGTCGGCTGGAGCAGCTCCACCGCAGTCGAGGCCGCGTCGCGCGACAACAGACAGGCGCCGAGCACCGACTCCTCGGCCTCGAGGTTGTGCGGTGACTCTTTGCCGACGACGGCGAGGCCGCCTCGGCGTGCCGTCATTGGCTCAGCTGCGAGGGCCACGGCACCTAGTCCCTCCCGTCCAACCGTGACCGCGCAATCGACAGCGCCCGCCGTGCAACATCCGGAGTCGTCTCGGCACCTTCAATCGCCTGGATCAGGTGCTCGTAGACGGCCACCTTCCCGACGACACCGTCGCGCTCCCCCAACAGCCGCTCCACCTCGCGATCGATGGCCTGGACGCGCAAGCGCGCCAAGTCGTGCTCCCGGTGGAGAGCGTCGAGCGGGTGGACGTCGGCCATGGTCACGTTGAGGAGTGGACCGGATCGCCATCCGGTCCCTGACTGTCCTTGAACGCACTACTCGGGTCCAGGCGCAGAGCGATGAGCCACAGCTCGTCGGCCAGGGTGATGGACGCTGGGCTCACTCCCTCCATGCCGATGTTCACCAGCGGCACGTCTCCTGCTGTGCGAAGGTCGTTGGCGATGAGACGTAGGTGTCGAGCCTCCTCCACGGCCGCCTGTATCGGAACGTCCCAATCTCCCTTTTCCCAAACCATGTCGGCTATGCCGGAGCTGTCGGTCAGCCACCACCCAGGGAACGGCTCCTGCGGCCCCTTGCGGCGGTCGAGTGCGCTGATCTGCCCTGTGGGCAAGTACCTGACTACGGTGCCCGGAGTCAGCAGTTTCGGGTCGACATCAGCCATTTACCGCACCGTCCCTGTCACGCCCGGCCTCGGCCTCACGTTCGTAGAAATACTCGGCGCCTCGACAGACTCGGGTCATCTTGGCTCCGCTGCTCGTCGGTGATTCGTGAGAACGACGCCCGTCGCATCACGTACAGGTCGTCGTCCTCGTCGGTGGCGGCCCGAATGTCGGCCTCCTTGTCGATGTAGAGCCGCTCGGGGGGTGGCCACTCCAATCCCAGTTGGACGCAGGGCACTGTGGGTGTGCCGATATACCGCATATTCAGACGCACGAAGTCGTCGTCAAACGTCGTCATTCCGCCTCCCTCTCATCCACGGTCAGACGACGGAATTTCATCCAGGTGCTCAAGATGCCTGCTCCCGAGCCACGGCGGCGTTCGCCCAGAACATCGCCTCCTCGAGCTTCGTGATGCACAGCGACTTCTCCCGGCCCTCGGGCAGCACCTCGTCCATGGCGTCGGCTGCGCGCAGATGCACGGCCCGGACGAGCTCGTGGGTGTGCTTCACCTCATCCGTCAGCGGCGGGTGGTACTGGAAGCGGTGTCGCAGGTCGTCCATTTCGGTCCTTTCGTCCGGAGAAGTCACGCGCGTTCGGGTTTAGGTTGCGATGTGGCACGATGGATTCCGCTACCCCTGGACCTCGGGCGGTGTCATTACCGGACGAGTACACGGGAGTAGCCCATGACGATTGACGAACGCCTCTCTCCTCCACAGGAACCGGACTGGGCCTGGGGGCCAATAGCCGTTGCCCTTGGGGAAGCCCTACCGGGGTTCGAACCGCTACCACGACCCGACGCAGCCGTTCTGATCGGGCGGGTTGAGCTGGATGCGCCGGGCCACGATGATCTGTTGCGCTGGCGACGCCAAACCCCCGTTCGGAGCGAACTGCAGACCGCCGAAGGCGACCCAGTTGACGTTGGAGACCCCGAGGCCGCCTGAGTAGACGGAGCCCTCCACGTGCCAGTCGCCGCCCTCCTCGCAGATCGCGACCCGCTCCCATGCGGCGTAGGTCGCGGCGTCGATACCGGTCGAGTTCGTCGGGGAAGGTGAGGACGGAAGCGTCGTGGGCGGCGGGACCGTAGACGTGGTTGTCGTCGTAGAAGACGGCGAGCTGGTGCTCGTCGGGGACGGGCGGGTCGAAGCGGAAGTAGTAGTGACACGGACCGTCCTTGACAAGCGTGACGAGGCGCGGCCCTGCCAGGGATGAAGGGTCAAACACAGACTGGCGGTCAAGACCGCTGCTACTACCAGGCGTCTGATGCAACTGTGCCTTCCTTGAGACGACGGGGAACGGGGTGGTTCTGGAGCGATGAAGCGTCAGACGGCAGCGAAGGCGTTCTTGTAGGCCTCCGTCGCCAGCGGGTCGAACGCCTGGGCCAGCTGGGAGCCACGGAGGTTGAAGTAGTTGTGCCAGCTGGCCGCCGGGTAGCCCGAGTAGACCTTCCCGGTGGCCAGATCGGTGACGGTTTGGCCCTTGATCAGGGCGGCCGCCGTCTGGATGTAGACCGGGTCTTCCTTTCCATCGAGGCCGTACTCACTCATGGCCCAGCCCTTCCCGTCGGCTTGGGCCATGAGAATCGTCGGGATCACTTCGTCGACGAGCGGCCAGTTGTTGTCGTACGGGTCGACCGTCTGGTGGGTGTGCTTCGTGGGCTTCAGCTGTGCCACAGGCTCACCCGTCTGGCACCGTCCGCCGTTGGTCGAGAGAAGCAGCGTGTTCCAGTCGATCCAGGCGGTCGGGTGCACGGCCAGCCATGCCTCCGCCATGAGGTCGAAGCACTCGGCGTAGACGCCGGCGCCCCATAGGCACCACGCGTAGCTCCCGTTCGGGTTCTGGCCCGGCGTGATCGGGACGGTGCCCTGGTTCCCCTGGGACTCCCAGCCGAAGCGCGGGATGGCTAGAGCGTCACACGCCTCGGCGACGGCCGTGACGCCCGGGAGGTTCGCCTTGACCTGCGACAGCATGTCGGCAGCGGAAGAAACCAATGTGTTCGGCAACATGGCGAACGAGAGGTGCAAGCGGAGTCCGGGAGGTAACGGCGGCGGGCGGTAGCCCGTAACGCTCGCCCAGGTCGCTCCGTCGGTGTATTGGCCAAAGATGCCAGGAGCCCGGACGCCGAGGCTCGCGGCGAGAGCGGCCTGGCTGGCCGGAGTCTGCCCGTCCTGGTAGATCCCGAGGAGAGCAGCGCCTGGCGGTGGCGGTGGCGGAGCAACGACCGTCGCATTCGCGCTCACCGTGCGGCCGGACAGCGCCTCGACGTCCCAGCCGTAGGACCCGGCGGGCACGGCCTCGTCGGTGAAGGTCGTGTCGGGGCTTTCGAGGAACCCCAGGAACTTGCCGTTCCTCGTGACGACAGCCCCGTTCGGCATCACGAGGTTGCTCACCACGAGCTCCACGTCTGCGCCATTGGCGGTCGCCGTGAGTGAGGCGACAGGTGGGTGCTTGGTTGCGGTGTCGGTCATGAGTTTCCTCCCAGTTCGATCCCGATCGGGTTGGTGACTGTGCTCGTGGCGTCGTGCGTACCGGCTTTGAAGTCGCCGGCCACCGTCGTCCCGGTGAAGGTGAGGGTCGTGCCGTCGGTGGCGTGGTAGACGGCCGTACGGCGGGCGCCGGGGTAGCCGATCTGCATGGTGTCCTTCGACATCACCACCGTCGCCCCGTCGAGCTGCAGACATCCGACGTATTGGCTGGCGGTGCAACGAAGCGTCGAGCCCGCGAATGTGATGGCTCCCGCCGGCTTGCTGCCGTCGCGGTTCTTCACCTGGAGCATGTCGCCCGAGCCCGACACACTCATCACCAGGCCAGTGACGGTGATGGGCCCGGTCGACTCGCCACCGGCGTTGACAGCGAATAGGCCGTTCCACGCTCCGCCGGTGATGGTGAGGTTCTTTGCTCCCTCACCGTGGGTCTGATCTGCTTCGCAATCGATGGGATCCTGGCCATTGGAGCCGATGGTCAGGCCAGTGAAGGTGGCGCCGTTGACCGATGCACAGGTGAGCCCGTTGCGACCACAGGCTGATCCCGAGAAGGCAGTGACGGTGAGGCCGGTAACGGTTGAGATGATCGAGGACGCAGCGCCCCGGAGAGGCTCGAGATTGAGGCAGTCGCCGAAGACGTGCCCGACGTGAACATTGGAGATCGTCGTCCCGGCGCTCCCCTCCAGTTCAACGCCAGCATTGAAGGCGAGCTTGTCGTGATAGCCGCCGACATTGGCTCCTGTGATGGAGAGGTTCTCCAGCGTTGCTCCGGAACCCCTGACCGTGAACGCCGGGCGCCCGCGGTTCGTCCCAGGAGCGCAGCGGGGATACGGACACTGCTTGTTGTTCGAGTCGAGGAAAGCCCCGCCGTTGATCGTCACTCCCGAAGGGATGGAGAAGCCACCGGGGGGAACGGTCTGGCAGCCGGTAAGCGTGTACGTCTGTCCGGCGACGAACGGCCCCGGTGTGGGGCAGAGCGGTGCGATCAGCTTCGGAGCTGGTGCCGGCGTCGACGCGTGCCAGACGGTATGGCCCACAATGACGATGGCGCCGACAGCCAGCACCGCTGCCGCTCCGACTGCGAGTCCGCGTCTGTTCATGCTCGTACCTCGTTCCTGTTGAGGAAGAATTCGATGCGGGTGGCCATCCGCTCGTCCTCGCGATGGCGGACGATGCGCTTGGCGATATCCGGCCTCACGCCGCGGTTCTCAAGTCGCATCCGCAGCTCGCTGTCTGACAGATCCCGCCACTCGTACCTCACGCCCGGCGGTCGTCCCGGACGGCCCATTCCTCGATGACGGCATCTCCGACCGGAGGCGTGGCGTCGGCAGCCCACCGCTCAGCGGCGAGGCGGGTTTGGAACAGACCGACCACTTCGCTGTCGGGCAGGTAGGTCTTCGACCGCAGGACCCATACCTTCTCGCTCTCGTCGTCCGCCGCTACCCAGGGCGCGGTATTGCGGATGCGGACCACCAGTTCTCCGGGCTGTCCATCCTCGAAGGTAACGTCGACGGTGTCGGTAACGAATGGGGTTCGGGACTGGGGCAGGTGATGGAAAGACCAGTAACGCTCGCTGGCCTGAACGACCATCCCGCTCTTGTCTTCAAACACCAGGTTGATCCATCCCGGAGCCCCCTGTTGCCCGAACCCTGCGATGTGATTCCACCACGGAGACTTCTCCGTCCAGATGTGGTCACCGGGCCGCAGCTCGTCACCTCGCACCTTCTCGACTCCGTCACGGTGCTCCGACTGCTTGACCTGCTCCAGCGTGACGAACTCTCGCTCAGCTACTTCTGTCATGGTGCACCTCTTTCTGATCGCGAACCGTCGTTTATCGAATCGGTGGTTTCAAGCCGCAGTCCTCCAGAACGAAGGCCCGGACAACGTCCAGCCCTTCGGGGCCTGAGGCTCCGGCTGAGTGAGGCGGTACGACTCGAGGAATTCGGCATCCCGGGCGTCGTCGTGCGGTTGCCGTATGGGCAGGTCGGGCATCTCCTCGAGACGTCGGTGACCAAGGATGTGAGCCACGCCGCCCGTGGTGGCCTGGGGGTTGACAGCCAGATCCTCGTAGGCGATGCGGTAAGGATCGATCCCCCTCGAGGCGAACCATGCCGTCCAGCAGTGGTCGTGGAACTGCAGAACCCGATCGACGTAGGCCAGCTCACTCAAGTCGACGTCAGGTGGGCTCTCCGGAGACTGGGCGAACCAGTACCCCGTGGCCTCGGCGCGCAGAAGCGACATCGCCTGAGCAGCCGTGTCGCGCCGGTAGAGGTGGATCCATCCCGCGGATGGGAAGACGTCCTCGATGGCCACCGCCCAACGAAGCAGCCGCGTCATCTGGTGCCAATGGACTTTGCAGCCGAAGACTCCCTCGGAGTCCGTTCCGAGGCGCGCCCGGGCCAGCTGGAGCTCCTGGGACCGGACGCCCTCGCCGCGGAACCACTCGTTGAAGTTGCCGAGGCCATAGGCACGGAGCCCTCGGCAGAGCAGGGAGCTTCCCGTTCGGGGGGTGCAAGCCACGACGGTGGTGCTGGACGGCATCACGCCATCACCGGGGCTTCGTCCGACGCTTCAACGCCGAATCGCACGGTCCACTGCGGATCCGGTGCTTGGACAGCGCCCGGGCCTTTTCGGTCTGGCCGAATGGTGCATCGACGTGGAGCTTTTCGCTGCAGATGGGACAGGGCGTGGTGCCTGCATCTGATGGTGCGGCCGAGGAACTGGGGGGGGGTCTGGCCGCATCTTGGGACTGCCCGACGTAGCGGGCGAACGCACGGACCTTCCCGTCGACCTTTCTACCTACGACCTCGAAGCCCTCACCGACATGCTTCTTGAGAGAGACCTTGACCTGGTTTGGGGATGTCTTCGTCGGCCACCTCGCCCAGCGCCCCGGGTGCGCCCTGAGTTCAGCTGCCCGAGCGACCGTGCTGGCGGAACCGCCGACCCGCGGCGGAGCCTCGGGCAGTTCGTCGATGAAGGTGAGCTCGCTCATGGAGCCACCAGCTCGGCCTCAGCAATGAGACCGGCGCCAGCGTGAGGCCCGTCAATGTGGGACTGGGCAAAGCCGTTGGCCGAGGTCTGGTCGGGATGAGGGAACTCGCCATGCTCTGAGCACACGACCTTCCACGTGTCCCCCGAGGCTCCGACCTCGACCTCCACATAGGTCGCTCCCCCTGTGTCGACGGCGATCCCGTGGACCTCCCACAGATGGTCGGTCCAGCGCTCCTTGGCGAACTCGTCCGTCGTGGCGGCCACCCGGCCGAGCGCTCCATGAACGGAGCAGGTGACGATGTGTTTCCTGCCCTTCTGCGTGAAGGTGGCTGTCGGCGCCGGCGTCGAGGCCGGAACCTCGACGGAGGGCTCGTCCTCCTCGCGGATCGTGTTGGCGTCCTCGGCGTTCTGCTCGAGGGACTGCTCGAGACGAGAGGAGTCGCTGACGACACAGGAACTGCAGAGATCGTCCTCGACCCAGGTGCACGGACCTTGGTCGCCGACGCAGGCATCGTCCTCGGTGCATCGACATTCACGACACGTGCGAACCGGGATACCGGCGCCATCCTGGAGATCGCCTGCGACCTCACCGAGTCCTGCCACCCCTACCTCGTCGAGGACGGTGACGGAGGGCGGAACGTACTCTTCGGTCTTGCCAAGCTCGAGGGGGTCGGGCTCGTCGGCGTCGTTCTGGGCGTCTTTCTTGCCGGCCACGATCTTGTCCACCTCGAAGTCGTCGAGCTTGTAGCCCATGAATTCGAGGTAGCCGTAAAGGTCGAGCGTGCCGGAAGCGCCCCAGTGGTGGTAGTTGCTCTTGGCGTTCAGATGCTGGCGAGCCAGAACACAAGCCAGGGCGACCCGGAGCAGACTGGCATCCGACTTCGCGGCCTCTGCCCACAGCAGCTCGTCGACGCTGGAGTCTTCGGGTTGGTCAATCCCGAGGAGAGCGCATGCCGCCTTCCGGCCCTCCCACGCAAGGTCACCGATGGCGGCCCGGGCTATCAGCTTCGTGGCGAGATCCCTGGGGACCTTGCCCGTAAGAACGGTCGGGAGGAAGTCGGCTCGCCGCGCCGATGACGTCTTTCGAGCCTTCTGGTCGTCAAGCTCCTTCTGTTCGTGGGCGGACCGCTTACGCTTCGCCGGGCCCTTGACCTTCAGCGTGGACGCGCCCTTGACGGTGTGGCGTGACCGATTCGTGCAGACTTCGATCAGCGCCGGCGTGTCGTACTCGGGGACGTAGGCGGCATGGCACGGCTCGGCCCGGTGATCGGCGCGAGGGATGTCGAGGACCTCGCCATAATGGCCACCCGGGTTCCCGGACAAACGCACGTACGGGCCGACGATGCCGTACCCACGGTGCTCTTTGACCAGCTTCAAACTCTTGAGCTTGGCCGTGGCCTTGAGCTGGTCGACCTTCTCGTTTCGAGCGATCTCCTCGGCGACTCGTTTGACCTCGCGGTCGATGTCGTGACGCCGGCCCCGTGTGGCCTTCTCGACGGCCGCCAAGGCCTTCGGGTGATCCTTGAGCTTGGTCAGCTGTGCCACGGAATCGACGGGGATACCGTCGGGTGTACCGATCTTCGTGGCGATGGTCTCGGGGAGGGCGAGAAGCCCGAGCGACTTCGATACTGTCGGCTGCGAAACGCCGACTCGCTCTGCCACGTCCTTCTGATTGAGCCCTGAGTCGATCAGTTCCTGGAAGCTCTGGGCGCGCTCGAGTGGAGAGAGGTCCTTGCGGTGAAGGTTTTCCACAAGGATGATCTGCAGCTGCTCACTCTCGGTGAGGCCCTCTCGGATGACGCACGGCACATCCTTTAGTGCCGCCTTTGTGGCCGCGGCCCAACGGCGCTTCCCGCACAGGATCAGATGGCCCTTCCCGTTCGGATAGACGATCAGAGGCTCGAGAACGCCCTGTGTCTTGATCGACGCCGTCAGATCGGTGATGTCGCCGATATCGCGGCGATTAGCCGGATGGGGCTTGAGATCGGCGACAGGAAGTGTTGCCATGTCGGTCATGCCGGCACCTTCTCGGTGACCGCGAGCATCCGCTCGAGGAGCTCCAGAGCACTCTCCTTGCTCGATGCGAGCTGAGGAGCGATTTTTGGAACAACGAGCTCGACGATCTTGCCCTTGATGGCCTTGTAGACGGCATTCCTGATCGCCCAGTACCGCTCTGAACCCACGGCAACGGCAACGGCAACGGCAACGGCACCGGCAACGGCACCGGCAACGGCAACGGCATCGGCAACGGCAACGGCAACGGCAA
>PMLV01000342.1 GCA_003160635.1 Acidimicrobiaceae bacterium | reverse complement strand
CCTCGTTGTACGTCGGAATGATGACCAGGGGCCGCACCCAGGTCATTCTAGGCTACGGGCCAACTGCGGGGAGGCCGCCGGGCCCCCGCCGAAGCTCCCGCACCACCACCTGCAGCGCCCCACCGAGGGGGATCCCGATCAGGGCTCCGACGAACGTGCCCAGGTCAGAGCCGACCCGGCCGCCGAGGGTGGCCCCGACCAACACGGCCAGCAGGACCCAGAACGGGTTGAGCCGGACGGTCCTGCTCATGATGATCGGGTTCAGGACGTGGTTCTCGACCTGCTGGTAAGCCAGGAAGATGACCAGCATCACGATGCCGGCGGGCACGGAGTGGATGGCGGCGATGACCACGACCGGCACCCCCGCCAGGAGACCACCCACCAACGGCAGCAGGTCGACCAGCGCCACGAAGGCACCCAGGAGGAGGGAGAAGGGCACCCCGAGGATGGCCAGGGTGACCCCCACGATCACGCCGGCGATCACCGACGTCAAGAAGTTGCCCAGCATGTAGCCGGTGACCGAACGGATGGACTCGTTGATCACCCGATCCAGGCGCAGGGCCGTCGACGGGCGAAAGAGGTTGAGGAAGCCGTGCCACAGCCGCGGCGACTCGAGCATGCTGAAGAACGTCAACACGGCGATCGCTCCGATGGTGATGAGCGTGGAGAGGGCGGCGGCGCCCACGGAGAAGGCCGTGGCGGGCTTGAGCACCTTGGTGATCTGCTTCGTGATCTGGGCTGACCCCTCGGACAGGTACTTCTGCAGGTGAAGCCGGAAGACGAGGCGTCCGAGCGGTCCGCGTCCCTTTTTGGCGTTTTTGATGAGCGTGGGGACCTCGTGCCCGAAGTGGACGGCGCTGGTGACGAGGGGGGAGGCGAACAGGTAGACCAGACCGGCGAGAACCAGGAGACCCCCGACAAAGACCAAGGTGGCCGCGACGCCGTGGGAGAGCCCACGCCGTTTGAGAAGGCGCAGCGGCGGCGTGAAGAGCAGCGTGAGGAAGAACGCGATCACGACGTAGAGAACGATCTTGCGCAAGACCCACAGCCCCACGATCAGCGCCGCGTTCAGGTCGATGAAGGCGATGGCGACGGCGGTGGCCACCACGATGGTGGTCAGCGGCACACCACGACGACCGGCATTCTCACCCAGCCGCGATCGCCAGGTGTCCGGAGGTTCTTCCGCCATCGGGCCAGCATTACAGCTTCGAGCAATTGAAGACGTGAAAGCATGAAGGCGATGGACGCCGACGGACCGGGGGAAGGCCCACCAGCCCACATCAAACGAAGATGGATCCCGCGCAACGTGAAGATCACGTTGATGTTCCTGGTGCTCTTTTTCGTGGGCGAGTACATCCTGCTCCCCGAGCTGTCCAGCGCCCGCAAGGAGTTCCGTCAACTCGGCCATCTCAATTTCCTCTGGCTGATCCTCGGCGCCGCCCTCGAATTGGCCTCCCTGGCCGCGTACGCCCAGCTCACGCACACTGTGCTGTCCCCGGACGCACCGAACCGGTCTCGGATCTTCCGGATCAACATGTGGGCCCTCGCCATCAGCCACGTCCTCCCGGGGGGAACCGTCCCGGGGACCGCCGTCAGCTACCGCCTGTTGACCGAGTCCAACGTGCCCGGGAGCACGGCCGCCTTCGGCCTGGCCACGCAGGGCATCGGGTCCGCGGTGGTGCTCAACGCCATTTTCTGGCTGGCCCTCCTCGTGTCCATTCCCCTGCGGGGCTACAACCCGCTCTACGGGTTCGCCGCCATCCTCGGCGTCCTGCTGCTCTCGATATTCGCCGGGCTGATCGTGCTCCTCACCCGGGGGGAGAAGCAGGCTGACCAGTTCTTGCACCGCGTGGCGTCACGCCTGCCGTTCGTGAAGCCGGACACGGTGACGTCGCTGGTGAAAAAGGTGGCCGATCGCATGAAGGTGCTCTCCAAGAGCCCACTGCTGCTCTACCGGGCCGGCAGCTGGGCCGCCGCCAACTGGCTCCTCGATGCCACGTCGCTGTGGGTCTTCCTCTTCGCGTTCGGGGCCCATGTCTCCCCCATCGACCTCCTGGTCGCCTACGGCTTGGCCAATATCCTGGCGGTCATCCCCATCACGCCGGGTGGTCTGGGCGTGGTCGAACTGACCGTCGTCTCGGTGCTCACCGGCTTCGGTGTGGCGGGCGGAGCGGCGACCGCGGGCGTCCTGTGCTGGCGCCTGGTCAACTTCTGGCTCCCCATACCCTTCGGGGGCGTGGCCTACCTCTCCTTGCGCTTCGGGCGGTCTCGCCTCGATGCGAGGGCAACCGACCTCCCGCCCGGATTGATCAACTAGAGGTCACCAGGAGCAGAGGCAGAACGGGTGACCGACGGGATCTGCGTAGACCCGGAACTTCTCCTGCGTATCGAGGGGACGGGCGCCGAGGGCGATCGCCCGTTCGTGCGCGGCGTCGATGTCGTCCACCGCCAGGTCGAGGTGAAGCTGCTGCTGCACGGCGGGGTGGGGCCAGGTCGGTGCCTCGAAGCCGGGGGCCCGCTGGAAGGTGATGGCCGTGCCGCCTCCCGGTGGGTCGATGGCCACATAGTCGTCGTCGCCGTCGGGCTCGGGCATCGGCCACTCGAGCAACTCGGCATAGAAGCGAGCCAGCGAGAACGGGTCCGGACAGTCCATCGTCACGGTGTCGAAGCGGGGGACGGCGGCGCCGGGCATCGGGACGTGAAATTACACCGTCTCGGCCGGCGGCCGTCCGGTATCGGTTTCCTCCCTGTCCTCCCGGCGCCGGTGACCTACGCGCCCGTCCTCGTCGTACGGGACCGGGTGGTTCCCTCCCAATTCGACGAAGCGCTCGTTGAGGGCGTGCGCGATCACGTCGTGGTCGTGACGGCTCGGCTCGAGCGCGCCATAGAGATAGGCCTCGAGCTGGAGCCCCGTGCTCATCCCGCCCAGTTCGAAATACCGCAGCCACAACTCACCGTGCGAGAGGGCGGCATCTTGGCGGAAGTGATCGAGCTGGTCGATCGGGGAGTCAGCCATGGGCGCCGTCCGGACGGCGGGTGGAGTCGACAATGTGTTCCGCCCGCTCCTGGAGCGGGCGCCCGTTCTCGAGCGAGAGGCGCCGGAGCGCCGTGTACGCGTCGTGCTCGGCCAACCCGTCGCGCTCCATGAGCACACCCTGCGCCTGCGCGATCACCTCGCGCGCCCGCAGGGCACCCAGGAACCGGATGGAAAGGTGGTCATCGGTCACGTCCGTTTCAGCCTCGTTCAAAATGGTCGACGTCTCGAGGGCGAAGGTCGCCGCCACTTCCTGGGCCACCTTCGTAAAGGCGCCCGGTGTTCGTGCATAGATGTTGAGCGCCCCTACCGGCCGATTCTGCACGAGGAGGGGTGACGACAGTATGGCCTCTATCCCGAGGGCTCGGGCCCGGGGCGTGAAGGAGGGCCAGCGTGTCTCTTCCCCCAAGGACTCGGCGTGAAACCAGTGTCCGTGGGTGGAGGCGTCCACGCACGGGCCCTCGCCGGTGTCGTACTGCGTGGCGTCCATGGTGGAGATGGTCTGGTCCGTCGCCGCCACCGTCTCGAGCTTGCCGCGGCGGCGCAATGACACGCTGACCCCGTCCGCTCCTCCGACCACGGCCCGGGCCAGGGCCGCCGCCAGGCGCAGCGCACCGTCGATCACCTCGTCATCGGAATGGATGGCCGTGAACTGACGAACGCTCTTGGTCATCGGATAGGAGCTGGGCCCGCCCGCCGGCGACAGCCGACCCGCGGGCTGTTCGGGACCCAGACTTCCGTACTGGGACTCATCGTCCCCCAGCATCACGAGGCGGGCGAAGCCGGTGATGTCGAGCATCTGGCGGATCAACGCCGCCGGTGTCCTGATCGTCAGCGTGCCACCGAGGACCTCCAGGCGATCCGCGCCGTGGGCGATCACCGTCAGGCCCGACGCATCCATGAAGCGAAGGCCGACGAGGTCCAACATGACGGTGCGGTGACCCCGATCGATCATCGTCTCGAAGAACGCGCCGAACTCGGGTGCCGTCAACACGTCGACCTCGCCGCGTAGCGCGAGGACGACCTGCCCGTCGACGAAACTGGCGCCAATCGAGAAATCCGACAACGAACGGTCAGCTCCCGGCACGTTACGCGTGGATGTTGAGGGGGACGGCCCGGCGCCCACTCGAACCTTGGACGGTCAGGGTCACGTCGACAAGAGCCCCGGGGCAGAGGGGGAAGGTGCCCGGTAAACGTGGGGTGCGACTCCCAGCGACCGACAGTGAGGTTCTCGACATACGTCGTACCTCCAAGGATGTGGGGGGCAGCCGATAGGCCATCCCTCTCAATCCCTCTCTGTCGAAGGTGCGTGCACATACTACACCCCTGTTCTCCGCGGGGCGACGCAGTTCGGTCGCCCTACGATGCGGTGGGTGCGAGTGAGGACGACCGCAGCAGGACGGGTGGCGGTGAGCGCCGCCGTCGGGGTGGTCGCCGGGCTCGTCTTCTCATCGTTCACCTCGCGGTACACCATTTGGCAGTCGGCGGTCCTCGTGGGGTGGGACGTGGCGGTCGGGACCCTCATCGGGTCGCTTTGGGCCTCCCTCCGCACATTCACGGCGAAGGAGACGAAGGAGCGCGCCCTCCGCGAAGATCCCAGTGCGCACCTCGCCGAGTTGCTCGTCCTGACGGCCGGCGTGGCTGTCCTGGCCGCGGTCGGCCTCCTGCTGCTACGGGCCCACAGCGCCACGGGGGGAACCAAGGCCTACCTGATCGCGCTCGGAGTGGTGAGCGTCGCCCTGTCGT
Source organism: Acidimicrobiaceae bacterium (assembly GCA_003160635.1). GTDB lineage: Bacteria > Actinomycetota > Acidimicrobiia > Acidimicrobiales > RAAP-2 > Bog-473. Next base: position 20,727 of record PMLV01000342.1, on the reverse strand, counting down.
GGGCGTTGGTCCACACCACCTTCACCTTGCGCTACGCCCGGGCGTACTACGCCGCACCCGAGGGGGGCATCGACTTCAACGAGGACGACCCGCCGACCTATCTCGACTTCGCCTACCTGGCGCTCACCATCGGCATGACGTTCCAGGTGTCGGATACCAACTTGACCTCGAAGGCGATACGCCGCATCGCGCTGGGGCATGCGCTGCTGTCGTATCTGTTCGGAGCGGTCATTGTCGGGCTCGTGATCAACGTGGTCTCGAGCCTCCTGGGCTGACCGCTACCCGTCCACCCGCTCCTCGTCGCCCCCGAAGAGATCGCTCTCCCGACGTCGGCGGGCGCGCTCGATGGCCAACGCCTTCAGGCGGCCCTGCGCGCTGAGGCCGTGCACGTTCTCCACGCGCCGCCAGCGACGGTCGGACCCGAGCTGCCAGGTGTTGGTCTCGTCCGCCAGGACGAGGTCGAGGACCTCGAAGAGGCGGGACTGGAGCTCGGGATCGCCGATCGGGACGAGCACCTCGACCCGCCGGTCCAAATTGCGTCCCATGAGGTCGGCCGAGCCGATATAGAGCTTGAGGGGCAACCCCGGTCCGGCGTCCGGATCCTTCGGCATGCCGCCGAAGCGGTAGATCCGGGAATGCTCGAGGAAGCTCCCGACCAACGAACGCACCCCGATGTTCTCCGACAGCTCGGGAATGCCCGGGCGGAGCCGGCACAGCCCCCGCACCGACAGATCGATCGGCACGCCCGCTCCCGACGCGCGATAGAGCGCGTCGATCATGGTGGCGTCCGTCAATCCGTTCAGCTTGAGGACGATGCGGCCTTCGGGTCCGGCCTCGGTCTGCTCCTCGATCATGGCGAGGACCCGCTTACGCACCGTGACGGGCGACACGAGGATCTGGCGGTAGTCGGCATGCCGGGAGAAACCGGTGAGGTAGTTGAACAGCTCCCCCACGTCGCTCCCAATCTCCTCGTCCGCGGTGAGGAGCCCGATGTCCTCGTACACCCGTGCGGTCTTGGAGTTGTAGTTCCCCGTGCCCACGTGGCAGTAGTGGCGCACGCCGTCCTCTTCACGCCGCAAGACCAGTGCCGTCTTGGAGTGCGTCTTCAAGCCCACGATCCCGTAGACGACGTGGACGCCCGCTTCTTCGAGGGCCCGGGCCCATCCGATATTGGCTTCTTCGTCGAATCGCGCCTTCAGCTCCACGATGGCCGCCACCTGCTTGCCGTTCTCGGCGGCCCGTATCAGGGAGGCCACGATGGGGCTGTCACCGCCCGTGCGGTACAGGGTCTGCTTGATCCCCAACACCGCCGGATCTTCCGCCGCCTGGGCGATGAACGACTCCACCGACGTGGCGAAGGAGTCGTAGGGATGATGGACCAGCACATCGCGTTCACGCAGTTGGGCGAAGAGCTCCGTGGGCTCGTGGGCCGCCGTGGCCAGACGGGCCGGTGTCATCGGCGTCCACGTCTCGACGTGGAGGTCGGGGCGGTCCAGGGCGAAGACCCCCCACAGCCCGCTCAGGTCCAGCGGAGCCCCGACGTGGAACACACCGTCGGCCGCCACCTCGAGCTCGGTCGCGAGCAGCTCGACCAATTCGTCGTTCATGTCCGCGCCGACTTCGAGCCGCAGCGCCCGACCGAATCGGCGGCGGCGTAGTTCCATCTCGATCGCCACCAGGAGGTCGTCCGCCTCGTCTTCTTCGAGCACCAGGTCGGCGTTGCGCGTGACGCGGAAGGCGTAGTGCTCTCCGACGCTCATGCCGGGGAACAAGGTATCCAGGTGCGCCGCGATCACCTGCTCCAGCGGGACGAACCGCTCACCGTCGGGCATGACCACGAAACGCGGCAGGACCGGTGGCACCTTGACGCGCGCGATGCGTCGCTCACCGGTCGAGGGGTCCTGCACCTGGACCACCAGGTTGAGTGAGAGGTTCGAGATGTAGGGGAACGGGTGACCCGGGTCGACCGCCAGCGGCGTGAGGACGGGAAAGATCTGCCGTTGGAAGACGTCGACAAGGTGCACCCGATCGTCGTCGTCGAGCGACGACCAGTCCGAAAAGCGCACGCCCGCATCGGCCAGCGCCGGGACAATTTGCTCCACGAAGATGGCGTCCTGGCGTCGCACGAGTTCTTCGACTCGCGCCCGGATCATCTTCAACTGTTCGCCCGGTCGCAGCCCATCGACGGATCGGGTACGCACGCCCGCGGCCACCTGATCCTCCAGTGCGGCCACACGCACCTGATAGAACTCGTCGAGCAATTCGGAGAAGATGGCCATGAATTTGGCCCGTTCCAACAGCGGGACGCTGTCGTCCTCGGCCAGGTCGAGCAGTCGCGCGCCGAAGTCGAGGCGCGACTGCTCCCGGTTCGTGAACCGCTGGTACCCGAACGCTTCTATCTGTTGCAGCGTGGGTGGCGTAGGCCGCTCGTGGGACCCCCAGGGCGGCGTCATCAGGTCGGGATCGGCAGTCATGGTGTCACCACCATGCTACTTGGCACCACTACGATGCGACGAGTGCCATCACGAACCCGTCACACACGGATTCCGCGCTATGTGATCGGTCCCAAGCCCAAGCGCCGCACCGAACTCGGCCTGCTCGTCTTTGGGGCGCTCCTCAGCGTGTCGCTCTACGTGATCGCCGAGTTGGGAGCCAAGTCGAAGATCCCCCCACATATCGGGCCGTTCCTCGGCATCGTGCTCGGACTGTCCTTGATCGCGCACATGGCGAACCGGTGGCTCATCCCCCAAGCCAACGCCGTCATCCTCCCGCTGGCCACGCTGCTCAACGGGATCGGCTATGTCGTGATCGCCCGCTGGAACCCGCAGGCCGCGAAGGGTCAGGCGGGTTGGGCCGCCATTGGCATCGGCCTCTACATTCTCACGTTGCTCGCGGTCCGCTTCACGCGCGACCTCGAGCGGTACCGCTACCTGCTCCTGTTGGTCGGTGGCCTCCTCTTGGTCGCACCACTGTTCTTCAGCCCCATTCAGGGGGCCAAGCTCTGGATCCACTTCGGGGGCTTGGAGTTCCAACCAGTTGAGTTCTCCAAAATACTTCTCTGCATCTTCTTCGCCTCGTACTTCGCCGCGAACAAGGAGATGCTGTCCATTCCTTCGGCGCGTCTCGGCAACCGCCTCGTCATCGATCCCCGACCGCTTCTCCCCATCCTGGTGGCTTGGGGGGCCGCCATGGCGGTGATCGGCCTGGAAGACGACATCGGTTTCGCCGCGCTCCTCTTCATGCTCTTCATCGGCTTGCTGTGGGTCACCACCGGTCGGGTGGGTTACCTCGTCTTGGGATTCGCGCTCTTCATCGGTGGGGCCGTCCTGGCCGCCCACTTCTTCGGCCAGGTCCATATCCGCGTCAGCGAGTGGCTCGATCCTTGGCAGACGGGCACCAACGTCAACTCCAAAGGTGTGCAACTCCGCGAGGGTTGGTTCGGCTTGGGAACGGGCGGAATCGGAGGAACCGGTTTGGGCCGCGACATCGCGGCGGGGAGTATCCCCGAGCTGACCTCCGACATGATCTTCGCCGCCATCGGTATCGAGATGGGCATGATCGGCGCGATCGCCGTCGTGTTCGCCTTCATCTTGCTCGTCGGCTCGGGCCTCCGGGTGGCGCAGAACGCCCGGTCGGACTTCTCACGCCTGATGGCCACCGGTCTGACGATCATCATCGGCTTTCAGGCTTTCTTCATCATGGCGGGGGTGGTGCGGCTCTTACCCTTCACCGGCGTCACGTTGCCCTTCGTGGCCTACGGGGGCTCGTCGCTCCTGGCGAACTACGTGCTCATCGCGCTGCTCATGCGCATCTCCGACGAGGGCGCGCAGAAGGCCCAGGCTGATCTCGCCTCGGGCGTCATACAGCCGGGCGAGCGTCCGATGGTGCCCGCATAGGCTCAGATCGACTGCGGCACGACATCGCCCGCTTGCTCGAGAAGCCGCTCGTCCACCAGGATCGGCGCGGTCACCGGCATCCGCAGGGCCAGCACCAACCCGTCGGAGGGGCGACACACGATGCGCTCGCGCCCGGTGGGCGCCATGATGTCGAGCTCTGCCACGTAGTTACCCTGGTCCCGGCCGGTCAGACGCACGGCGATCACCTCGATGCGCGCCCGCTGCAGGACCTGCGAGAACAACTCGTGGGTCATCGGCCGGGGCGAATCCATCCGGCGCAGCGCCAGTGCCAGCGCGGTGCCCTCGGTGAGGCCGACCGGGAAGACCAGGGTCCGCAGTGGCGGCTCCGACTCGACGAGGGTCACGAGTGGGAACTGCGAGGGCAGATCCAACGACACGTCCTCGACGTCCATCACCCGGAAGGCGGGCGGGAGCGTCATCGCATCCTTCTATGGGCGCCCACACTCAACGCCAGCCCGACGGCCAAGAAGAATGAGATCACCGCGGTACCGCCGTAACTCACGAAGGGAAGCGGTATGCCGGTGATCGGCATGATCCCCATCGTCATGCCGGCGTTCTGAAACACGCTGAAGGCGAGGAACGTGAAGAGCCCCGTGCACACCAGACGACCGAAGACGTCGCGTGACTGGCCGGCGGCATGGAGGACCCTCCAGGCGATGACACCGAGGAGCGTCAACAGGCCGACGGCGCCGACGAAACCCAACTGCTCGCCCACGGCGGTGAAGATGAAGTCAGTCGACTGCTCGGGCACGTATCCCAGGTTGGTCTGCGCCCCGTGCAGGAGGCCGGTGCCAAAGAACCCTCCGGCGCCGATGGCGTTCTTCGCCTCGGTGGTGTTGTAGATGGCAGCCACCACCTGCGGGTTGGTACTGGTCGAATTCGGATTCAAGAAGGTGGTCAGGCGAGCGACCTGATAGGCGTGCAGGATGCCGGTCTCGACCGCCATCAGCGCCAACAGGACCACCCCGATGACCAGGAACACCAGAATCCGAATCGGCAGCCCGGCCACGGCCAACATGACCAGCAAGACGATCATCATGATGATGGCGGTGCCCAAGTCGGGCTGGATGAGCACCAGCCCGATCGGGATCCCGGACAAGATCAAGAGCTTGAAGACGTCCTTCCAGGCCAACCCCTCTTCGCTCCGACGATCGCAGTAGGCGGCGACCGCGATGATCAAGCCGATCACGGCGAATTCGGAGGGTTGGATCTGGATGGACCCGAGGCTGAACCAGCGTTGCGAGCCCTGCACGTGGCTCCCCAATGCCATGACCCCCAACAACGAGAGCACCGACAGCAGGTAGAGGGGTATGGCGACTGGTTCGAACCGCCGGTAGTCGAAGAGCGCGAACACGACCATGACGAAGACGCCGAGCACGACGAACAACGCCTGTTTCTTAAGGTAGAGGTGGGGATCGTCCCCCGCCGCCAGCAACGTGGCCCGGGTCGCGGTGTACACCATGACCAGCCCGATGCAGGCGACGATGATGGTGGCCAGGACGAGGACGAAATCGAAGACAGGCCCGCTCCGCCTGTTGACGGATGTTCTGGAGATCATGGTCATAGGGCGGCCTAGCGGGACAGGATAATACGGGCCCTCCGCCCGTACCGACCGCCGGAGGGCCGATCAGTTCACCGCCAAGATCAGGGGCCGTCGGCGGCTGACGGAGCTTGCGTGCCTGGTCAGGGTCACACGAAGTAACCCGCAGACGGCCCTAGAGTTCCGGGCATGAGCCTTCCCCTTGCCGGCAGCCCTCATCCCCTGGTGGGAGCCGCCGACCAGGGGAGCGGTTGGCTCTACGACCTGATGACCAAGGCGGGGGTCGGCAACGGCACCGCGAAGACGGTGACCGACCTCGTGGTGCGCCCGCTGGCGGTGATCCTGGTGCTCGTGGTCGCCGTCGTGGTGGCTCGCCTGGGCAGCAAGGCCCTCAGGCGAATCCTCCAGCGCTTCGCCGACCAGGCAGCGGCCCGCTCGGGCTCCCCCCGTACGGGGGCCCGCATGTCGACGATGTCCGCACTCGCCGCCAACCTGTGGCGTTTCTTCGTCTTCATCGTGGCCGTCGCCATCATCCTCGGCATCGTCGGCATCAACCTCACCCCACTGCTGGCCAGCGCCACCATCATCGGGGCGACGTTGGGATTCGGGGCCCAGCTGATCGTCCGCGACTACTTCTCTGGATTCCTCCTGACGCTCGAGGACCAGTACGGCATCGGCGACAACGTCACGATCGGTTCGGTCAGCGGCGTCGTGGAGGACCTCACCCTGCGCGTGACGCGCCTGCGCGCGGTCGACGGCACCGTGTACTTCATCGCCAACGGCGACATTCGGCAATTGGCCAACACCTCACGCGGGTGGGCCCATGCCGTCGTCGACCTCACGCTCCCGGGTTCATCCGCCAGTGATCTCCCGCGCGCCAGGGGGGTCATCGAAGAAGCAGCGCGGCGGGTCGCCGCCTCCGACGAGTTCCTCGGTCACTCCACGGAGCCGCCGGCACTCGTCACGTTCATCGACTCCACCGAGAGCACCCTCACCCTGCGCGTGATGCTGCACAGCGTGCCCAGCAAGCGGGACGCGCTCACCCGCGCGCTACGCGAAGCGGCGATCGTGGACCTGAGCCGCGCCGACCTCTGGCCGGCGCCGAGCCCGGCCTAGAGGCGGCAGCACCGCCGGCGGCACCAGGCTCAGGCGACGGCGACCGCCGCCTGCCACATGACGTCGACCGGCGCCGGCAGACCGGTCCACAACTCCAATTGGGCGGAGGCCTGATGCACCAGCATCCCCAGCCCGTCCACCGTTGTCGCGCCGGCCTGCGCCGCGGCCGCCAGCCATGGCGTGGGCCGAGGGGCGTAGACGAGATCCGCGACGACCTGCCCCGCATGGAGCACCGAGGGAGCGATGAGCCACCCGTCACCCGCCGCCCCCGAGCCCTCCATGCCCACCGGCGTCGCATTGACGACCAACTCCGCCGCGGCGACGAGGGCCACCACCCCTGCTCCGGTCTCACCGACCCGCCCGACCCGCCCGGCCAGCGCCGCCACATCCACCGCTCGTGCCGCGGTCCGGTTCACCACCGTCACCGAGGCCGCCCCGGCGTCCGCCAGGGCCAGGGTGACGGCCCTCGCCGCTCCCCCGGCCCCGATGATCAGACACTGCTTGCCGGCGGGATCGAAGTGCGCGGCCCGATCGAGCGAGGCCACGAACCCCGCGCCGTCGGTGTTGTCCCCGTACAGCCTGCCGTCACGGTTGAGCACGCAGTTGACCGCGCCCAGCTGCCTGGCCACGGCGCTGCACTCGTCGACCGCGGCTGCCACATCCGCCTTGTGCGGCATGGTCACCGAGAGCCCCGCCACTCCGAGGGCACGCATGCCGTCGAGCGCAGCTGCCGCCCTCCCGCCCGCTACCTCGAACGCCACGGAGACCCAATTGAGCCCCAGGGCCGCAAAGGCCGCATTGTGGAGGAGCGGGGACAGGGAGTGGCGGACCGGGTACCCCATGACACCGACCACCGTGGTGCGCGCATCTGTCGATCCCGGTCCCGCCATCAGCCCACCCCCCGTTGCTGGGCCAGCTTCTCGTTCGCCAAATGCTCGGCGAACGTGTTGGAGAAGGCCTCGGTGCCGTCCTTCTTCACCACGACGAAGAACAGCCATCCCCCGACCGGCGGGTGCACCGCCGCGCTGACCGCGTTCATAGAGGGGTTGCAGATGGGCGTCGGCGTCAACCCACCATTGAGATAGGTGTTATACGGCGTCTGGAGTTTGAGGTCCTTGGCCGTCACCGCGCCGCCGTCCTGGCCCAGCGAGTAGAGCACGGTGGCGTTCATCTGCAGGGGCGTGCCGGCGGCGAGCCGGTTGTAGATCACCCGGGCCACGTCGGGCATGTTCTTGAGGATGTAGCCCTCCTTCTCCACGATGGAGGCCGCCACGATCACCTGATAGGGGGTCAAGCCGAGCGCGGCGGCCGAGCTGGTGCTCAACCCGGCCGCCGTCGCCTGGGTGTCGAACCGCCGCACCATCGCGGTCAGGATCGCGGTGTCGCTCTCACCGGGCAACACCGTGTACGTGCCGGTGCCGAGCATCCCCTCGAGGTTGTTCGACCCCGGCGGCGAGAACGTCGAGTGCACGACGCCGCTGGCCGCCGTCCGGGCGAACGACGCACCGCCATGGCCGAGAAGGCCGTCGACCCGCTGCGCCACCTCGCTGAGCGTCAGGCCGGGGTCGACCGTGACGGCTGCGATGTTGGGCCCCCCGTTGAGGATGGCCCGCACCTGGGCGAAGGTCTCGTTCTGGTGCAACTGGTACTCGCCGGGAACGAGCGTCGGCGAACCGTGGACGAGGTCGGAGATCCGGAAGGCCAGAGAGCTCCCGATCACGTGGTGGGCCGCCAACGCCGCCACCACCGCCCCGACCGACTCCCCGTCGTGGACCGTGATGATCTCGCTGGGACCGGCGGACCCGAGCGCATGTGACTCCAGCTCGTACCAGAGGACCACCGCCAACAGGACCACGACCAGCGGTCCGACGACCAGCGCCACGCGACGACGCCGGCGCGCCCGCCGCCGGCTGTTGCGGCTGACTGCTTCGCCCGCCGCCGTCCGCTCCCCGACTCCGACCACGGGTTCGGCCCCAGGGTTGGGTTCGGATGCGGACCCGGGCTCCGGAGGTAGCTCGCTCACGCCTTGTCCAGCCAGGCCTGGAGCAACACCATGGCCGCGGCGCTGTCGACGACAGCGCGGGCCGCCCGGCCCTTGCGCCCGGACGCCGTCAACGACCGTTGCGCCTCGACCGTGGTGAAGCGCTCGTCGGCGGTCTCGACGGTCACGCCCATGGGCTCGAGGATCGCACGCAGGGCGTCGACCTCGCTGAGCGCCTCCCGGGCAGCCGGGCCGCGCTTTCCCGACAGGCTCAGGGGCAGGCCGATCACGACGGTCCCCGCCTCCACTTCGCTGATCACCTCGACCAGCGCCTTGCGGTCATGCACCGGGTCACCACTTCGCTCCAGCATGCCCCAGGGGGAAGCCAGGGTGCGGCGGCTGTCGCTATAGGCCACACCGATCCGCCGTGCCCCCAGGTCGAGCGCCGCCACCCGTCCGCGCGCGCTCTCGTCCGGCGGCGCCCCCCCATCCTCACTCACGCCGAAAGCAGCCGGCGCGCCTCGTCCAGCGCTTCGTCCACCCGGGACACGTCCTTGCCGCCGGCCACGGCGAGCTCGGGCGATCCTCCGCCACCGCCGCCGACAATGGCGCCCAGGGCACGCACCACGTCGGTGGCATTGGGTTCGCCGCCGGTGACGACCACGAGCGCTACCTTCACCCCGTCGGGCGAACCACCAAGGGCGACGGCACGCACACCGTCGTGCCGGTGCACGGCCTGCGCCAGTGCACGGAGCGCGTCGGGCTCGAGGGAATTCTGACGCGCCACCACGACGCCGTTCTCGGCACCGGCGGCCAGCTCGGACGCCACCGACTCGCTCGACTTCTGCCGCAGCTTGGCCAGCTCCTTGTCGGTCTCGCGCTGGCGCGCCAGCAACCGTTCCAACGCGGCGAGCAGATCCTCGGGCTCGGTGCGCAACATCTCGGACGCCGCCCGGACGAGATGCTCGCGGGCGTCGGCGCGATCGAGCGCGGCGCGCCCGGTGACGGCGAAGATGCGCCTCTTGTTCGACCCGATGCTCTCCTCCGACACGAGGGCGATGGGACCGATCTGCCCGAGCGAGTCGACGTGGGTGCCGCCGCAGAACTCGAGCGAGGTGGCGCCGGCCCGGATGACCCGCACCGTGGAGCCGTACTTGTCACCGAAGAAGGCGACGGCCCCCATCCGCTCGGCTTCTTCGAGCGAGGTCTCGGTGGTGTCGACCGGCGCATCGGTCAGCACGGCGTCGTTGGCCAGCCGGAACACCTTTTCGAGCTCTTCGGCGGTGGGTTGCCCATGATGCGAGAAGTCGAAGCGCAGCCGGTCCGGCGCCACCAGCGAGCCCTGCTGGCGCACATGGTCGCCCAGCACCGTGCGCAAGGCGGCGTGCAACAGGTGCGTGGCCGTGTGGTTCCGGCGGACGGCCTCGCGGCGCGGGACGTCGATGGCCGCCAGCGCGTCCTGCCCCGGCACGAGCTCGCCGGTCAGCCGCGCCTTGTGCGCGATCAATCCCGGCAGCGCGTAGACGGTGTCGTAGACCTCGGCCCGGCCGGTCTCGGTCGCGATGATGCCGGTGTCGCCCACCTGACCGCCTCCCTCGGCGTAGAAGGGCGTCTGATCCAAGAAGATCTCGACCACCTGGTCGCCGGCGCCGGCCGCCCCGGGATCGGACCCCGAGAGCAGGCCCACGAGGCGCGCCGGCACTTCGTACTGAGCCGCCGTGCGTCCGACGAACTGCGTCGTGCCTTCCGACTCCAACAGGGCGCGGTAGGCCGACTCGTCACCCGCTCTGGCCGACCGCGCCGCGGCGCGCGCCCGGGTCCGCTGGGCGGCCATGGCGGCGTCGAACCCGGCCCGGTCGACCTCCACCCCGGCGTCGCGCGCCAGCTCCTCGGTGAGCTCGACCGGGAAGCCATGGGTGTCGTGCAGCGTGAAGGCCACGTCGCCCCCGAGCACCTTCTCCCCGCTGGCGAAGGCCTCTTCGAGCCGGCCCAGTCCGGACCGCAGCGTGCGGTCGAACCCCCCCTCCTCGCGCGAGAGCACGCCGAGGATGAGGTCGTGGTTGTCGACCAGTGCGGGCCACGCCTCGCCGAGCGCCCCGGTCACCGCGTCGATGAGCACCGGGGTCACGGGTTTGTCCACGCCGAGGCGCCGCGCCGCCAGGACGGCGCGCCGGACGACGCGCCGCAGGACATACCCCCGGCCCTCGTTGGCGGGCAGCACCCCGTCGGCCACGAGCATCGACATGGCCCGGCCGTGGTCAGCCATCACCCGGAGCGCGACATCGGTGCGCTCCTCGTTGCCGTAGGGCCGCCCGACCACGGAGGACGCGGCCTCGATGATGGGGACGAACAGGTCGGTGTCGAACACCGACTCGTGCCCCTGCAGGATGGGCAGTATCCGCTCGAGTCCCGCCCCGGTGTCGATGTTCTTGTGGGGCAACTCGGTCAGCGTGCCGTCGGCCGCCCGGTTGAGCTGCATGAAGACCAGGTTCCACAGTTCGACGAAGCGGTCCTCGCCCCCGAACTTCGGGCCGCCGTCGGCGCCGTAGGCCGGTCCCTTGTCGATGAAGATCTCCGAATCCGGGCCGCAGGGGCCGGTGACATCCATGGCCCACCAGTTGCCCTCGTCACCCATGCGCTGGACCCGACCCGCCGGAACGCCCACCTTGTCGATCCAGATCTGCTCGGCGTCGTCGTCGTCGTCGTGCACGGTGACCCAGAGGCGGTCGCCGTCGAGCCCGAAGACGTCGGTCAGCAGCTCCCAGGACAACGGGATCGCCTCTTCTTTGAAGTAGTCGCCGAAACTGAAATTGCCCAACATCTCGAAGAAGGTGCAGTGGTAGGTGTCGGTGCCCACGATGTCGATGTCGACGGTGCGGAAGCACTTCTGCACGCTGGTGGCGCGGGGCCAGGGCGCTGGCTCCTCGCCCAGGAAGTACGGCTTGAACGGGACCATGCCGGCGATGGTGAAGAGCACCGACGGGTCGTGCGGGATCAGGCTGGCGGAGGGGATGGCGGTATGCCCCCGCTCGGTGAAGAACCGCGTGAAGGCCGCCCTCAGTTCATTGGCGTCCATCGACCAAGCTTACCGGCGGTCACCTGGGCCGACGGTCCACTCTCAGTCGGCCGCAATGCCCACGATCGGCCGGTTCAGGTGGATGCCGCCCGTCGAGCCGAAGAAGGCCGCATCCCCGAAGGTGAAGACTCCGCCGTCCGCCGCGACCAGCACGTACCCTCCCCCGTCGATGGAGGCCGCCATGCCGACGATGGGCTCGTTGAGATGGATGGCGCCGGTCGACCCGAAGAACGGCGCGTTGCCGAAGGCGAAGATGCCGCCGTCCGCCGCCACCAGCCAGTAGCCGCCGCCCTTGGGGGTGGCCGCCATGCCGACGATGGGCTGGTTGAGTCGCGTCCCGCCCATGGAGCCGAAGTAGGGGGCGTCGCCGAAACTGAAGATGCCGCCGTCGGAGGCGACCAGCCAGTAGCCCTGGCCGTCGGGCGTGGCCGCCATGCCGACGATGGGCGCATTGAGATGGATGGCGCCGGTCGAGCCGAAGTAGCGCGCATCGCCGAAACTGAAGATGCCGCCGTCGGAGGCGACCAGCCAGTAGCCCTGGCCGTCGGGCGTGGCCGCCAGGCCGACGATGGGCGCATTGAGGGTGGTGGCCCCTTCGGAGCCGAAGAATTGGGCATCGCCGAAGGCGAAGATGCCGCCGTCGGAGGCGACCAGCCAGTAGCCGTTCCCACCGGGCGTCGAGGCCATGCCGGCGATGGGCCTGTTGAGGGTCACGCCCCCGGTACTGCCCTCGAAGGCGGCCGCGCCGAAGTCGAAGATGCCGCCGTCGGAACCGACGAAGCGGTAGCCGTCACAACCGGGTCCGCCGAAGGCGAAGGAACCGGCCGACGTGGTGAGCGACGTGCCCTGCGGGTTGGTCACCGTCACGTTCACGCAGAGGGCCTTGCCCGGTGAGGGCGGCACGACCACGAGCGACGTCGCCGTCTCCGAGACGATCGTCCCGGTCCCGGCGGCGCCGAAGGTGACCGCAGTGGCGTCGGCCAGGCCTCCCCCGTTCACGGTGATGGCGCTCGCGCCGGAGACCGCACCGGAGTCGGCGCTCAGGCTCTCGACGGTCGGGCAGCCGTCCCCGCCCTGCAGGGCGATCGCCAGATTCTGCTCCTGCGGCGTACCCAGCCCCGTGGCCGGGTCGAACCCGCTCACGGCGTCATAGTCGCCCCCGTTCGTCCCGGTGAAGTCGTTGTTGCCCGTGGTGACGTCGGTGAAATTCGAGCCGCTGGCGGAAGCCGCCGCGTAGAGCGCCGGGCCGACGAGGCCGACCGTGGCGTTACAGCCCTGATCGACATCGGCCAGGAACCCGGCGATGGAAGGCGCGACCACGCTGGTCCCGCCGAAGTCGATCCAACCGCCCCAGTAGACGACGACGCCATGGTAGGTGTCCGCATTCAGGGAGAGGTCGGGCACGATGCGCTGAGGGGGCGCGGCGACGGGTGTCCCCGACCCTGACACCGTCCCGAGCGCAGGCTGCCACTGTGGTCTCGGCCACACCGTCGAGAACCCTCCCCCACCGGCTCCGTTTTGCGACACCTCCTGGCAGAACCCCAGGGACTGCGAGAGGCAGTTGTTCCAGACCGACTGGCTCGCCACCGCCCCGCCCACCAGTGACGTGCCGCCCACGCTCAGGACGTCGGGTTGACTCCCGGGATCGTCGACCGACAGCTCGGTCCCGCGGTCGCTCTGGTAGCAATCCTCCGAGCCCGCGTCGCCGGACGCGGAGACCATGGTCTGCCCCTGCGCCGCCATGCGCTCGAAGATGGTGTTCTCCTGCAGGGCCGCACCCGGCGCGTTGTCCTGCTCGCAAAAGCCCCAACTCGTCGTCACGACCTGGGCCACGTCATCGGTCGCAATGCGGTTGAAGAGGTCGAGCCCGGCCACGTTGATATCGTTCGGCGCCTCGTACACGACCAGGGACGCAGAGGGCGCACTCACGGCGGCCAACTCGATGTCGAGCGCCGCTTCGCCCGAACCGGACGGCGGGCCGGTCGGCGTCCCGTCGACGGTCACGATGCGCGTCGGGTTGCTCAGGCCGTAACAGCTCTCGAACGACGAGATGTCCGAGTTCGAAAATCTCTCGAACTCGACGATGCCGATGGTCTGGCCCACCGCCGTCCGCCCCTGATCGAGCACCTGATTCAGTCCATAGGAGGTGGCCAACTGCGTCGACGTGTAGTCCGACGGACCGGCCGCGCTCGATGCCGCGCCACAGGCCTGGGGTGCCTCGCCGGGGGCGGCCAGGGCGTGGGTCGGGGCGGCCGCCGGTGCGGCGGCGGCCCTCGGGCCGGCCAGCAGTTGGGAGTGCTCCCGGGCCAGGCTGCTGAGGCCGATGATCCCGGTGATGTCAGGAGCCAGGGTGGCCGGGACCTCCGGGGCGGCCGTGTTCACCCTCGAGGTGATGCCGCCCCGGAGGCGGACCGACTCGAGCGGTGTCCCGAAGGCGGCCGACATGGTGCGCGCGTTGCCGCTGACGGGGAGCAGGTCGCTGCCCGGCGTCGGGGTGCCGACCGTCAGCCCCTGCGCACGCAGGGCGGCACTCACCTGCTGCACCTCGGCCACAGTCGGCCCGTAGGCCGCGGCGAACTGCGCCGACGTCAGATAGTGGCGGTACTCCGGCGAACCGGGCGTGGAGACGGCGGCCACCTCCGTGGCCAATCCGGTCGGATCCTGGCCGGCCAACCCCACGTCGACGCGCAGGACCTGCGTGGCGGGCACCGGGCCCAGCCGGGTCACATCGGACGGGACCTTCGGTAGCTCGCCGCGCAGCGCCACCTTGGCCATCGGCGCCGGCGCCGCCGCGGCCGGGCGCGCCAGCGTCAGTGGAGCGAGTGCCCCCGCGCACAGAGCCGCCGCGCCTGCGGCGGCCCCACGGATTGCCTTCTTCACCCGCCTGCCTCTCCTACCTCTCGTGCGTCCCGTTCGTCGCCGTGGAGAGACGGCTCGTAGTACACGTGTCCTTCCAGCGCCTCTGGACGATACTGCTGGGCCACCACTCCGGAGGGGTCATCATGGGGATAGACGTATCCCTGACCGTGACCGAGCGACTCCGCCGCCTTGTAGTGGCTGTCACGCAGATGGGCCGGAACCTCTTGTGGCGCTCCCGACCGGACGTCCTCTTGAGCCCGGCCCAGGGCCACGACCACCGAGTTCGACTTGGGCGCCCGCGCCAGATAGATGACGGCTTCGGCCAGGTTGAGCGCAGCCTCGGGCAGGCCGACGTACTCCACCGCCCGGGCCGCGGCCTCGGCGATCAGCAAGGCCTGCGGATCGGCCAGGCCGATGTCCTCGCTGGCCAGGATCACCAGGCGCCGGGCCAAGAAGCGCGGATCCTCGCCGCCTTCGATCATCCGGGCCATCCAGTACAGGCCGGCGTCGGGGTCCGAGCCGCGCACGCTCTTGATCAGCGCACTTATCTGGTCGTAGTGCTCGTCTGCGCCCTGGTGGAAGAGCCGGCCGTCCCGCGCCCGGGCCATGTCCTCGATGGTCAGCACGATCGGCGCCGGGTCCCCGGCTGCGGCCCGCGCCCGGGCCAGAGCGACCGCCACCTCGATGGTGGTGAGCGCCGCCCGGGCGTCCCCCTCGCACGCGGCCACGACCGCATCGATGGCGTCGTCGGTGGCCGCGGCGTCCTCCGCCTCGAGCCCGCGGCGGATCAGCGTGGAGAGGTTCTCGGCGCTGAGCGGACGTAGCCGCCACAACGAGGCCCGGCTCAACAGCGGGGGGTTCACCTCGAAGAAGGGGTTCTCGGTGGTGGCACCGATGAGCACCACCAGCCCGTCCTCGACGGCGGGCAGCAGGACGTCCTGTTGGGACTTGTTGAAGCGATGGACTTCGTCGACGAAGAGCATCGTGCCCTGCCCGTGCTCACCCAGCCGCCGCTCCGCCTCGGTCAGCGCCTCCCGCACGTCCTTGACCCCGGCTGCGGTCGCCGACAGGGTGACGAGATGCTTCGCCGTGGTGGCGGCGAGCAACCGGGCGAGCGTCGTCTTCCCCGTGCCGGCAGGGCCCCACAGGATGGCGGAACCGACACGGTCGCTTTCGGCCAGCGTGCGCAGCGGGGCGCCGGGGGCGACGAGATGCTCCTGGCCGACCATCTCGTCCAGGGTGCGCGGCCGCAGGCGTGCGGCCAGCGGCGCCTGGCGCTCCAAATTCCGATGGGCGGCGTCGGCGAACAGGCTCAAGTCGGCGTGGTGCCGGGTGACGGGACCGTGCGGATCCCCAGTTCGGCCAGGGCCGACGCGGGCAGGGGGCCCGGGGCGCCGGTCAGGAGGTCGGCCCCCGACTGCGTCTTCGGATAGGCGATCACCTCACGGATGTTCTCCTCCCCCGCCAGCACGGCCGCCAGGCGGTCGATGCCGAAGGCGAAGCCGGCGTGCGGCGGCGCGCCGTAGCGGAACGCGCTGAGCAGGAAGCCGAACCGCTTCTCGGCCTCCTCGGTGCTGATGCCGAGCGTGTCGAAGATCCGCGCCTGGATGTCCCGCCGATGGATACGGACGCTGCCCGATCCCAGCTCCCACCCGTTGAGGACGAGGTCGTAGGCCTGCGAGCGCACGGCGAACGGGACCGTGTCGAGCAGTGGCAGGTCGTCTTCGTAGGGCATGGTGAACGGGTGATGGGCCGGCTGCGGATTCCCTCCGGCGTCGACGCCGTCGAACATGGGGAAGTCGACCACCCAGACGTAGCGGTGGGGACCTTGGCCGACCGGCGGTGACCCCAGCGCGGCCCGCAGCGTGCCCAACGTGGTGCAGGCGATCCGGTGGGTGTCCGAGACGGCGAGGATGAGGTCCCCCTCCTGCGCACCGGTCTTCTCCAGGAGCGCCACCCGCTCGGTCTCGGACAAGAAGCGGTCGAGCGGCGACTCCAAGACCAGCGCGGCGTCGCCCTCGCCCGCGGTGACGCGGAACCTCGCCAGTCCCGCCGCGCCCGCCCGCTTGGCCTGCTCCTCGAGCGCATCGAGGCGCGAGCGCGTCAGCGCCGCCCCGCCGGGGACACACAACGCCTTGAGATGGGAGCCGGAGAAGGCCCGGACCTCGGTCTTCTCGAACTCGGCGCCCAGGTCGACCAGCTCCATCCCGAACCGCAGGTCGGGCTTGTCGGTGCCGAACCGCTCGAGCGCGTCGGCCCAGGTCATGTGGGTAATAGGGGGCGGTCGCTCCCCCGTGGCCGCCTCGGCCGCATCGAGGACGGCCTCGGACACGTAGGCCATGACGTCGTCCTGCGAGGCGAACGAGACCTCCATGTCGAGTTGGGAGAACTCGAACTGCCGGTCGGCCCGCAGGTCCTCGTCGCGCAGGCAGCGGGCAATCTGGTAGTAGCGGTCGAAGCCGCCGACCATCAGCAGCTGCTTGGCCAGCTGCGGGCTCTGCGGCAGCGCGTAGAACGAGCCGTGGTGCAGGCGGCTCGGCACGGAGAACTCGCGGGAGCCTTCGGGCGTGGGGGCCCACAGCAGGGGCGTCTCGACCTCGCAGAAGCCTTGACGGTCCATGGCGGCCCGGATGGCCCCGTTGACCCGCGCCCGCAGGCGCAGGTTGCGCTGCATGCGGGGGCGCCGCAGGTCGATGTAGCGGTAACGCAAACGCACCTGCTCGTCCGACTCGTCCCGGTCGTCGACGGAGAAGGGCGGCGGTTCTGCCTCGTTGAGGACGACCACGGTGCAGTCGCCCACTTCGACCTCGCCCGTGTCGAGCCCGGGATTGACGGTTCCCTCCGGCCGGCGGCGCACCGTCCCCTCTATGGCGATCACCCATTCACTGCGCACGTCGACCTTCGTGTCGATGACGCACTGGATCACCCCGGTGTGGTCACGCAGATCGATGAAGGCCAGGTGCTCGCCGTGCTCGCGACGGTGTCCCACCCATCCGCACACCCGCACCTTGGTGCCCTCGTCGCTGTCGCGCAGCACCCCGCAGAGGTGCGTGCGCAGTGCCGTGGGCCGGTTCTCGATGGGCCCGGTGGGGGCAGTGTGATCAGTCATGGAGCGCAGCGGGATCCTTTGTCATTGAGGTTGTCATGGTCGCACCAGCGCACGTAACTCGGGGACGATGTCCGCCCGGGGCACGGAGCGCTGCCCTTCGTCGTTGCGCAGCGGGCGCAGGCTGAGCGTGCCCTCCGCCAGCTCCTTGGCCCCGACCATCACGGCCACCAGGGCCCCGGACCGGTCGGCCGACTTCATCTGGGACTTCATGGAGCGGTCGTCGAAGCCGCGGTCGACGCGGAAGCCGGCCCGGCGCAGCTCGGCCGTCAACAACACCGCAGACTCACCCCCGGTGACGTCGATCACGTAGGCGTCCAAGGGGGGTGCCTCGGTGGGATACACACCTTCGGCATCACAGGCGATGAGGATCCGCTCGATACCGAGTCCGAAGCCGATGCCCGGCGTCGGAGGGCCGCCGAGCATCTCGACCAGCCCGTTGTAGCGGCCTCCGCCGCCGATCGCGTTCTGCGCCGCGTCGATGGCGCCCGAGGCGAATTCGAATGTGGTGCGCGTGTAGTAATCGAAGCCGCGCACGAGACGGTGGTCGATGGTGAAGGGGATGTCGAGCGCATCGAGACCCGCCCGCACCCGGGCGAAGTGCGCGGTGCAGGGATCGCAGAGGTTGTCCACGAACCGGGGTGCGCCTTCGGTGGCGTCCTCGCATTCGGGCGTCTTGCAGTCGAGGACCCGCAGGGGGTTCTGGTCGTAGCGGGCCTGGTGCGGGAGGCAGAGCTGGGAGCGGCGCTCGGCCAGGTAGGCGCGCAGCAACTCCACGTAGCCCGGCCGGCAGGTTCCGTCCCCCATGGAGTGCACCTTGAGCGTCACCTGCTGCAGGCCGAAGCCCGCGATGAACTCGAAGGCCAGCGCGACGACCTCGACGTCCAGGTCGGCATCGGAGGGCCCCAGGGCCTCGACCCCCAGCTGGAAGTGCTGGCGGTAGCGCCCGTGCTGGGGATTCTCGTGGCGGAACGACGGCGCCACGTACCAGGCCTTCCACGGCGGTACCGGGTGGTGCTGCACGAACGAGCGCACGATGGGCGCCGTCCCCTCAGGCCGTAGGGCCATGACCTGCCCGTCGCGGTCGGCGAAGGTGTACATCTCCTTGCCGACCACGTCGCTGCCCTCCCCGATGCCGCGGTGGAAGATACCCACGTGCTCCAGCACGGGGGTGACGGCCAGCCCGTAGCCGGCGCCCTGGACGAGCATGGCGAACCGGGCCACCAGGCGTTCCCAACGAGCCGACTCGGGCCACAGGATGTCGTGCATGCCCTTGGGCGTACGGGCCGGCGACGCGTCATGTGGCTCGTCGAAAGGCGCGTCACTACCTACGGTCATCTGCTCCCCTCCACGGTCAGACCTTCTTGCCGGGAAGCTGACGATAGGCGTCGAAGACCCCGTCGAGGTGCTTGAGCGCCGTGATGAGCGAGTGCAGGTGTGTCGGGTCGGCCAGTTCCACGTCGAAGGCCATCCGGCTCACCCGATCGGGCGTGGTCGCCGTGCGGGCGGCCACGATGTTCAAGTGGTGCTCGGACACGACCCGGCTGACGTCGGCCAGCAATCTCGAGCGGTCGAACGCGAGCACCTCGATGGTGGCCACGAAGACGCCGTCGTTCCCCCGGTCCCACTCGACCTCGATGAGGCGCTCCTTGGAGAGATCGGCCAGCGAGGCGGCGTTGGCGCAATCGGCCCGGTGGACCGAGACCCCGCGCCCCTGCGTCACGAACCCGATGATCTGGTCGCCCGGCACCGGCGTACAGCAACGGGCGAGGTGGATCATGATGTCGTCGAGACCCTCGACGTAGACCCCGGCCGACGTCCTCCGTCCCTGGCGCGGCCCGCGCACGCCGCGCAACGCCGTCGTCGGCAACTGCTCGTTCTCCCCGCCGCGCAGTGCCCGCGCCAGGCGTTGCACGATGGACTGCGCCGAGACCTGCGACTCGCCGATCGCGGCATACAGGGCGTCGAGGTCGGCCAGGTGCATCGACTCGGCCACTTCGAGCATGGCCGCCGAGCCCAAGAGCTTGTGTAGGGGCAGGCCATCGCGTCGCAGGGCCCGCGCCAATTCCTCCCGGCCGTTCTCGATGGCGTCTTCACGCCGTTCCCGGCTGAACCATTGGCGGATCTTGTGGCGGGCCCTGGTGGAGGCCACCATCTGCAGCCAGTCCCGTGACGGGCCGGCCGTCGGCGACTTGGACGTGAAGATCTCGACGGTATCGGCCGAGTTGAGCTGGGTCTCGAGCGGGACGAGCCGTCCATTGACCCGGGCCCCGATGCAACGGTGGCCGACTTCGGTGTGGATGACATAGGCGAAGTCGACGGGCGTGGATCGAGCCGGGAGGGCGATGACCTTGCCCTTGGGCGTGAAGACGTAGACCTCGTCCTGCTCGAGGTCGAGTTTGAGCGCCTCGAGGAACTCGATCGGGTCATCGGTCTGACGGTCGACATCGGCGATCCGCTGCAGCCAGGCCATTTCGGAGGACGCGTCCTCCTTCTCCTTGTAACCCCAGTGCGCGGCGATGCCGTACTCGGCCCGGTGGTGCATCGCCGTCGTGCGGATCTGCACCTCGACGGGGTTGCCGTCCAGCCCGATGACCGTCGTGTGCAACGACTGGTACATGTTGAACTTGGGCGTGTTGATGTAGTCCTTGAAGCGTCCCTGCACCGGGGCCCAGATGGCGTGGATGGCCCCCAACGCGGCCCAGCAGTCCTTTTCGCTCGTCACGACGACGCGGATGGCGACCAGGTCGTTGATGTCGTCGAACTCCTTGCCCCGGACGACCATCTTCTCGTAGATGCTCCACAGGTGCTTCGGGCGTCCCGTCACGTCGGCCTCGACACCCATGTTCTCGAGCCGCTCCCGCACGTGGACCAGGACCCGGGCGAGATACTCCTCGCGCTGCGGTGCCCGCGCCGCCACCATCTGCTCGATCTCGGCGTAACGCTTGGGGTGCAACGTGGCGAACGCCAGGTCCTCGAGCTGCCATCGCACCTGCTGCACGCCGAGTCGGTGCGCCAACGGCGCATAGACGTCGAATGTCTCTTGCGCCGTGCGGCGCTGCTTCCATTCCGGCATGACGGCGAGGGTCCGCATGTTGTGCAGGCGGTCCGCCAGCTTGATCAGCAGCACCC
>PMLV01000100.1:4618-10059 GCA_003160635.1 Acidimicrobiaceae bacterium | reverse complement strand
GTGAACTTCTGGATGTTGCCCTTGTGCACCATGGTCACCGACTCGCGGCCGTGCTCGAGGGCGTACTTGATGGCGGCCCGCACCAGGCGCTTGGAGCCGAGCTCGGAGATCGGCTTGATGCCGATGCCCGATCCGTCACGGATGGGCCAGTGCATCTCGTCACGCAGGAACGAAATGAGCTTGAGCGCTTCGGGAGTGCCCTCCTGCACCTCGTACCCGGCGTAGACGTCCTCGGTGTTCTCACGGAAGATGACCATGTCGACCAGCTCGGGGTGGAGGACCGGCGAGGGCACGCCGGTGAACCAGCGCACGGGACGCAGGCACACGTAGAGGTCGAGGATCTGGCGCAACGCGACGTTGAGCGAGCGGATGCCGCCCCCGATGGGCGTGGTCAGCGGTCCCTTGATCCCGATCAGGTGCTCCCGGAAGCTCTCGACCGTCTCGTCAGGGAGCCAGTTGCCGGTCTCGTCGAAGGCCTTCTGGCCGGCCAGCACCTCCTTCCAGGCGACGTTGTTCCCATGCTTGGCTGCGGCGGCATCGAGCACCAGCTTGGCCGCAGGCCAGATGTCGACCCCCGTGCCGTCGCCTTCGATGAAGGGGATGATGGGTTCTTCCGGGACAACGAGCGCGCCGTCGGCGCCCATGGAGATTTTCTCTGGCATTTCTTCGATGCTAGGGGGTGGGCTGACGGCGTCCCAATTGGGCAGGTCTCAACGGCTCAGCCGGTGGCGGCCAGGGATGGACCCAACCCGAGAGCAGCGTAGATCTCCCTGGTCGCGCTCGACGTGTTGAAGGTGTAGAAGTGCAGCCCAGGGACACCGAGCGTGAGCAGATCGGCGCAGAGTTCGGTGGCCAGCCGCACCCCCTCGCTGCGCACGGCGTCGGACCCGCCGGCCTCGTGCGCCGCCCGCAGACGGGCCTGCATCCACTCGGGGGCGGGAGCGCCCATGGTGCCGAGGCGCCCCATGGAGGCGAGCGAGGTCACCGGCAAGATCCCGGGAAGGACGGGCGTGCGAACCCCGCGGGCCTCGAGGTCGGCCCTCAATCCCTCGTACTCGGACACCTCGAAGAAGAACTGTGTTATCCCGAAGTCCGCCACCTCCAACTTGGCCGCGAGGAAGTCCCGGTCGCTCCTGGCGTCGGGCGAACGCGGATGTCCGGCCGGGTGGGCCGCCACCCCAATTGAGAACCCGCCGATGGCGCGGGCCAGCTCCACCAGTTCAGTGGCGTAGGCCAGCTCACCCGGGCCGGCATCGGGGTCGGCCGGGGGGTCGCCGCCGAGGGCCATCAGGTTCTCGACCCCGGCTTTGCGCAAGGTGACCAGGATCTCGGCCAGCTCCAAGCGGCTATGGGCCACGCAGATCAGGTGCGCCATCGGGTTGAGCGAGGTGGTGTGCAGCATGCCGCTCACCAGGTCGAAGGTGCGCTGCCGGGACGCCGCCCCGCCCCGGTAGGTGACCGAGACGAAGGAAGGGTTGAGCGGCTGGAGCTCGCTGATGGTGCGGGCGAGCGTGGCCAACTCGGCGTCGTTCTTCGGAGGGAAGAACTCGAAGGAGTAGGTCTGTCCCGCCGCCAGCAGATCGGCGATCTTCGTCACCCCTGACCCCCGCCCCCCGAACGTGCTGGAGCCGGCGAACCCGCTGGAGTGGGTTGGTTCTCTGGCCCGGCCCGCCCGAAGTCGTCTTCGAGCCGGACGATGTCGTCCTCGCCGAAGTAGGTCCCGTGCTGCACCTCGACGAAGACCACGTCGTCAGCACCCTCGTTGGCGATGCGGTGCGCCGCACCCATGGGGATGTCGATGGCCTGGCCCGGGGTGAGCTCGGTCACGGTGCCGTCGAGGGTCACCTGGGCCGTCCCGGCCACCATGAACCAGTGCTCGGCCCGCTTGGCATGGCGCTGATAGCTCAGCCGCCTGCCCGGGTGCACGACGATGCGCTTGACCTTGTGATCCGAGGCATCGTCGCTCAGGACCGTGTAGTTACCCCAGGGGCGCTCGGAGAATTCTCCCTCGGTCATATGGCTCTGGCCTCCCTGACTGGCCCGACCGGCGCGGCCGGCATCACGCGGCACGCTCAGCCGCGCGCACGGTGTTCCGCAAGAGCATGGCACGGGTCATCGGACCCACCCCTCCCAGCCGAGGCGTGATCCAGCCGGCCACCTCTCCGACGTCCTCTTGGACGTCGGAGAGCAGCTTCTTTCCGGCCCAGCTGGTGCCGGCCCCGACGACGGCCGCCCCGGGCTTGATCATGTCCGGCGTGACCAGGCCCGCCCGGCCGGCGGCGGCCACCACGACGTCGGCTGTGCGCACGATTGCCGCCAGCTCGTCCACCCCGGTGTGCACGACGGTCACTGCCGCATTGCAGCCCGGCCGCTTGGACGCCAGGAGGAGGGAGAGCGGGCGACCGATCGTCAGGCCGCGTCCGATGATCACCACATGGCGACCTTCCACCGGGACATCGTAGGCCGCCAGTAGCTCCACAATGCCCGCCGGTGTGCACGGCAAGGGGCCGGGAGCGCTCATCACCAGGCGGCCCAGGTTCGTGGGATGGAGGCCGTCCACGTCCTTGGCGGGGTCGACCGCCAAAAGGATGCGCTCCTCGTCGAGGCCTTCGGGCAGCGGCAGCTGGACCAGATACGCGTTGACGGCCTGATCGGCGTTGAAGCGGCGGACCACCTCTTCGACCTCGGCCTGGGTGGCCGTCGACGGCAGCTGCTCACCCACAGAGATCATGCCCACCTCGGCGCAGTCGGCGTGTTTCATGGCCACGTAGCGCTCGCTCGGGCCGTCCTCACCGACCAGCACCGTGCCCAGACCGACGGTGATGCCCTCGTGCGCCAGGCGCGCCACCCGGTCGGCCACCTCGGCCCGCACCCGGGCCGCCACCGCCTCGCCGTCCAGCAAGATGGCCGCCATCAGTGCCGGAAGTGCCGCTCGCCGGTGACCACCATGGCCAATCCGGCTTCGTCCGCGGCCGCGATCACCTCGCCGTCCTTGACCGAGCCCCCGGGTTGCACGACCGCGGTGACGCCGGCTGCGGCCAGGACGAGCAATCCGTCGGGAAACGGGAAGAAGGCATCGCTCGCCCCTGCCCCTCCCTTGGCCTTCGCCCCGGCCTTGCGCACCGCGATCTCGGCCGCCACCACACGCGCTTGCTGGCCGGCTCCCACGCCGACCGCCTGGCCATCGTTCACGATGGCGATGGCATTGGAGGTGGTGCGCCCGCACACACGCCAGGCCAGCACCAGGTCGCGCCACTCTTCCTCGGTGGGCTGGCGCGCCGTCACGACGCCCCAGTCAGCCCGCGGCGAGACGAACTCGTCGACGTCCTGAACGAGCACGCTCGCCCCGAGGCTGCGCAGTTGACGCACGGCGTGTTCTGGAGCAGGGCCTGACAGCAGCCGGGTGGCCTTGCGCCGGGCCGTCAACTTCTCCAAGGCCCCGGGCTCGTAGGACGAGGCGATGATGACGTCAGCCTGGGGACCGGCGGCCACCGCGTCCGCCAGGGCCTCGGTCACCACCCCGCCTATGGCCACGACGCCCCCGAACGCGGATTGCACATCGCATTCGAGCGCGCGCTCGTAGGCGGTCACCAGGTCGTCGGCCACGGCGGCGCCGCACGGGTTGGCGTGCTTGATGATGGCCACGGCCGGCTGACCGGCGTCATCGGACAACTCATGGACGAGGCGCCACGCCGCGTCACCGTCGAACAGGTTGAGGTAGGACAGCTCCTTGCCACCGTGCTGCGCCACCTCGTCCCACCAGCTCGCGCTCCCCGCGGTGCGGTAACGCGCCCCCCGCTGGTGCGGGTTCTCGCCGTAGCGGAGCACAGCCGTCCGCTCCAAGGTCAGGTGCAGCGTCGGGGGCAGTACGGCTCCGAGCGCGGACTCATCGGGATCGGCGCCGGCGACGGGGGACGGGCCGCCCGCATCGAGCCAGCCCACGATGGCGGCGTCATAGGCCGCGGTGTGGGCGAACGCCGCCCGGGCCAGCCGGCGACGCGTGGCCTCCGAGAGCGAGCCGTCCTGGCGGAGCTCGGCCAGGACGGCGTGGTAGTCCTGCGGCGAGGTCACGATGCCGACGTGGGCATGGTTCTTCGCCGCGCTGCGGACCATCGACGGCCCACCGATGTCGATCAGCTCGATGGAGGGGTCCGACGAGAACGGGTAGAGGTTGCTCACCACCAGGTCGATGGCCTTGATCCCGTTGGCTTCGAGGTCGGCCAGATGGCTCGGCTCATCGCGGTCCGCCAGGATGCCACCGTGGATCTTCGGGTGCAGGGTCTTGACGCGCCCGCCGAGCATTTCGGGGGAACCGGTGACCTCGGCCACCAAGAGGTGGGCGACGCCGGCCCCGGCCAAGGCCGCAGCGGTGTTGCCACTGGCCACGAGCTCCCAACCCAGGTCGACCAGACCCTGGGCCAGCTCGACCAGCCCTTCCTTGTCATACACCGACAGCAACGCCCTCACGAAGTCATCTCCTCACTGCGCATGCACGCCCGCGGCGCGGCTGGTTCAATCGATCGTCCGGCCTCCAGCTCGCCCAAGGCCCAGGCCACGGTGGCCGGGTACAGGGTGCGCTCGGCCACCTTGATGCGTTCGTGTAACGAATCCTGGGTGTCGTCCGGAAGCACCGGCACCACCTGCTGGGCCAAGATCGGGCCGGCATCCATCTCGAGGGTGGCCAGATGCACCGTGCACCCGGTCTCGCTGACGCCCGCGGCCAGGGCGTCGCGCACGCCGTGCCAGCCCGGGAAGGCCGGTAGCAGGGCGGGGTGCGTGTTCAGGATCCGGCCGGGAAACGCATCGTGCACGGTCTGGGTCAACACCGTCCCAAACCCCGCCATCGCGACCAGGTCCACCTGGTGGGCCACCAACGTCGCCGTCACCGTGGCCGTGTAGGCGGCGCGATCGAAGTCCGGACCGAACCCGCCGTAGCCACTCCGGTCGATCAGCTCCGCCGCCGCGCCATGTGCCCGCGCCAAGGCCAACCCGGCACAGGGCCGGTCGGAGAGGACCGTGGTGACGGGAAGACCGGCCTCGAACATGGCTTCGAGGATCGTCCCACTTCCCGATACCAGGACTCCCACGCGCACGTCGGCCACGCTAGCAACGGCCGCACCGGGCTCGGTTCGCCCAGGCGGTCCCGAGGACGGGCTCAGGCCGGAGAGCCGAAGAATCCGGAGTCGCCGAAGGTGAACACGCCGCCGTCGGAGGCGACCATCATGTAGCCACCGCCGTCTTTGGTTGCCGCCATGCCCACAATGGGCTCGTTCAGGCGGATGGCGCCGGTGGATCCGAAGAACGTGGCGTCGCCGAAGGTGAAGATGCCCCCGTCGGAGGCGACCAGCCAGTAGCCCTGCCCGTCTTTGGTCGCCGCCATGCCCACAATGGGCTTGTTCAGGCGGATGGCGCCGGTCGAGCCGAAGTAGCCGGCGTCGCCG
>PMLV01000100.1:0-4517 GCA_003160635.1 Acidimicrobiaceae bacterium | reverse complement strand
CGGCGGCGACCAGCCAGTAGCCCTGGCTGTCGGCGGTGAAGGCGGTTCCCACAGCCGGCTTGTTGAGCCCGCCCTGTGGCGCGGCGACGCTGAACGTCGCCTGGGTCACGAAGAGCCGGCGCGCGCCGCCGCAGGAATAGCTGGTGCAACCAGCGGTCCACCCGCCGTAGACGAGCCAGTCGTTGCCCGCAGCGTCCACGAACCACGAGCCGCCACCGGGTCCGGCCACCGAGCCGTAGGAGGACACGATGGGATCGGGATCGGACTGCACGCACGTGCTGGTTGGTGACGCGCACGACGCCACGCCTTGCGCATAGCTCGACGAGGTGTAGATCCCGCCGCTGAACAACAGGTAGAACTGCCCGCCGGCATAGAGCATCGACGGATCCTCAACCGTGTTCTCCCAGGGGAACGAGGCCGTGTCGTTGTAGAAGATCTGCGTCGGGCTGCTCCCCGCCAGGAAACCTGTCCCGCTGGCGTCGAGCTCCTCGGTCCAGATGCGGGCCGGCTGCGCCGACCCACCGTCATTGGACTTCCAGACCAACCACGGGCTCCCGGTGGTCGGATCGATGAACGGACTGGGGTCGATCGCGCCGCCCAGGCCCGCCTGGCAGATGAGCGGTCCGCTCGAGGAATCCGTGAAGGCGGCGTCGGTCGGGCTGAGCGCGCTGGTGGTGGCGACGGAGAGGCAGTCGAAGCCCGTGTCGCTGGCGTGTCCCGCCTCGGCCGCGTCGTAGAACATGACCCAGTGGTTGGCAACGTTGAACACGCCGGGCGAGGTCTGGGTGTTGACCGCCTCCCAGGCCGGCGTGGTGGGCAGGGCCGTCGACCCGAAGTTCTGACCGGTGTAGCTGCGCCAGCCCGAGGTGGGGCTCCCCGACGTGTCGACCAGGGCCTGGAGGTGGTTGCCCAACGGAGTGCCCGTCGTGACGGCGTAGTACACCCCGCCCGACTCGACGACATCGGGATCCCCGGCGTCGCCGGCGTAGGCAGGCGTGGTCGGAAGACTGAACGAGAACTTCGCGGCGGCATGGACGTGCGCGTCGGCCGTAGCCGGAATTGAATCCGTTGACCCGCTGGGTGCGGGCGCCGCCGCCGGAACGGCCACGGTCACCAGCACGACGCAGGCTGCCGCCACGATGGCGGCGCCGAGGGCGGCGGCAGCACCGGGAGGGACGGAGCCGGCCGGGAGCCGCACGCGGCCGGATCGGGTGTGGCGGCGCATCGTTCTCCTGCTTCCTGCGGCTTCCGTGCGGCACCCCTCAGACCGTGTCGCGCCTCCAGTCTTACCCGAGCCCGGCCGCGACGGCGACCGACGGCCATTCAGGCCGGGTCCACCCGAGTTGCGGGTAGGGCGCGGGTGGTACGGGTGGGGACGATGAGGAGGAGGGGCGGCGAGCGCCGCCGGAGTCGGTTAGGACAGCCCCCGCACGATGGCCACCATCTTCTCGCCGCACGCGGTGGGGTTCTGGGTCACGAACACGCCGGCAGCGGTCAGAGCGGCCATCTTCGCCTGCGCCGTGCCCTGAGAGCCCGAGATGATGGCACCGGCGTGGCCCATCTTGCGCCCCGGGGGCGCCGTCACGCCGGCCACGTAGGCCGCGACCGGCTTGGTCATCGAGGTGGCGATGAACTCGGCCGCCCGCTCTTCTTCGGAGCCGCCGATCTCACCGATCATCATGACGGCCTTGGTCTCGGGGTCGGCCTCGAAGGCGGCCAGGCAGTCGATGAAGTTGGTGCCCGGAACCGGGTCGCCGCCGATACCGACGCAGGTGGTCTGCCCGATGCCCTGCTGCGAGAGCTCGTGCAGGGCCTGGTAGGTCAGCGTGCCCGACCGGCTCACGATGCCCACCGGGCCACCGGCCAGCGCGATGTCGCCCGAGGTGATCCCGATGTTGCACTTCCCCGGGGAGATGATCCCCGGACAGTTCGGCCCGAGCAGGCGGGTGCCGGGAAAATCACGTACCAGGCGGTTGTAGGCCAGGGCCTCGTCCTGGGCCGGGATCCCCTCGGTGATGCAGACGATGAAGGCGATGCCGGCCTCGGCCGCCTCCACGATGGCATCGGCCGCACCGCGCGGCGGCACCGAGATGAAGGACGCCGTCGCCCCGGTCTCCTTGACCGCTTCGGCCATGGACGCGTACACATCGATGCCCTCGATCACCTCGCCCCCGCGCTTGGGGTTGGTCCCCCCCACCACCTTGGTGCCATAGGCCTTGTTGCGCAGGCCGTGATACAGGCCCTGGCTGGTTGGGCTGATGCCCTGGATGACGACCTTGGTCGTCTCGTCGACGAAGATGCTCACGTTGTTTCCTTTGTTCCCTTCTGCCTAGGCCTCGGCCAGGGCAACAGCGCGGCGGGCGGCGTCGAGCATGGTGGGCTCGGCGATCAACCGGTCGGACAAATGGTCGGCCAGGAGGGCCCGGGCCTCCGTGGCGTTGGTGCCGTCGAGGCGCATCACGACCGGCGAGCTGAGCTTGACGCGGCCCATGGCCTCGATGATGCCCTTCGCCACCTCGTCCACCCGGGTGATGCCCCCGAAGATGTTGACGAGGATGGAGCGCACGGCCGGGTCGGCGTTGATGACTTCGAGGGCGGCGGCCATCACGTCGGCGTTGGCCCCCCCACCGATGTCGAGGAAGTTGGCCGCGGCGCCCCCGGCCTGGGTCACGACGTCGAGCGTGCTCATGGCCAGCCCGGCGCCGTTGGCGATGATGCCCACGGAACCCGAGAGCCCGATGTAGTTCAGGCCCTTCTCCTTGGCCATCTTCTCGCGGACGTCGATGTCGGAGTCGTCGGCGTACTCCTCCCATTCGGGGTGGCGGAAGGTCGCGTTCTCATCGAGCGTCACCTTGGCGTCGAGGGCGTGCACCTTCCCCTCCGGCGTGAGGATCAACGGGTTTATCTCGGCCAGGTCGCAGTCACCTTCGACGTAGCAGTGGTAGAGCCGCACCAGCAGCGTGGCCGCCTGCTCGCGCGCTTCGGGGTCGAGGTTGGCCCGGTCGACCCAGTCGCGCGCCGTACCCTCGTCGAGGCCGTCGAGGGGGTTGATGTGCACCATGGCGATGGCGTCGGGATTGGTGACCGCCACCTCCTCGATCTCGACACCGCCCTCGGCCGAGAGCATGCCCAGGTGCAGCTTGTTGGGACGATCCAAGGTGAAGCTGGCGTAGTACTCCTTCTCGATGTCCGAGGCGTGCTCGATCCAGAGGCGCTTGACCACGTGGCCCTTGATGTCGAGGCCGAGGATGTTGCCGGCGTGCAGTCGGACTTCGTCGGCGTCGGCGGCCAGCTTGACGCCACCCGCCTTGCCACGGCCGCCCACCTTGACCTGCGCCTTGACCACGACCGGGTAGCCGGCGGCATCCGCCTGTACGACCGCTTCGTCAACGGTGTCGGCCACCCCGCCGGGTGAGGTCGGGATGCCGAACCGGGCGAAGTACTGCTTGCCCTGGTACTCGTAAAGATCCACTGCGGTGCCTTCTCCTTCTGTCGTGTCGCTCGGGGTGTCGCGTCGTGCGGGATTCCAAAACGGTGGTGCGGATACCGGTGGGACGGGCACAGCCTCTCAGGGGTGCAGCCCTTCCTCTCGCTCGTCGAGGGCCTCACCCAGCCAGGTTCCGATGGACTCGAGCGGCGCGCCGGGCGTAAAGACCGCTGCCACTCCTTGTTCCTTGAGCACCGGTATGTCGCCTTCGGGGATGATCCCCCCCACGATGACCAGCACGTCGTCGCGTCCCTCCTTGGCCAGGAGCTGCACCACCCGGGGAACCAGGGTGAGGTGGGCGCCGGAGAGCAGGGACAGCCCGACGGCGTCGGCATCTTCTTGCACCACCGCTTGGACCACCTGCTCTGGTGTCTGATGGAGTCCGGTGTAGACGACCTCGAAGCCGCTGTCCCGGAGGGCGCGTGCAATGACCTTGGCCCCACGATCGTGGCCGTCGAGCCCGGGCTTGGCGACCACCACCCTGTAGGGACGCTTCATGAAGCCTCGATGATAGGGACGCCCTTGCGCGGACGCCAGACAGGGTTCAGGCGCGTCGCAGCGGGGTGGCCGAAAGCAGAAGGTTTTTCTTCCCCACCGATTCGAAGTCGACCGTGGCCTGCGCCCTCGACCCCTCCCCCTTGGCGTCGATCACCACGCCCGGGCCCCAGTGGTCGTGGACGACCAGGTCGCCCGCCACCAGACCCAACTCCTCGGCCCCGCTGCTGGCCCGGGGCCCTGCGGGTCGGGGCGACAGCGGGCTGCTCGCCAGGTTCGACCCGCCCCGCGGGTGGCTGTCGGTCGACAGGTTCCGGCTCTGCCGCGACCCGACCAGCCCGACGTCCTTCACCAGCTCGGTGGGTATCTCGCCCAGGAAGCGGCTCGGGATGTTCTGCTGCGTCCGGCCGAAGATGGTCCGGGACCAGGCATGCGACAGGTTGAGGTGCCGGCGGGCGCGGGTGATGCCGACATAGAAGAGTCGCCGCTCCTCCTCGAGGTCGGCCGGCTCGCTCAGGGAACGAAGGTGGGGAAA
>PMLV01000127.1 GCA_003160635.1 Acidimicrobiaceae bacterium | reverse complement strand
CGGCCGGAACCAAGGTTCTCTAGGTCAGGCGGTGGCCCACCTTGGCGACCTGGGAATCAGCAGTGTCCATGATCTCGTCGAGTCGCTCGCCGATGCTCTCGGCGGTGATTGCCGCTGCGGAGATGCCGTGGGTCTCGATCACGGCCAGCCGCGAGATGTGCCGGGGCCCACGAACAGGATCTCGCCGTTGAGCGGGCATGAGGCGTGGGCCAGGAAGGCGCCGGCAGGAGCGATGGCCTCAGGGGGCATTGCCGCAGCCCCCTGCTCAACGGCCTCGCGACGCATCGAGAGGGCTTCGGCGTGCGCGGTGGCCATCGGCGTTCCGGCGCGGGGGAGATGCAGTTCGCCGCAATGCCGTGGCGAGGGCCCTCGACAGCCACGTTGCGGGTCAGCCCGACGATCGCGGCCTTGGCCGCCCCGTAGCTCGAAAGCAGCTCCATCCCCAGGAACGACTCGGAGGTGGTATTGACGATGCGGCTGCACCCCGATGCGATCAGGTGGGCCATGCGGCCTTGGTCACGAACAATGTTCCGAAGAGGTGCACGTCGAGCATCGAGCGGAACTGCGCAGCAGAGAGCGCCTCGAACGGTCCGGGGGCGAAGATGCCCGCATTGTTGATAACGACGTCGAGACGACCGAAGGCTCCCAGCGCGGTGGCCACGATCGAGGCGGCTCCCTCCTCATCGGCCACCGTGGCATGGCTCGTCACCGCGACGCCCCCGTTGGCCTCGATCTCTCGCACGACGTCATCAGCGGGCTCGGGTGACGAACCGGTCCCGTCCATCTCGCAGCCGAGGTCAGCGACCACGACGCGCGCACCCTTGGACGCCAGCAGGTGCGCGTGGGCCCGACCGATGCCCCGGCCTGCTCCCGTCACGATGGCGATCTTGTCGTCGAATCGCAGCTCAGCCATGTCTGTACCCCATCCTCTTGGTGCACTCGAGCTCGGCCCGACCGCTGCTCACTTCTTGGGTTCAAGGAGTCGTCGCAACACGTTGAATCCGCCCTTTCTTCGCCGATCATCGTTGTCCACGGGCTCGGAGGCGACGGAGCGCTGTGAGCGATGGAGATACCGCTCGAGGAGGTCGATCAGGGTCCGGCGCTCCTCTGGGCTTAGGCTCTCGCTGAGCCTTCTGTCGACCTCGACGGCGTCGGCATGGCAGGCGATGAAGATCCGGTAGCCCTCGTCGGTGAGGCGGGAGCCGACGACCCGTCCATGCGTCGGGTCAGGCTCGCGCACGAGGAGTCCCTTGCGCACCAGCGTCGCCAGCATGAGCTGCACGGCCTGTGGCGTCGTGAACATCTGGCGGCTGATCTCCGCACCTGAGATCCCGGGGTGCTCGTAGGTCCGACTGAGCACGCTCGCCTGCGATGCGGTGACGCCATGGGCTCGCATCGCCTCGTCGAAATTCCTCCGGGCGTAGAAATAGGTCTGCATGATGAGCGGCACAAGGCCCCGGTGGAGGTCTTCGATGGCCGTACCACCTGGTGCGGTCAAACCCGGCACCGATCTTGCACCCCTGTCCTGCCGTGGCTCGTCAGTCATGGGAGCGCTCCAGATGCGCTTGGTGCTCGGCGGTGGCGAGCGAGGACGGCATTGTGGGCGAGAGGCTACTCACCTTCTCGGGAGCTGGCCTTCGCCGGTGAACTCGCTTTCGACCATGGTCCGAATCAGGGGGCCGCTCCTGTCGGCGGGAACCTGAGCGGGAGCGAGGCCAGGTGCAGGGTCGACGACGACCGCTACGAGCGGCACCCGGACGCCGGTCGCCCCGAAAGCCTCCGCGGAGGAGGGCTCAAGATGGTGGTGCGGGAAGCGCACGGCGTCCGGGCTCGCCGGCACAACGGTGCCGTCTGCTCCTTGGAAAAGCTCGCCTTGCTGACTGATGAAGCGCAACCCATCGGTCCGGTCGGTGGCCATGGGGGCGTCCGAGATCTTGAAATCACTCAGGGCATGTGCGGATAGGCGATTCGATCTTGGCGCTCGCGGTTTCATCGAGGCGACGATTCCCGGCCGCCACCTGGGAGGATGTGCGACCCGTTGAGGTGCAACCCTTCCTGATCAGGCCCCGTCCGCGCGGCCCCTCAAGGAAGTCATCTGCCCCCATAATGGGGCATTCGCCAACATCAAGTACTTGCCACAGGAGGAACTCGCACGGCCCCCGTCTCCAAATCGCTCCAGCGTGACCTTGCGTGACCTGAAGGGTCCATTTATTCGTTTAGTCCCCTCACCAGGAGTTTCACGCGGCGCCAGTGTGTGGGGTACGACCATCAGTGAGACGGCAGGCTCGAGGTCTCGTCGAGGCAGCCTACCTTTGGTGCCACCGCGCCGCCTCTTCCCGAGAAGCCGCAGGTCGATCGGGGCATCGAGTATTTGGACCCAACAAGCTGCGGGGTCCCCACGAGTCACCCTGCCAGTTGGTGTCACGGACACCCTGTTTCCCACCAAGAGACTCTCGAGCGGAGGACCCGTTGTTCGAGGCGCCCACGGTGAGTACTACCTGTCGTATCTCGATAGCTCGAAATTCCCGACGCAACCTGTGGCCCTACAGAAGTACATGAAGCACTACTTCGGCATCACGGGAGGTCCAACCACCACGTTCTTGCTGGCCGGAGATGTGCTTCAAGTTGGTGCCAGCCCTGCTCTGAGGTCGGCCATATTCCAGCTCATCGACCATCTCCCCGGAGTCAGCTACCTCGGAAGCACCAAGGACGTTGCGGGTCGATCCGGCGTTGGTGTGGCAATCGACGGATACGGGAATCGCTACATTCTGGTCTTCAATCCAAAGAACTCCGCCGTCCTGGGTGAGAAGATTTTCGCCAACAAAACGACGACCCACCACGGAGAGAGCATCCCGAAAGGCACCCTGGTTGGCTTCGAGACTTTCGGGACCATTGGCATCACGTCTTCAACCTCGACATTTCCCGATGGCGCTTCAGCACCCGCCTATCAGCATCAGGCAGCAACCAACAGCGGCCCCCTTGAGTTCTCGGGGACTAATTCTAGAAACGGGGGGTGAATGCGGAGGAGTGGGGGGCAGTCATCGATCCTGGGATGCCAGGCTCCCGGCGAGAGTGATTGCATTTTCCAGCATCTCAACCCGTCGCCCTGTTCTTTGCGCCGCCCGCAAGCCGAACGGCATCCGGCACTGCTCAGTTCACCCTCAGGCCTGTGCCCGGGTGGCCGCAAGGCGATCGGCTTGCGGGAATCGCTTGCTGCACCGTCGCAGGCAAGGTCAGCGGTGGTTCCGCTTGCGATAGACAGCATTTCCGACAATAGGAAATCAAAGGTGCCCCACGGTGCCGATGCGTTCGGGGGGCGAGATCGAGGCGTAACGATGTAAACCAATCGAAGGGGGAAAGACGTGGTACTTCATGAGAATGAGGTCGGATTCAACCTCGTCGTGATGAAAGGACGTGCTATCGACCCGACTCTGCACATCAGCGCCCACTGGCGGTCGGCGGCGAACCTGATCCCGAATGCTCGTTCAACAGGGCTGACCCATCCGCTGGACGCGACTGGTCGTCGGGTACGGTCGTCGCCGTGAGCCGCACGCCCGATCCTTGGGCCGACGTCCTGGCTGACCCTCGGGAGAGAGCCCGTGCTGAGGCCAGCCGGCACCCCGAGGTGGAGGCAGTGGTGGGGCTGGGGGTGGTCCACCGGGCCTCGGGATTCACCGGCCGGGTGGTGGGGCTCCGCGCCNNTGCCGGGGGCCTTCGCCGCTGGCGGGCGGGTGGCAACCCTGGTCCGGCCCCGAGTCGTATCCACCACCGCTTCACGCACCGCATCCGGTTCGGTGGCTGTTGCCGGACATCGGGCCCGGGTTGCTCGGGCCAGCCGAATCCTTGTCGAGGGGATCCACGACGCCTTGGTGGTCGAGCGGGTCTGGGGCGACGACCTTCGGGTGGAGGGGGTTGTGGTGGAGCGTCTGGACGGGATCGACCATCTGGCCGCCGAGATAGCGGCCTTCGGGCCGGCACCAGGCCGTCGCCTGGGTGTCCTGGTCGACCACCTGGTTCCCGGCACCAAGGAGAGCCGGCTGGCCGAGGAAGTGGCGCATCCCCATGTACTGGTGACCGGCACCCCCTTTGTTGACGTGTGGCAGGCGGTCAGGCCGGCGGTGGTGGGGCTGACCCACTGGCCGACCGTCCCCAAGGGCCAGGACTGGAAGACCGGCATTTGTCGAGCGCTGGGCGAGCCCGATCCGGCCACCTGCTGGCGGCGGATTTTCGGATCGGTGCACAGCTACGCCGACCTGGAGCCCGCGCTGGTCGGCGCGGTTGAGCGGCTCATTGACTTCGTCACCGAGCCGCTGTCCGCCGACCCTTGTTGATCCCCGTAGCGGGTCGAGGTTGAGGGTGCCGGTGTCCCTGTCACGGAATGAGGCTCAGTACAGCCACACTCCCCACGAGGTCTCAACGGCCCACTGGCCTGAGCGTGGTTTCCGTATACCGAACGTCGAGCGGACGGATCGATGCTCAAAGCCGGATGACTCCCTGTGACCCCAGGGGTCAGCACCAGGTATTCGGAGACCACCCATCGCTGATTCCAGAGTGGCTACCTGCCGACCGCCCAATTCGCTTCCGCCAGGCAGCTCGTAGACGACGGCATCGACCCCCTGCCGACGCCATGCCATTCGGCTGAGCCGTCCCGTCTCCCGATTCCTAGTTTCGGCGAGATCGGGCTTGGGGATGGCGCACAATTGGGAACGTGCCCATCCCTGCAGTCTTCGTCCCGGTCGACCCGACCCGACTCGAGCGTCTAGCCCGCTACCTCCACAACGCGGCGCGAGTCGAGGCCGGGTATACCGAACACGATCCGACTTGGGCAGGCTCCCCCGGATCACAGGCCGATAGGGACCGGAGGTGGGCCGAGCCGGGTGTGCCGCCCAGCAAGACCATGCGGGCGGTAGAGACCACCTACGCTGCCGCTCGGCTAGGGCTCATCGCCGTTACCGACCACGCCGCGTCACTCGCCCGGCTCATCACCGATCCGGAGCTCAACGGCTGCCTCGCTGTCGAAGCCGTCGCACACTCGGCAGTCGAGACGGCGGCCCGCTCTTGGTGGCTCGTCGAACCGGGCCTCACCCCTCGCGAGCGGGCCTCCCGGTTCCTCGCCGACCAGCTTTTCAGCGCCTATCAGGCCGAGGAACTGGCCCACCGGATGAAGTGGCC
Source organism: Acidimicrobiaceae bacterium (assembly GCA_003160635.1). Taxonomy (GTDB): domain Bacteria; phylum Actinomycetota; class Acidimicrobiia; order Acidimicrobiales; family RAAP-2; genus Bog-473. Next base: position 3,363 of record PMLV01000127.1, on the reverse strand, counting down.
CAACGGCGTAGTCGGCATCTCACCCGAGGCCGACGAGATCAAGGCGAAGTGCGACGAACTCGGGCTCAAGTACGACGCCAACCGCTCGACACCGGCGGTCAACGGGCAGAGCCGGCCAGGGTCCACCTCGCTGGTCGCTGCCCTGATGCGCGACACCATCTACTCAGCGTCGCACCCCCTCGTCTATGCGCTGACCTCGGCGACCACACACGGCACCCACTTCGCCCTCATGCGGGCCTTTGTCGACAGCGGTGACAAGCACGATGGTGAACCGATCCTTGACCGTCGCCTCGACCACCGCCAGATCGAGCCCGTTTGCGGTGTCGTCCTTGAGGCGTTCGTTGCAACCCTACGCCGTGTCGTTCGGCTCGCCGGCTGGGGCTGGACCACGGTCGACGGCTATCAGTCGCCCATCCTCAACTTTCTTTACACCATGCCCTATTGATGTATTCGCCCTTCCGGCGCCGACCGACTCATCCTCCACGTTGCATCCGGGCGCCCGCAGGGATCCCTACCAAGACGGATTCTTCATCGATTGAGTGAGTCGCTGACCTCTCCTTCGGATTGGGTCCCGAGAAGTACCACTGCCGCTGCTGCCCAATAAGAGTTTGGAGCCAAGAATTCATGGGCCATCAATCGCTGGACCATTTCCTATCCCTGAACAGTTCAGTCCGAGCGATGAAAAGGTGACCGTTCGGGCGTTAGGTCCGTGGGCGTCACCAATGATGAAGGACCCGATGACAGTCGTGCCGTCACTCTTGTAGACGGGAAAGGAGATGTTCCGGTTCTCTGATTCTCTGTCCCAGATGAGGGCTTGCGCCGGTGTCTTCACGTCACCATGTTCCGCGCAGTTGAGATCCGCTGCATTCACATAGCCTTGCGTCTTGCCTTGATCGACCAGAAGAAGATCCGGCGTTCCGTTCTGGTTCTGCACGCCGTAGGTTTGGGCTGCCGCATTCGCACCCCAGGGGGTCGTGAAATTTACGTACATAGCTTGCAAGCTCCATGAAGAGTGCGAGCTGGTTGTGATCGTAACGGTGTCGTTACCAGGCGTGAGGGGCACGACCTCACTGGCCTCTTGAGCATCAGGAGGAGGCTGCTTCAGGTCGGCCGCGTCGCAGCTCATGCTGGAGCCGTTAGGAAATTCGAACGTCCCGACGGTAAGACACGTCAACTTGAGAGAAAGACTCGTAGCCTTCGCTGGCGGTGGCCCAAGGTCGATAGTTGCCGAACCGGTGCGGGTCACGCTGACGGCATTGCCCAGCGGCGTGTCGATCGGTGCGCCGGGTGGCGAGAACACACCGGAGGCCAATGCCGCACCACCAGCAACGAGCGTCGAACCGACGAACATGCCGGTACCGAGTCGCCACCGCCACCGGCGCCGCGCACGAGGAGCATCCTTGACGGTTGAAACCAATACCTCTCGAAGTGCTGTGGTGAAGACCGGGTCCATCTCGAGCGTGCTCATCGAGTTTCCTCCTTCGTCGTGCTGTCGCCGTCTCCGGCCAGTACCGGTCCCAACAGGGCCGCCGTGCGAGTTCGGGCACGGTGGAGGCGCGTACGTGCGGCGCCATCGGAGATGCCCAGGGCGGCTGCCGCTTGGGAAGGCGAATAGTGTTCAAACATTGTGAGTGCGAGCAGGGCCGCATCCGCTGTTGGCAAGGAACCGAGTGCATGTCGGACCTGTTCGCCAATGCGCTCTTCTTCGATTCGCTCCACTGCGATATCCGCCGCGCTATCCGCCGCTTCTGCACGCGGCAAGTTAGCGATGAGCGCTCGATAGCGGCGCAGACCGCGCGCCAGATTTCTCGCGGTATTGGTTGTCGTGACAATCATCCAGGGCAGTACGGAGCCGTCAATCACCCGTACGGACCTCCGACGGCGCCACAGCTCGAGAAAGGCTGCGGCGGTGACATCCTCAGCGTCGTGCACGTTCTCGGTCATCCGGAGGGCATGGCGGTAGACGCGGGTACGGTGGAGATCAAAGATGGCGACGAAAGCATCGGCGTCACCTGTCAGGGCGGCACGCCAGGTCTCAAGCTCGTCCCCAGAAGATCTCACTCCTTGTATTGTCCGCACTGGACCCAGCGTTACACCGCCCTATACGGGAAGGATCGGGCTGGGGCGGCATTCAGTCCTCGCAACTGTCCCTGGTGCTGCCTCTCGCGAGCAGAACCCCCGCTCCGATTGCCGGCCACGGGACCTCAGACCATTGCCGCAAGCCGAACGGCGATCGGTGCAGAGATGGCGCATCCAGCCCAGCGAAGGTCATTGTCGCAAGGGGATCCTCATTCGCGCTACTGATCTGCGATCCGATGCCCCAAGGTTGCCCCTGAGCGCACGTGTGAGACCACGACATCTGTCACCGGCCCTCAGGTGCTCGTCTACTGCAGATACGACCTCCAAGCCCCACCACACCAGCCACTGAAGCGGATCGTTGCTTAACTACGCAGAGGCTCGCGCTGCTTCACGTTCCCGCGCCCTCTCCTGGGCGGAGCGAGGCAGTATCTCAATTCGGTGTCCGTCTGGGTCGTGGATGAACACCGAGTTTCGCGGTGTCCTCTTGGAGGCCTCGACGCCTGCCTTCGCGAGCTCTTCTTCGACCTCGTCGATATCGTCGGCTTCGACGTTCAACGCCATGTGGTTCATCTCCTGGCCGCCGTGGACATCGGCAGCAACCTCGAACAGATCGAGGCCTTGCGTGCCACAGCGGAGGAAGCTCATCTTCCGCTCCGACCCCACGGAAATGTTGCGGCTCTCGAAGCCGAGAACCTCCATGTAGAACTTCACAGAACGCTCCACGTCACTCACGTGCAGCACGACATGGTTGATGCCGGTCACCTTCAGATTTGATGTACCCATCGCTGCCCCCTTCCGTCGAAACGCTCTCGGCCGAGCCTAGGACGGCCCCGACGGTCATGTCGAGAATCGCGTTCGTGCACGATCGGGCGTGGCGGCGGGTTCACCGCCGGCGTTCGATTCACGCTACCGCCAGAATCGGCTGCTTTGGTCTGCCGAGCCGTCGATCGGGGCGGCATGTCGCACTTAAAGTTAGGCGGGACGGTGTTCGGGGCGACGTTCTGTTTGCGAGCCCAATCCTTCTAAACACGGCGGCGTTGCCCGGTCAGCGTTCGGCTTGCGGGAATCATCGGAGTCCTGTTCGCCAGAGTTAGAGACTCTGGCAGTAGGACGGATACGAAGGTCGCGCCACAAGTCGGCCACAGCGAAAAGGCAGCGCCAAGACTTCCCCGTCAAGAGCGTTTTGCTGACAAGAACCCGAAGGTCAAGTCGGCTCGCATTTGCATCCGATTCTTGAGGAGTCTGGGATGTGAAAGAAAAGTGCAACGCTCTCGTGGTTTCGCG
>PMLV01000261.1 GCA_003160635.1 Acidimicrobiaceae bacterium | reverse complement strand
CGCGAAACCACGAGAGCGTTGCACTCTTCTTTCACCATCCGGCGACACCCTCATGCCATCGGAGCTGAGCATCGAATGGATGAGTTGGGTGGGTTGCTGCAACTGTGCAAGGGATCCCTCAATGAGAGGTGGCGTCACGCTGCTGGTGTGAGAGCTTGAGGGCGCGGCACACGAGAAGCCATGGGATGGGTCGGATGCCGAATTCTCGCATAGCGGTGATGGCAAGTCCGGCGCTGGCCAGTGCTCCGACGTACCGCGAGAGCGGCCGGTGGTCGGAGACGAACGTCATGGCAAGTCCATCGCGCACCGCCCTGTCCTCGTAGCGACGTTCGACCAAGTACGGGGCGGTGATGGGCGATGGCTGGCCGGTGTGGAAGGAAGTGGGATCCTGAGCGGACGCGAACGGGTGGACAATGGCCAGACACAGACTCCCGCCAGGTCGCAGCACGCGGGCTATCTCATTTGAAGTGTGGTCGAGATCGTCCACGTCCTGCAGCACCATGCACGCCACGACCACGCCCGCAGATCCATCCGGGAAGGGCAGGGCGGCGGCGTCTCCCCGAACGACGGTGACAGGGGGATTGTCGGTACGGGCAGCTCGGGCGAGTGTCGGTGAGCGTTCGACGGCGACGACCGTGTGACCAGCGGCCATCAGTTTCCTGCTGGTCCGGCCTTCCCCGCAGCCAACGTCAATTGTCAGCCCAGCAGGTTCAGGAAGGATGGCGCGAAGTTCGGGCCAGGTCCCGTCCCAGAATCCGTCATGGCCAGGTGATCGGGACCAAGTTATCCACTCAGCGGCATTCGCCTCCCAGGCATCGGCCAGGCTCACCCGGAGATGGTAACCGCTGTACCCGTGCGAGGCCCGACCTTTCCCGACGGGCTAGACCGGCGTCAGAACCGATGTTCAGGGACCTACGTCCCCTCGCTTTCGGTACAAGGAACGCGACGTCAGCGCGGTCCTAGACGAGATTGCACCGACGACATCGGGTTCTACGAGGAAGTTGAACGCCCTCGCCAGCGAGATGGCAAAAGCCTACCAACTCGGGCCTGGCCTTCGAGCGTACAATGCGCTCATGAAGCCGTTGGTCCGGCTTGGTATCGGCGGTAAGTCGACGTATCTCCTCACCACCACTGGATGCAGGAGCGGTCGCAGACATGAAGATCTACCGAGAACTCGCCCGGTCATTCGCCACCGGAAAGACCACATGGCGATCTCCAGTTAGCTCGACCAGGCGGCACCTGGACGATGGTGGCGACCCCACCTCTGCATGGCTGCTCTCGCGATGAGGCTCGATGCCCCTCAGGCGCTTGACCACGCACTCCGACGGTTCGCGATGGCGTCAGCCGAACCCGGTCAGCCGAGTCGCACGCGGATGACCATCGCTTCCGTCACAGTTCCGTTCTCGGCGGAGGTTGTGTAGAGGACAATCGCTCCGTACCTTGCGCTGGGCTTGGTGAACGCCAGGGTCCCGTCGAACCTACCCATCCCCGTGCTCCCGCCGGTGACGAAGCCCTCTCCAAGGGGTTTGTTGGTGTCGTCTTCGCGCACCTGGGTCTGCACGGTGCCCTCAAAGGCCATGCTGGTGCCCTTCAACGTCACGGGTGACGAAACCGACGCATCCCAGATCGGCTCGGTCAGGTTGATGGCAGCTGTCCCCGCGCCCAAGACCCACCACGAGTTGTTGGGGCCGAGCTTGCGCACCAACACGGTCGTCACCGGCCCGGAGGCACTGGGCTGCACGGGAACCTCGCCCGAGCGGGCATCACCCTGCTGGAAAGGGCTGATCACTGGATTGACCATGTGGAGGTAGTCGGTCGCGAACCCCTGGGCGGCTGCCTCCGGTGTCTGGTAGCGGGTGCTGCTCGCGGTCGTCGGCCACACCGCTGTCCATGTCGCCGATTCGAGTGACGTAGTACTGGCCGTTGCCGGGGCCGTTGTCGTGGTCGACGAAGTGGAGGGGTTGCTGCTGCATGCAATCGCCGCCACCGGGAGCGCTCCCAGCAAAGCGGCGACCACAACACGTCGTATCGTCATGTCCGCAGCGTGCTCCCGGACGCCCTGCCTCGCCAGGGCCGAAGGTCCCGGCGCTGGGTCTTTCGCCTTGACGATGACGACCGTCTTCACCCGCCTTCGTAGTTGCTGAGGTGGGGCACCTGCGATGCACAAACATCCATGCTTCAGTAGCACTTGGTCGCAGGATGGGACTTGGTCAGCCACTTCTTGCAACGAGGCCGGACTTGTAGAGTTCGACTGCCCGAGTGACTTCCTCGGTATCGAGTATGGGGTAGCGGCTGGGCAGTCCCAATCGCTTTGCCAACTCTCGGACGGTGTTCATGTGAATGCCGAAGCGAGCTGCAATATCCGTGATACGGGCTCCTGCCCGGTAGTCATCTCGTAGGGCCACGAGAGCTCATCGGAATCCAGTCGGTGCTGGTGTTGCCGCAGATCCTGAACCGAACTGGCGGGCCGTCGGCAGTAACCTCTCAAAAGCTCCACCGATGTTGTCGAACTGGCAACAGAGTTCCTGGTCATCGGCTAGCGGCTAGTTCGCGTGTCGCACTGCCCCGGCAAGTGAAGGGTCCGTGTTCCTTCCAGCCGAGTGGCTCGAGGTGTCGACTGCGCATCGACGCCCTCGCTGGCCTGGATCAGGAGCGCAGAGCGTCAATCGTTACAAACGAGTAACCCTGTGCTTTCAGTTCGGCGATAACGGTTGGAAGGGCTTCCGCGTCCAATGTCGAGTGGTCAGTGGGATTGGACCCACAGTGCATGAGGACGATTTCTCCCGGCTGGAGTGAGGCGAGGACTCGACTCACCACGGTCTGGACGGTGATCTGGCCGGATGTACCCTTCCAGCCGAGCGTGTCGACCGTCCAGCCGATCGGCACGAACCCGAGCGAGTTGACCAGGGCGATTGTGTGGTCGTTGCGGTCGCCGTAGGGGAATCTAAACCAGGGCCAGGGGTCGGCTCCTGTCACAGATTGGATTTCGTCGCGCGCGCCGAGAACCTGGTAATGCACTTCTGCATCGCTAAGTTGAGTCAGGTAAGGATGAGAGATCGAGTGGTCACCGATTCGCATGCCTGCCGACACGATGGCCTGTGATTGCGCCTTGAATTGTTCGGCAAAGTTCCCGGTTAGGAAAAAAGTGGCGACGACGTTGTTCTGCCGCAGCGTGTCGAGAATGCTTGTCACTCCGTCCGCGTTGGCTCCGGCATCGAAGGTGAGCGCGACGACCTTGTCATGGGTCGGGATGAGGTTCCAGTCGCGCCCACCGAGTCCTGAGGGCAGAAGCGAATTCGACGGAACAGTGACGGTGCTTGTCGTCGGTGGCAACGTGGTGGTGGTGGTGGTGGTGGTGGTGGTGGTGGTGGTGGTGGTGGTGGTGGTTGTGGAGGGAGACAGGGTGGTCGAGGTGCTGGATCGCGGACTCCCCAAGGCGGGCGG
>PMLV01000126.1 GCA_003160635.1 Acidimicrobiaceae bacterium | reverse complement strand
CTCGCGCGAGCTCATCCGCCTCGAGACCGAGATGTTCGAAGCCGACTGGGCCGAGGCCAAGGCCACGCTGGGCCGGGACCCCAAGATCGACGAGCTCGGGCGCACATCGCCCCAGCGCCGGGCCGATGCCTTGGTGGAGATGGCCACGCGTTCGAAGAGCACCCCGGCCGACGCCCGGCGTCCCGAGCCCCTCTTCAGCGTGCTGGTCGACTTTCCCACCTTGTCGGGGCGGGTCTGTGAGCTCGCCTCGGGCGGGGTCCTCACCCCGGGCACCTTGGTGCCTTGGCTCGGCAAGGCCTGGTTCGAGCGCATCGTCTTTGCCCCGGGCCGACGCGTCGAGTGCTCGGTCACCTCGCGCTTTTTCACCGGGGCCACCCGCCGGGCCATCGAGCTGCGTGACCAGGCCTGTTGCCATGAGTTCTGCGAGGTGCGCGCCGAGCGGTGCGAGATCGACCACGTCATCCCCTACGCCAAAGGGGGCCTGACCGAACAAGGCAACGCCCAGGTCCTGTGCGGCTTCCACAACCGGTTGCGCAACCACCAAGGGCCTGACCCGGGGGGCTAAGGGCCGGGAGGCGGGGGCCCAACCTGTGGCCCCAAGGTGGAGGGTCCGACGTGCAGCAATCTGTTCCTTGCCGAAGGACAACCTTCCCCTCACATGTCTTGGTTTTCAGTGCGTTTTCAGGCTGCGGCCTTGAGTGAAACGCGCCCTCGCAACCTCCCCGGAGAGGCCCGCCCTCCGCCCTGGGGTTTCTCGAGCATTCAAATTGCAACGGGCGTAGGCTCCGCTGACCGGCCCAGCGTCAGAAGTGGGTCGGTCACTCAATCACTCAACGAAGGAGCGCATCCATGCTGTTCGTCACGGAGTACCGATTGAAGCCGGGCATGTCGAAGTCCGAAGTCACGCGGCTGATGGAGGTGTTCGGAAAGCAGGGCCCCGGTCCGGGCGAGCTTGCGCACTACGTTCGGGTCGACAGCACCGGGGGCTACACGATCAGCGAAAACGATGACGCTCAGCAGGCATACCAGAGTGCCTTGGCCTATACCGAATTCATGACGTTCACGGTCACGCCCGTGCTGAAGATCGATGACGCCATCGGCCGATCACCGCCTTTCTCTCGGAATAACACTTCACACCGTCGGGGAAGCGCGGCCGATCAAGCCGAGGTTGACTGATCGCAACGGATCGCAACGGATCGCAACGGATCGCAACGCCGGAGCATTGACCCAGTACCGTCGCCGGAACGGGGAGAGGAGCACGAGCGATGGGGTTGTTCGATGGCCGGGTGGCCGTGGTGACCGGTGCGGGACGTGGGCTGGGCCGAGCCGAAGCGGTGCTGCTGGCGTCAGAAGGAGCCAAGGTCGTCGTCAACGACCTCGGGGGCGCCATGACCGGTGAGGGCGCCAATGAAGGACCGGCACACGAGGTGGCGGCGCAAATCCGGGCTTCGGGGGGGCAGGCGACCGCCAACAGCGACGACGTCTCGAGTTGGGAGGGGGGCCAACGCCTGATCCGTGAAGCTCTGGACGTCTATGGACGGCTCGACATCCTGGTCAACAACGCCGGCATCTTGCGGGATCGCATGAGCTTCACCATGGAGGAGGAGGACTGGGACTCGGTCATCAAGGTCCACCTGAAAGGGCACTTCGTGCCCACCCGGTTCGCCGCGGCGCACTGGCGCCAGGTAGCCAAGGAGACCGGGGCGCCGGTGAACGCCAAGGTCGTGAACACCTCTTCGGAGTCCGGGCTCTACGGAAACGCCGGCCAGCTGAACTACGCCGCGGCCAAGGCCGGCATCGCCGCCATGACCATCGTCTTGGCCCGTGAGCTCGAGCGGTTCGGTGTGCGGGTAAACGGCATCGCCCCAGTGGCGCGGACCCGACTGACCGAGGCGCTGGCCGGATTCGGCGATGCCCTGGCACCGGTCGAAGGTGAGTTCGACAAGTGGGCGCCAGAAAACGTCGCGTCCGTGGTCGCCTGGCTGGCCAGCGACCTCAGTGAAGGGGTCAGCGGTCAGATCCTGAAGGTCCAAGGTGGGCTGATGCGGGTCATGCGCGGCTGGGAACCCGCTGCCGAGGCCCGCGCGGACGACGTCTGGACCATCGACCGGGTCAACGACGAGGCGCGCCTGCTCTTCGAACAGGTCTCGCCGTTGGTGCCGCCCTTCCCCACGTCCTGAATGCTTCGGCTCTCGCGCTCCTTCGGCTATCGCGCTCCGGCACTAGGCAACGTTCCCTTCAGCCCTCCACTTCGACGCTCTTTCCATCCCGCCATTGGCGGAGCACCAGGTAGCTGCCCTTCAAGGCACTCCGTTCCCACGTCCCGAACCCCATGCGGGTTCCCGGCCGACCGGAAGCCGAGGCCAGCCCCTTGACTCGTTCGAGGCCGTCTTTGATCGCCGCCGGGGCCAGGTAGGGGGCGCGAGCGATGCCCTCGGCGAGGAGGCGGCCGATGTCGTGGAAGCCGGCCAGCAACGGAGGGGACATCTTTCTCGAGCGGCGAAGCAGCGCGAGAAAGATGTCGTTGTAGTCCGACACTGTGTCGGCATATGTCCATCCTTCCCATCCAGTGGCCCACTCCGGGTTGAGGTACCCCGTCAGCAGGGCGGAGTTCGCCATGACCGGGACGTCCCACGAGGCGTCCGAGAGGGCCAGGGACAGGGCGCGCGCGCCCTCCCACAGCCCGACCCAGACGAGGGCATCGGGCGCCATGAGACGGAGGTGCGCCACTTCGGCGCGGAGGTCGGGGACGTGGACCGGCCATTCCCGCCGGGACAGGATGGTCAATCCGGTCTCCGCACTGGCCTCGACGAAGAACTCCGCTTTGCGACGCCCGATGTATGACGAGTCGTGCAGCAGTGCGACCGAGGACAATCCGAGAGAATTGAGATGCTGGCTGAGCAGGACGGGTTCTTCTTCCAGGGAGCCGATCTGGAAATGGAACATGTACTCACTACGCGATATCTCAACCCCGGCGTAGTTGATGGCGGCGATCTTGGCCGCGTCGCAGAGTGGCTGCACAATGAGCGTGCTGTCGGTCAGGCCCGGTCCGATGATCGCGATGACTTCAGCGGCCAACAGGTCCCGAAAACCTCGCTCGATGTCGTGCGAGGATCCATCGGGGAGGGGTAGCCCACGTACCTGAGCATGCACCAGCTCGACCGGCGGAATGCGACCCGCAGCGATCGCCGGTTCCATGCCGGAGAACAGAGCGCTTTCGAATGACTCCTTGCCGCCCTCGGACCAAGGAAAGTCGTGAAGCACTCCCACCCGTATGGCGGCACGCGGCGTCGACTGATGGCTGGATTCGGTCATGTGGCTGCCCCGCCTCCTGGGTTAACGACGTTGTGCTCATCGTATAGAGGCGCGTTGCCCTGGATAAGGTGGGCTCAGTCCCCACAGGATTGAAGAGTGCTGAAACGGCGAGCGCCCGGAGCGTCTCACTGACACCCCGGGCGCAACTCGCCTACAACTCAAGCACCGCTTCTTTCAAGCACCGCTTCTTTCAAGCACCGCTCATTCGGACGCGCTCCACAGGCGCGCACGAAATCGATTCAGGCGGCGAAGCCCATGAGGCGGTTGAGGTTCCCGCCCATGACCTTCTTGATGTCTTCCTCGGGCAAGCCCTGGAGGTCGTCGACGAAGGTGATCGGGTCGGACATGCCCTCGGGGTGCGGGTAGTCCGAACCGAAGAGGACGCGGTCCGCACCGAGGAGGGCGATCAGACCCTTGGGGTCTTCCTCGTGGAACGGGTGGACGTAGATGTTCCGCTTGAAGACATCGACCGGGTTCTCGTCGAAGATGTTGGGGTTGTGGTGGTAGGCGTACTCCATGTCGAGAAGGAGCGGGCGCACCCAGTTGGAACCGTTCTCGACCGGGGTGAACCGCAAGGTCGGGAAGCGCGTGCACAGGCCGTGTCCGACCAGCGAGGAGATCGTGTCGATGATCGGACGCCCGGCGTGACCGATGATGGCGGCGAAACCCGAGCCACCCTTGAACGGGGTCATCTCGCCGTCGCGGACGCCTTCCCACTCGTTGGTGTAACGCTGGTAGCCGCTGTCCGACGAGTGCATGCCCACGAGCAGCTTGGCCTCGGCCACCTTCGTCCAGAACGGGTCGAACTCCGGCAGGGCGGGTGAGCGCGGGCCCATGAAGCCCCACACCGGGGCGGGACGGATCAAGATGATGCGGGCCCCGTGCTCGACGACGAACTCGAGCTCGCGGATGGCCTCGTCGACGATGCCCAGGTGAATCACCGGCGTCGGGAACATGCGGTCTTGGTAGTTGTACGTCCAGTGCTCGAGCATCCACTGGTTGAGCGCGTGGACGACGGCGTGGACTGCGGGGGGGTTGTCATGGACCCGCTCTTCGAGCAGGCTGGCCAGCGTCGGCCACATGATGGCGCGGTCGATGCCCAGCTCGTCGAGCAGCTTGAGGCGCGGCTCGGGGTCACCGAAGCCGGGGAGGGCACGCACGCCCTTGCCCAGGATTTCCCGACGGGACTTGCCCTCGGGGTTGCCCTCCTTGAAGTACTGCTCCTGGGCACCGGGGGCGGCCACGACCTCGAAGGTCGGGTTGGGGATGTAGTCGCTGATCTTGTTGTTGACCGCGATCTTCGTGCGGCCGTTCACCTCGACGTACTTGATGAAGCCGTCGTACTCCGCCGGGAGGTACTTCGTGAAGGCCTCCGGCTTCTCGTACATGTGGTTGTCGGCGTCGAATACCGGGAAGTCGAGGTGTCGTGACGGCATCATTGCCCCCTTCTGGTCGTGACCATCCTGCCAGCTCCAGGCTTAGGATGGCTGGCGGGCAGGTCAACGGGTTAACAGTTGTTTTCCTTTCACCCTACCAGCGCCTGATCCGGGCCCGCCAACAAGGCAGTGAGGTAGGAGAACGACCGCCGGATGGCGCCCTCGTACCCCTCGCTCTCGATCGCGCTCCCGAGGATCTCCAGCTCGAACGGCCCGGAAAACCCGGCGGCTAGGGGTGCGCCGAGCAGCCGTCCCAGAGGAAGCGCGCCGTCACCGGGCACGAGCCGCTCGAGCACCGGGGCACGAAAGGCCAGATCGGCCACTTGCATCACCGCAATGCGGGAAGCACCTCGGGTCAGAAGGCCTGTCACATCGGGTTCCCACCAGCTATGAGCGGTATCGGGAACCACCCAGATCCCCAATTCCGTGGCGAGCGCAAGCGCATCCCGCACCGTATGGACGAAGCCGATATGGGCGAATTGCGGGCGGGTGGGCTCGAGCGCCAGACGAATACCGGCGCTGACCGCGGCGGCCGCCACCGGTGCGATGGCACGGGCAAAGCGGTCGGCGGCTTCCTCGTACGGCGACCCACCGGCTGTTCCCCCGGGCGTCTGTACGGTCGTCGCGCCCAGCCTCTGTGCCACTTCGATGCCCATGACGAGGGCATCCTGGGTTCGCGACCACGACTCCTCACGGAGGAGATCAAAAGAGCTCCCCGGCAAAATGCCATCGACCCGGATTCCACGGCCCGTGATCTCGGCCACGGCGCGGTCCAGGCCAGCTTTGAGAAGTTTGGGCATGAAAAGCGAGATGCGGTGGATGCCGAGACGCTCATAGCACTCGAGGTCCTGCCGCAACGTCCAGTGCTGACTCGACAACGAGTTGACACACAGCCGAGGATCCCATCTCTCGTCCACCGAAGTCACAGGCCTCCCCGCCCTCACTACGACCCTTGCTACGAGACAACCGGCGCCCGCACCATGTGGCTCGTGCCCCTCACCGATGCCCGACCGGGTGCTCCAAGTCCTTTCGGCGTCGCCGAGGCCCATGGGGCCCTTTCGCGTAACCTAATGGCGATCGCCGCGGCGGTGTGTCTAGATGCGCACAGTCGATTGGTCCGGAACCATCCGGACGGTTCGGACATTCCGGACATTCCGGACAGTCCGGCGGCAGGTCTGTACAAAGGAGCACTGCGTTGCTGTTCATCGACGGGAAGTGGGAAGCGGCAAACTCGGGGCGGACCTTCGCCTCCTACAACCCGGCCACGGGCGAGATACTCGGCGAGGCCGCCGATGCAGAGCGTGCCGACGCCGCGCGCGCCGTGAGCGCGGCGGAGGCGGCATTCCCGGCCTGGTCCAAGACCACGGTCTATGAGCGTTCGGCCCTGCTCTACGAGGCCTGGCGGCTCATGACGGCCCGCCGCGACGAGCTGGCGCAATTGATGACCGCCGAGCAGGGCAAGCCCTTGCGCATGGCCCGCAACGAAGTGACCTACGCCGCGGACTTCCTGCTCTGGTTCGCGGAAGAGGCAAAGCGCTCGTACGGCGAGACCATCCCGTCGTCGAGGGCGGACCAACGCTTCATCGTGTTGCGCCAGCCGATCGGGGTGGCGGCGGCCATCACCCCGTGGAACTACCCGGTCTCGATGTTGACCCGCAAGATCGCGCCGGCCGTGGCCGCCGGTTGCACCATCGTCCTCAAGCCGGCGGAGCAGACTCCGCTGTGCGCCATCGAGGCATTCCGAGTGTTCGAGGATGCCGGATTCCCCCCCGGCGTGGTCAACCTGGTGACGACCAGCGACCCACTGCCGGTCGCCGACGAATTGCTGGGCAATCCGGTGGTCCGCAAGATCAGCTTCACCGGGTCGACGGAAGTGGGCAAAGAGATCGCACGCCGGGCCTCGGATCAGTTGAAGCGCGTGTCGCTCGAACTCGGCGGCCACGCGCCGTTCCTCGTGTTCGCCGACGCCGATCCGGTGCACGCAGCCAAAGGCGCCGCGCTGGTCAAGTTCTTGAACACGGGACAGGCCTGCATATGTCCCAACCGCATCTTCGTCCACCGGTCGGTGGCAGATCCCTTCCTCGCCGAGTTGGAGGCGCGGGTGGCAAAGCTCCGCCCCGGCAACGGTGCCACCGACGGCGTGACCGTCGGACCGCTGATCGATGCCGCCGCCATGGAGAAAATGCAGCGACAGGTTGCCGACGCACTCGCCCACGGAGCCACGGTGGTGACCGGAGGCACCCGCCTTTCGGGCGACGAGTTCGACGGCGGGTACTACTTCGCACCGACGGTCCTCTCCGGCGTGACCGCCGACATGACCATCTACCGCGAGGAGACATTCGGGCCCATCGCGCCGGTCATCGTCTTCGACGACGAGGAAGAGGTCATCGCGGCCGCCAACGACACGACCTACGGCCTCGCCTCCTACATCTACACCCGCGATGTGGACCGGGCGTTCCGCGTCGCCGAGGCGCTCGACTTCGGCATCATCGGGATCAATGACATCAACCCGACGTCGGCGGCGGTTCCCTTCGGCGGCGTGAAGCAGAGTGGCCTCGGGCGAGAGGGAGGGCACGAGGGCCTGGCCGAGTACCAGGACACCAAGGTCTGCGGGATCGCTCTGGGCTGACCGGCCGGCTCATTCGCCCGGCCCGCGCACCCCGGCCCACCACCCCGGCCCGGCCGCCTCAGGCGGTGATCATGGGGCGGACCCGGTGCATCAGATCGACGCTCCAGCCGACCGGGTCCTCGAGCGGCAGCTTCAAGTCGGGCAGGTTGAAATACTCCACGCTGAACAAGCCCTGATAGCCGATCGCCGCAAAGCCGGCGAACACGGCGGGGAAGTCGACGTCGCCCTCTTCGTCGATGTGCATCTGCGGCGTACCTGGCTTGGCCTGGCGCAGTTGGAGATGGCCCACCAGGTCCGCCACTTCCAGGGGATCGAAGCCGCAGTAGACCGACCATCCGGTATCCAAGGTCAGCCGAAGGCCGGGGACCTCCTCGCACATGGCGCGAATCGACTCCGCCGTATCGAGCAGCGAGGCCGGCCCCGGCTCGACCCGTATCCCGGGCTGTTGGCGCAGGAAGGCCACGCCTTCCTCCCACGTGCACTTGCGGGGCGGGCGCACGGTGCACCCGGTTCGAGGCGTCGAGCCGATCCGGTCCCCGATCGGGAGCGCCAGCTCGGGTTCTTCCCCAACGAGGCGATCGAGGCCTATGTCGATGTGATCGAAGCCGAGCTCGGCCGCCCTTCGGCCTGCTTCGGGATACGTACACTCCGTCCCGAAGGCAACGCTCACGATCCCCAGACGCTTGACTCCAGTCATGTCGGGCACCCTAGCGGCGCATCGCGGCAGCTGCCGGGCTGATTCGAAGGGTCCAGCCCCCCGGGCGAACGGCCCGACCCATACCATCTAAGCTGGTCCAGCGTGAGTGACAAGGGGAGAGCCGCCGAGTTGCTCCCACGTGACGCACTGTCCGCGGGCCTGGACCCGCTCGATGCTGGGAGTCTCGTCGAGGTCGCCAACGAGGTGAACCTGCTCATCACCGCAACCTGGACGGTGGCGGCCAGAACGGGCAGCTTCGAGCCCTCGGTGCGCGAGATCCTCCAGGAGGCGGGCGTCTCGACCAAGGCCTTCTACCGCCACTTCCGATCAAAGGACGACCTCTTGTTGGTCGCCCTCGATACGGCCTCGCTGCAGCTCGCTGACTACGTCGAGGGCAAGATGGCCGTCGTCGACGCCCCCGAGCCCCGCATACGGGTGTGGATCGAAGGCTTCGTCCGCCAGGCGATCGTCCCTTCCGCAGCACGGCGCACCCTGCCCTGGACGCTGGGCATGGGACAGCTGGCCCACACGTACCCCGACCAGTTCGACCACAGCAAGGCAGTGGTGATCGCTCCTCTCGAACGCGAGATCACCCGCGCCGTGGCTCACGGCACGGCGGCCAGCGCCAACCCGGCCCGGGATGCCCGGATCATTTTCGGCTACACCATGGACGCCATCCGCCGTCATTTGATCCGCGGGACCGAACCCGACCAGAGCGATATCGAGCAACTGGTCGATTTCACCTACCGGGCCTTGGGGATCAGCGCCACCGCGTAGGGCAACCCGTGACACCGCCTGTCAGGCGACCCGTCACCCGAGCTGTCACGCCATCTGTCACGCCATCCGTCACGCGCCCTGCACTCAGTCCGTCGGCCCAGCTATGTGGTCAGTCGGGCGGGCCCGCCATATGGGCGGCCAGGAAGTCGCCCACGATGGTCCACGCCTCTTCGGCCGACGCGGGCACATAGCGACGAGGGCGGCTCTCGTTGGCAAAAAAGTGACGCCCGGGGAAGAGGTGTAATTCGTGGCCGGACGAGGGGTGTCGGGCCAGCAACGACCTGAACTCCTCGACCATGTCCTGGGGGATCATCTCGTCGTCGTCGCCGAAGACGGCACACACCGGGGCGTTGAATTTGGCGACATGATTGCCCGGCGCCAGAGCCACGTCTGCGATAGCTCCCCCGGGCCAGGGCCGGGAGTAGAACGCCGCAACGGCGCGCAGGCCGTGCGGCTCGGTGGTGAGCATCATCCCGTAGCGCCCGCCGATCGAGAATCCCACCACCGCGACCCGGTCAGCATCGACGTTCCGAAGAGCTCGTAACCAGGCCAGCGCCATCGCCAGATCGGACAGTTGGCGCCGATCGTTCAGCCGGGCCAGCCAGGCCATGGTGTCCTCGCCCCCCCGCAACGGAGGGGTGGAGCCGTAGGGGGCGAACGGGTCGAGCGCCAGGGCGACGTAACCCGACAAGGCCAGCCGACGGGCGGCGGCCACCGTGCCGTCGCAGAAGCCGTCGATCTCGGGCAGGACCATGACGGCGGCGCTCACGCGTTCCCCGGCAGGCGAGAACAGCACGCCGGCGAGGTCCCCGTCGACACCGGGAATGGCCACCTCGCTCATGGTCGGCTCCCCCTCTTGACCCTCTTCCCCCTCTTGACGATCCGGTTGCACGCGCGCGTTCATGCGCGAGCACCCTAATGGGACCAGGTCGGCGTGCTCGAGGGCATGCCGGTGCCAACACGGGTAGCGTCTCGGCGCCATGGCCGACCCCGACGAAAGAGGACTCGTTCCACCGCGGCCCGCCGCGCCCGCCGCACCGGCCACATCCTCCGCCACCGCCACCGGCGGGACCTTTTTGTCCGCCATCCCCTTCAGCTTCGGGATCGCGGAGGACAACATGACGGCCGCCGGCGAGACCACGATCACCGAGCAGTTGCGGGCCCCCGGTTCGCCCTTTCCCCGCCCGTCGGTACTGGCCACGATTGCCGACTGCGTCGCCGGCGTCCCGGCCGGCCTGATGATCACGCCCCGCCTGTCGGTGACCCTGGACATCGTCGTACGGCTCATCACGCCCGCACGCGGGGAGAACCTCGAGATGAGGGGTGAGATCGTGAAGCAGGGCCGGTCCACCGTGGCGGGTGAGGTGTTCTTCTTCGACGCCGAGACGATGGCACCGGTGGCCTACAGCTACCTCACGTTCATGGGGTCGCCACGCCCCCAAGATCATCCTCCCGCCTTCGACCGCGGCATGCGCACCCCCGGCATGATCGAACTGCCCTTCCCCGAGCACGTCGGGGCCAGCATCATCGAGCCCGGGGTGGTCGAGATGGAGCGCACGCCCTTCGTGGTGCAGGCCGCCGGCTCCTTGCAGGGCGGGGCCGTCGCGCTGCTGGGCGAACTGGCGGCCGAGTCCCTCACGGGGTCGCCGGTGATCGACCTCGACATCCGCTATCTCAATTCGGTACGGGTCGGCCCGGGGCGGGCGACCGCGACCTTGCTCGGGCAGGGAGTGGTGCGGGTCGAGGTGCGGGACCAGGGCCGCGACCATCGACTCACGGCCCTGGTGCTGGCCCGCGTCGCGCCCGCCCCGCGCTCCCCCGGCGGCTGACCGGTGCACATGACGTCGGGGGGTCACCACGAGGTGTCCCCGTTCCCTCTTCGTGTGGGACACTCGTCCGCTGCTCAGGGCCCGTGGGGGTCTACATCGTGATCAGGGGGTATGGAAACGCGTGAGTGTCGGCAAGCTCTTTCATGTAACCCACATCACCGAGGACCTCGCCCCGCTCGACGTCTGGTACGACCGGGTCTTCGCCCCCGTACGCGGGGTGATGGACGGGCAATACTCAGAGCGCGAACGCCGGATGGGCTCGCTGCTGGTCATCGGCGATGCGGTGATCGAGGCGATGTCGCCGAGCGCCGAGCCCGAGGCGGCCGCCATGCCCATAGGGCGGTTCCAAGCGAGATTCGGCCGGCACTGGCACTCGGTCGCCTGGTTCTGCGACGACGTCCGGAGCGAGTGGGACCGGCTGGTCGAGGGAGGCGTCCGGACCCTCCAGCCCGGCGGTCGCACAGACGCCCCGCCCGAAGACGGGGACATCTACACCCATCCCAAAGACACCTACACACAACTCGAGTTCTTCCAGCCCGCCGTCGCCAACGGAGGGCCTCAGGGCCCGGGTCCGTTTGCCGATCCCCGCTTCCAGCCCGGATGGGCCGAACGGTGGCAGGCCAGCCCGAACCCCTTGGGGATCGAGCGCATGACCTACGTCAGCATCGTCGTGCCCGATCTGGAGACAGCGACGAAGCTGTACTGCGAGACCATCGGCGCCACGTTGCTGTGGCGCGGAGCGTCCGAGCTGACGGGGACCGAATCCACGTACGTGAGCCTCGGCCCCGAGACGGTGATCGAGCTGGCGCATCCGACCCGGGCCGACAGCTTGGCCGGGAAGGACCTGGCGGCGTACCCCGGCGGCATGTGCCACGCCATGACGTTCACGGTGGCCGACCTGGAGCGCAGTGCCACCCACCTGGCCGACGTCGGGGTTGGGATCGTGGCGCGGGACGACACGACCATCGTCGTCGATCCGGCCGACTCCTTCGGGGCTCCGTTTCGCTTCACCACCTGGCGCGTGCCCGGCGACCCGCGCGACTGAGCGGCCCCCGGCCCGGGCGACTGAGCGGCCCACGGCCCGGCGAATGCTCAGGCCGGGGCGACCTCGATCACCAGTGCTGCACCCATGCCGCCGCCGGCGCACATCGACGCGACACCGATGCCGCCGCCGCGACGCTGGAGATCGTAGATGAGGGTGGTGACCATACGGGCGCCCGTGGCCGCGATCGGATGGCCCAGGCTGCACCCGCTCCCCGAGATGTTGACCAGCTCCGGGTCGATGCCGAGGATTTTGCAGGCGGCGATCGGCACGACGGCAAAGGCCTCGTTGATCTCCCACAGGTCGACATCGGCCACCGTGAGGCCGGCGCGGCTGAGGGCCTTGGGGATGGCCACCGTCGGAGCGATGCCGTTCTCGTACGGTGTGACGCCGATGTTGGCCCATGAACGCACGGTGGCCAGCGGCGTCAGCCCGTGCCCGGACGCGAAGCCGTCAGAGGTGATGACGACGGCGGCCGCCGCGTCGTTGATGCCCGAGGCGTTGCCCGCGGTGACCGAGAAGCCGGGAATCTCGGGGTGGAGGACCTTGAGCGAGGCCAGCTTCTCCATCGAACTCCCGCGTCGCGGGTGCTCATCGACTTCGAAGACGACGGCGGCGCCGTCGCTCGTCGTGACCTTGATGGGCACGATCTCCTTGGCGAAGCGACCCTCGTCGATGGCGGCGATGGCACGCTCGTGGGACCGGAGGGCCCAGGCGTCCTGCTCCTCCCGGCTGATGTCCGCGATCTTCGCCGTGTTCCACCCGACGGTGATCGACATGTCGAACGCCGGAGCCTCGGGCGAATCGGGGTGTGACGGGGACATCCAGTCGGCCCAGTCGGTCGTGCCGACGATCCGCTTCTTCTCCACCGGGGAGGTGGACGACGACTGCACCCCACCAGCGATGACCGCGCTGTCCTGTCCGGCCATGATGGAGGCCGCGGCCGTCTCCACGGCGGCCAGGCCCGCGGCGCAGTGGCGGTTCAGGGCCAGGCCGGCGACGTTCTCGAGGCCGGCCTCCAGGGCGACGTAGCGGGCGATCACGCCTCCGCCATAGAGGGATTCCGCGAGGACGAGGTCATCGAACTCCTTGGGAGCCAGGCCGGTGCGCTGCACGGACTCGTCGATGACGGCGCGGGCGAGCACCGTCGCGTCGGTCTCGGCCAGGGTTCCCTTCCGAGCTGTCCCAATGGCGGTACGGCAAGCCGAAACGATGACGGCGTCAGGCATGGCTGGTCCTCTCTGCTGTGGAGCACACTGCGTCCGCGGGCAGATTACCAGGGGGGATCAGGGCGTCGGCAGCGGTGCGGTCCCGGGCCCAGCGATACACTCCCGCACCGTGAAGATCGTGTTGGATGCCCAGCGCTGTACCGGTCATGGGCGGTGCTACTCGCTCGCCCCCGAGTTGTTCGACAGCGACGACGAGGGCCACAGCATCGTGCTCACCCCCGACGTGCCCGATGGCCTCGAGTCCCAGGCCCGCCTGGCCGCGGAGAACTGCCCCGAAACCTGCATCAGCCTGGTGGAAGGCGAGTGAACACTGACGTCGAGGTCAATACAGACGTCGAGGTGAATACTGACCTCGACGACGGGGTCGGGGCGTTCCGGGCGGAGTTCTCGGCCTGGCTCGACGACAACCTCACCCCGGCCGTGGTCGAGGCCGCTGCCGCGGGAGGTGGGCTGGAAGAGGGCAACATCGAGATCCTGCGGAACTGGAACCGGACCATGGCCGACGCCGGGTGGGCGGCGCCTGCCTGGCCCACCGAGTACGGCGGCCGGGCCGCCAACATCGCCGAGCAGCTGGCCTGGTTGGAGCTGATGTCGGCCTCGGGCGCCCCCGGGGCCATCAACGTCATCGGCGTCTCGAACATCGCCCCGGCGATCATGGCGGTCGGCACCGACGAGCAGCGTCAGCGCTACCTGCGGCCGATGCTGCGCGGGGACGAAATCTGGAGCCAGGGCATGTCCGAGCCCGATGCCGGATCGGACCTGGCGTCACTGCGCACCTCCGCCCGGGAGGACGGCGACACCTTCGTCATCAACGGCCAGAAGACCTGGAACAGCCTGGGTCGTCATGCCGATTGGTGCCAGCTCTACGTGCGGACCGATCCCGACGCCCCCAAGCACAAGGGCATCAGCTGCTTCCTGGTGGACATGAAGACCCCGGGGGTCGAGGTCCGGCCATTGCGGACCATGGCCGGGGACCTGACCTTCTCCGAGCTGTTCTTCACGGACGTCGTCGTTCCGAAGAGCAACCTGCTGGGCCAGCTCAACGAGGGGTGGAAGGTAGCCATGACCACGCTCAGCTACGAGCGGGCCGGCGTGGCGAAACTGCATCTCAACCTGCGCGAGCGGCTGAACCACCTGATGGACGACGCCAAGGGCCGTCCGGCGATGAGCGACCCCGTCATCCGTGACCGCCTCATGAGTGTCTACTCCCGCATCGCCACCATGGGCTGGACCACCACTCGAGAGCTGCAGGCCATCGGGGCCGGACGCCAACCCTCGCCGACGATGGGCTCCATCGCAAAGCTCATGTGGTCCCTCACCGAGCAAGCTCTGGCCGAGCTGGCGGTCGATCTGCTGGGGCTCGAAGGCCTCTCGGGGCGCTGGGGCAAGAACCTGGCTTCTTCGCGCCAGACCACCATCGCCGGGGGCACGACGGAGATCAACCGGAACATCCTGGCCGAGCACGGCCTGGGGTTGCCCCGCTGAACGACCGCACGCGGCGCGCCGGGGCTCGGGCCGGGGTCAGGCCCGGGTCGTACACCAGGCAGCCTTGACGCGCGGGCCGGGGGGTGGGTAAGCATCAAGGCCACGTCCGGCCCGAGACCCTCGGAGCCGGCCGATCAAGGGGGAACGCAGTGGCATCGATCTGGGACTATGAAGGGACTCGGGTTGTCGTGGCCGGGGGCGGTGGAGCCGGGATGGGCGCGGCCGCCGTCACCGAGCTGGTGCGGCTGGGCGCCGAAGTCCACGTCATCGACCTGAAGGAGCCCCCGATCGACGTTCCCGGCTACTACGGCACCGATCTGCGCCACCCGGACGCCGTCGCGCAGACCGTGGCCTCGATCGGCGGGGAGATCAACGCGCTCTTCTACTGTGCGGGGCGCGCCGGTTCCAAGTTCCCCGACACCGATGTGATGACGGTGAACTTCCTGTCGGCCCGGCACCTGGCCGAGCTGGTGGTGCCGCACATGCCGCCCGGAAGCGCCATCGCCAGTATCTCGTCCACCGCCGGCATCGGCTGGATGGCCAACATCGCCAAGTGGATGCCCCTCGTGACGACCGACGGATTTGCGGCCGGACGGGCCTGGGTCGACGAGCACCCCGAGGAGATCACGGGCGGCTACGCACCGTCGAAAGAGGCCATCATCGTGTGGACCCTGTGGGCTTCGTTCGCCTGGGCGGACAAGGGCATCCGGGTCAACTCGATCAGCCCCGGGCCGACCCAGACGCCGATGATGCCGGACTTCGAAGAGTTCGTGGGCAAGGAGTTCATGGAGAACTTCCCGGTGCCCCTGGGGCGCCGCTCCGCCCCCGCCGAGCAGGCCTACCCCCTGATCTTCCTCAACAGCCGTGCTGCGTCGTACATCACCGGAGAGAACCTGATCACCGACGGGGGCACGATGGGTGCCATCATGACCGGCAACATCGATCCGGCAATTTTCGCCGGCGCCGGCCGGGCCCAGGCAACGAAGTAGCACACCGACGCGCGGCACGAACCGCGTCACCAACCGAGTAACGAACCGAGTCACGAACCGAGTCAGAGGGAAGAACGAGTTATGGGAATCATGGACGGCATCCGAGTGGTCGAGGTCGCCTCGTGGACGTATGTCCCGGTCGCC
Organism: Acidimicrobiaceae bacterium; assembly: GCA_003160635.1. GTDB lineage: Bacteria > Actinomycetota > Acidimicrobiia > Acidimicrobiales > RAAP-2 > Bog-473. The sequence goes on along the minus strand of PMLV01000126.1, from coordinate 44,460 downwards.
GGGGCGGTACTCGCCGAATGGGGTGCTGACGTCATCAAGATCGAGCACCCCGAGAGCGGTGACCCTCAACGGGGCCTCGCCGCCATGGGCCTGGTCCCCACGGGGCCGGGCGGCGTGGCCCACATGATGGAGCTCCCGAACCGGGGCAAGCGCAGCGTCGGACTGGACATGGGCACGCCCGAGGGGCGGGAGCTGCTGCTCAAGCTCTGCGAAACCGCTGACGTGTTCCTCACCAACTTCCGGCCCCAGGCCCGGCGCAAGCTGGGTATCGACCTCGAGGACATCCGGGCCGTCAACCCCAAGATCATCTACGTGCGCGGCTCGGGCCAGGGCCAGCGCGGCCCCGACGCCGAGCGCGGGGGCTACGACGGGTGCACGTTCTGGGGGCGTGGCGGTCCGGCCGACATCATCTCCAACCCCGACGAGGGATACCCGCTCGCCCAACCCGGGCCGGCCTTCGGCGACGTCATCGGTGGCCTCACGATCGCCGGTGGGATTTCGGCCGCCCTCTTCCACCGCGAGCGCACCGGGGAGCCCTCCGTCGTCGACAACTCGCTGCTCGGCACGGCCATGTGGGCCACCGCCGCCTCATCCATGGCGGCCGGGCTCTTCGGGATGACCCGGATGCCGATGCGGGACCGGACGGAGACGCCGAACCCCATTGTGGGGATGTACCGCACCTCGGACGGGCGCTTCCTCTCCCTCGTCATGCTGGAGTCCGACCGCTACTGGGGCGACCTGGTCACCCTCCTGGGCCGGCCCGAGCTCGAGCACGATCCTCGCTTCATCGACTCGGTGGCGCGCCGGGAGAACGCGGCGGCCTGCGTCGGCGTCCTCGACGAGCTCTTCGCGCAGAAGACCTTCGAGGAGTGGAAGTCCATACTCCAGGCCGCCAAGGGCGTCTGGGCCCCGGTGCAGAATGCAGCCGAGCTCCTGGTCGACCCCCAGGCCATCGCCAACGGCTACGTGCGCGAGGTCGAGGCGGCGTCGGGCACCATGTTCAAGATGATCGCGTCACCGATCCAGTTCAACGAGACGCCGCCCGACCTGATCCGTGGTCCCGAGCACGGCGAGCACACCGACGAGGTGCTCGGCGAGCTCGGCCTCGACATGGACCAACTCCTGGAGCTCAAGATCAAGGGCGCCATCCTCTAGGCCCTGGTTGGTGGCCGCGGCCACCACCCCCGAGTCTCGGCGGGCGCGGCCCGCGTGGTCAGCCCGCCTTGGGAGGGAGGCCGCCCGCGTACGTCTTGGTCTCGGTGTACTGCTCGAAGCCCTCGGTGCCGTTCTGACGGCCGACGCCGCTGGCCTTGTAGCCACCGAAGGGGGCATCGGGCCCGTACCAGACGCCGCCGTTGATGCCGACCGTTCCCGCACGGATACGACGGCCAACGGCCATCGCCCGCTCCTCGGAAGCCGATGTGACGCCCACACCGAGCCCGTACTCGTTGTCGTTGGCCACCCGCACGGCGTCGTCGTCGTCGTCGAAGGGGACGACGACCAGCACCGGGCCGAAGATCTCCTTTTGGGCGATGGACATCGAGTTCTCCACGTCGGCGAACAGGGTGGGCTCGACGTAGTAGCCCTTCTCGAACTGGGGCGGCCGGCCACCTCCGACGACGACCCGGGCCCCCTCGGCCTTGCCCTGCTCGATGTGCGCCAGGACCCGGTCGCGCTGGAGGGCACTGATCTGGGGTCCCTGGATGTGGGCCGGGTTCGTCGGATCGCCGTAGGGGACGTTGCGGAAGCCCTCCTCCATGATGGCGATGCCCTCGTCGTAGCGTGAGCGCGGCAACAGCATGCGCGTGAGCATCACGCAGCCCTGGCCACCGTGTGAGCAGATGGTCCAGGCCATGCTCAGCTTGGCCTGGAAGTCCGTGTCGTCCAGGATGATGTCGGCCGACTTTCCGCCGAGCTCGAGGAAGAGCCGCTTCAAGGTGGGAGCACCCTTCTCCATGATCCGGCGCCCGACGGCGGTCGAGCCGGTGAAGGAGATCAGATCGACCCGGGGGTCGATGACGAGATCCTCGGCCACCGCGTTGTCCGACGTGGTGACGACCTGGAGGACGCCCGGAGGGAAGTCCGTCTGCTCGGCCACCAGGCGACCGATGCGCGTGGCGTTCCACGGCGTGTTGGGGGCCGCCTTCAAGATCACGGTGTTGCCGGTGGCCAGACCCTGCCCCAGCTTGTTGATGGAGACCTCGAAAGGATAGTTCCACGGGACGATGGCGCCGACGACGCCGACGGCCTCCTTGGTCACCTTGCGCCAGCTGCGCTGCCCGAAGGCGTTGCCTTCGGGGAGGTCGCGCTCCCAGGCGAACTCGTCGATGAACTTCGCCGGCCAGGTCAAGCCCTCGGCCAGGGGGGCGTCAAGTTGAGGCCCGTAGGTCAAGAGGATGGGGGCCCCGACCTCGGCCACCAGCTCGGCCCGGAGCAGCTCCCGCTCCCCCTCGAGGGCGGTCTGCAACTGGAGCAGGCAACGCTGGCGCAGCTCCTTGTCCGTGGACCAGGCCGTCTCGTCGAACGCACGGCGGGCGGCGGCAATCGCCTCTTCCATGTCCTCGTGACCGGCGTCGGCCACTTGGCCGAGCACCTCTTCGGTAGCCGGGTTGATGTTGTCGAACATCTTGCCCGACTTGGCCTCGACGAGCTTGCCGTCGATCAACATCCGATGCTCTCCGTGAAGAGCTGTGGTGTCACTCGTTGTCATGGTTGTGTCCTTCCGCTTATCCGTCGGGAACGCTACAACTGCCACTCCGCACGCCGCCATCAGGCGGCCGCCTTCAGCCCTAGGACTCTGCCGCCTTGACCGCCTGGGCCCCGTCCTCCGCCACCTGGCGGGGCAGCCGCCCCGCCCGCTTGGCCATGAACTCGTGCACATCGTGGGCACCGCTGGCCAGCGAGCAGAAGTCTGCGGTGTTCTGCAGGTTGACCCGCATCCCCATGCCTTCCCAGGCCCGCTTCACCGACTGCTTGATCGTCATGATCGTGGTGAGTGGCATCTGGGCGATGGTGGCGGCCATCTCCTCCACCGTGGACTCGAGGTCGGCTCGCTTGACGACTTCGTTGATGAAGCCCCACTCCTTGGCATCCTCCGCCGACAAGGTCTTCCCGAGATAGAGGTATTCGTAGGCCCGTTTGAAGTTCATCAGGACCCAAGGTTCCATGATGGTCTGCGCCCCGGGCAGGCCGAAGCCCTGGGGCAGCGGCATCTGGAAGTAGGCGTCGTCGGAGGCCACGGTGATGTCACAGAGGAAGCCGTACACGGTTCCCCCACCGACGCAGTACCCGTGGACCTGGGCAATCGTCGCCTTGGAGAATTCCCAGAGGTTCAGGGGCGGCCACAGGAAGAGGTCGTAGTTGTGCTTCTTCCAGGTGCGCTCGGGCGTGGGGCCGGTCGTCGGGTAGACATCTGGCATTTCGCTGGGCTCGACGATGGCATGGCCGGCGCAGAATCCATTGCCATTCGCCTTGAGAATGAGCACCTTGACCTCTTCGTCCTGGTCGGCCCACCTCAGGCATTGTTCGAAGTCATAGACCTGCTGCGCGGTCTGGATGTTGGCCTTGTTAGGCATGTTGAGGACGATGCGAGCGATCGGACCATCCTTCTCGTAAATGATGGTCTCCAACTCGGTGCTGTCCATGCGTTGATCCTCCCTCTCGGGCGGGAAATTCCGGTGTCTGTCCCCCGCGCCGCCAGTGTTGCGACCTCGCACCCTATGCGAAGCCACACGGGTAGCGCAGACTCAGGCTCCGGCGACGGGTTGAAAGGGCGCAACACCAGGCGCCTCCCGCAGGCCGGGTAGGCTGCCTCCGCCGCTACACCGGTTGAGGCACGGATAGAGGCACCGGGCGCGGTCACCACGTGACAACGACACACCACAGGAGGGCTGCACGCAGTGATCACCAAAGCGGGGTTGCGACTGAGCAGTGTCGTCTGCGACACCGAGGTCATCGTCATTAAGGCACCCAAGGAAGATCTGGACCTGCGCTGCGGCGGCCAACCGATGGTGGAACTCAGCGACGAGACCCCTCGCACGGGAGAGCCGGCGGCCCCACACGACGCCGGCACGCTGATCGGCAAGCGCTACGCCGCGGGCGATCCGGCCGTCGAGGTGCTGTGCACCAAGGCCGGCGCGGGCTCGCTCTCCGTAGGCGACGACGTGCTTTCCGCCAAAGAGGCATCCCCGCTTCCGTCTTCGGACTAGAGAGCGGCCGGGTGTCGCCCGCCTCAGTGGCCCGGCGCCCCGCGCCACGCCCGGGGCCGGGACGTCCTCAGAGGAGTCGCAGGCCGGGAAGGACCTCGCTGGCGAAATACTCGATTCCCCGCTTCCGCTCTGCATGGGACAGGCCTGCCATCACCAGCTCCACCACCAGGTGATGGCAGGGCACCCCGGGGTTGGCGGCGAGCATGCCCCCGATGGTGTCGATCCAGCGCTGGGGGCTCCCGATGACGAAGTCCTGCCGGGCGCCATTGGAGAAGAGGTCGGCCTCCCCTGAGGCGAGGAGCCACGTGCGGTAGTGGTCCCAAATCCAGCCGGCGTGGGGACCGACGGTCTCCCAGGCGCCGTCGTCGCTGGAGCCGGCATAGCCGAGGACGATCGTGGCGAAGCGTTGGCGGGACGGGTCCTGGCCATGACGTTCGAGGATCTCGACATAGCGGTCATACGCCTCACGCGGCGGGTGGATGGCCAGCCCGTCGCAGCCCAGCCTGACCGAGCGCTCCAGGGCACGCGGCCCCAGACCGGCGGTGAGGATCGGGGGCCGGGGCTGCTGCACCGGGCGCGGCGTCATGACGACGTCCTCGAGGTGGTGCCAGCGTCCGTCGAAATCGACGCGCTCCTGCTGCAAGCAGCGGACCAGGACCTCGAGGCCCTCGTCCATGCGCGAACCGCGATCGGACGGGGACAGGCCTACGGGCGTCTCCTCATTGGCCCGGTAGCCGATGCCGACCCCGAGCGTCAGACGCCCCCCGGAGAGGATGTCGACAGCCGTCGCCGCTTCGGCCACCCGGAGCGGGTCGTGCTGCGGCAACAGCAGCACGAAGGTGCCGATCCGAGCCCGCTCCGTGCGCATCGCCACGGCGGCGGCCAACGTCAGCGGTGAGGGTGACCACCCGTCGTCGGTGAAGTGGTGCTCGGCCAGCCAGATGCCGTCGAAGCCGAGGCGGTCGGCCAGGGCGATCTCTTCCATGGTGTCCCGATAAAGGTCGGCCGCAGGTCGGGCCCACGGCGGCGGGTTGCGAAACGTGAACAGCAGCCCGATCTCCATCTACCCCTCATCTCTCTCGCCCGGGACGAGCACCCGATACCGGTACAGCCTCATGGTCGCCGACCTCTTGTCATCGATGAAGCGGGACTCGTCCTCGAGCACCTGGCGCGCCCTCCCTCGTTCGTCTTGATGTTCGCGAACGCCTACGACTGCGGGCCCGAGCACACGATCGGTCGATCACCGACGACCAGACCATCTGGTTCATCTCGACATCGACCCGGACCCGGGTCAGGGACGTCGACGCGATCCGCCACCCCTCGTCCCCCTTCTCGTAGGTGTCGTGGTAGTGGCCATACCCGTGCAGGCTGCGCACGGGGCCCGACTCCCAGCGCAGGCGATCCTCCATGGCCCAGACGCCCTGGGCCGTGGTCGGAGAAAGGATCTCGATCTCGGGCATGTGGCCGTGGTGCACCGTCTGCACCCCCTCCATCCCGGCCTGGGCCATCGCCGCGATGGCGGCCGCCCCGCGCGTGATGTGCGAGAGATCTCCGGGGGCCGCACCAGCCTCCTCGGACATGTCCATGACGGCATCCGCGGCAAAGACGCTCGCCAAGCCGCCCCAGTCCTTGGTATCCATGCAGCGGAAGTAACGCACCTTCAACCGTTTGATCTCCTCGACCGCCAGGAGCTGCTCCGCTGCGTCCATGGCCACCTTCTCGCTCGCGCCGGCGCCCCCCATGGCCGCCTACCGGAGCCCATATTGCTCCTCCATCGAGGCGCCCGCACAGAGCGGCTGGGCGGCGTCGACCGGTAGCAACCGGCGTTCAGGCGCTGGCGGTGCGCTCCTCCTGCAATTTGCGCTTGAGAACCTTGCCGTTGGGCTCGCGGGGAAGCTCGTCGACGAATTCGATGGACCGCGGGCGCTTGAAGTCCGCCAGGTGCACCGACAGCCGCTCGAGGATGACGTCGGCATCGGCCGTGGCTCCGGCCCGCAGCTCGACGACGGCGTGGACGATGTGTCCCATGCGCTCGTCGGGAAGCCCGATGACCGCCGAGTCGACCACATCGGGGTCGGCGGCCAGGGCGTTCTCGACCTCCGCCGGGTAGATGTTGACCCCGCCGCTGAGGATGAGATCGGTGCGCCTATCGGCGATGAACAGGTACCCCTGCTCGTCGAGGTGGCCGAGGTCACCCACTGTCACGTAGCCGTCCTGATAGGCCGCGCCGGTCTTCTCGGCATCGCCCCGGTAGCTGAAGTTCGCCCCGGGGAACTGGCTCACGTAGATGGTCCCCACCTCGCCCGTGGGCACCGGGCGGCCCGCCTCGTCGAGCACCCGTATGGAGAGGCCGGGGAAGGGCCGCCCCACACTGCCGGGCTTGAGGATCCACTCCCCCGGTGAGATCACCGTGCCCATGGCTTCGGTGGCGCCGTACAGCTCCCAGACCGTCCCACGCGGGAAGACCTCCAGAATCCGCCACTTGAGATGGACCGGGCACATCGCCGCGGCGTGGATGAGCAAGCGGATGCTCGACGTGTCGTAGCGCCGCCACTCCGTTTCGAGAATACGGACGAAGTGCGCCGGGACCATCTGGGTCCGCGTCACGGCGTGCTCCTCGATCAGGGCGAGACAGCCCTCGCCGGTGAAACGGTCCTGGACGACCACCGCACCGCCCTCCCACAGCGAGTACTCCGCATAGGCGCTCGGCGCCGTGTGGTACAGCGGGCCGCAGATCAGCTGCACCGTGTCGGGCCCGTAACCCCAGAAGGCGGCGACGGCGGACGACGTGGCCTGGGGCACCGGTGCGGGGGCGGGACGCTGTACCGCCTTGGGGCGTCCCGTCGTGCCCGAGGTGTACCCCATCAGGGTCGGCATGGTGTTGAGGAAGTCGTGGCGCGGCGCCAGCGCGCTCACCACTTCGAAACCCGGCGCGTCGACGTCGACGGTGGCGACCCCGAACCTGGTGAAATCCACGGAGCCCTCGGTGAAGCAGACCTTCATGGATGAGTCGCCGACGATGTAGTCCGCCTCGGAGGCCGTGAGCCGCGGGGAGATCGGCACGTACATGGCACCGAGACGCGCGATGGCGTGACTGATCATGAACCACTCGGCCCGGTTGTGCAGCAGTATGCCGACGGCGTCTCCCGCCCCCACGCCCCGCTCGGCCAATCCGTTGGCCAGGCCGTTGGCCCGCGCGTCCAACTCGGCGAACGTGACGCGGCGGCTGCCGTCGATCAGAGCGATGCGATCGGGATCCACCCCCGCCGTGCCGGCGACGCCCCGCGGGTACGAACCGATCTGCCCGTTCATTTCTTGGTGGACCAGCCGATGGGACCGAGCTCGAGCGCGATCGCCTTCATGGCGAGCTGCTCACGGTCCCACACCTCGGTGATCTGCTCGGCCCAGCCCTCTCGGAGCAGCGCCTTGTTGGCCACCAGTGCCGCAATCTCGTGGGCGGCGAGCTCCTCGGCCATCTTCATGGCCTCGGTGTGCGCTTCACCGGGCGCCGCCTTGGCCAGGGCGAAGCCATTCGCCACCACCTCGTCGGCCGAAAAGAAGCGACCGGAGAGGACCATCCACATCGCCTGTTGCGGCCCGACCCGCTTGGGGAGCAGCCAGCTGCTCGACGCCTCGGCGCAGGTCCCGATGGCGACGAACGGCATGCGCACCCTCGCCTGCTCGTCTATGACCACGAGGTCACAGTGCAACAGCAGCGTGGCCCCCAGGCCGACGGCGAGGCCGTTGACCGCGGCGATCAGGGGCTTCGGAAAGGTGGCCAGCGCCCGGATCATCCGGTTGAAATGCACCCCGAGCTCGGCGGCGCCTTCGGGTGAGCTCACAGCATGCAGATCGACGCCGGCCGAGAAGGCGCGTCCGCGGCCGGTGATCACACACACCGCCACGCCGGGGTCCTCGGCCGCGGCGTCGAGTTGATCGCTCAGCGCGTCATACCCGATGGCCGTGAAGGCATTGAGCTTGTCCGGGCGGTCGAGCAGCAGCGTGCGCACCCGTCCCTGATCTTCGGCCCGGATAGTGAAGGTGAAATCGTGCTCGTTCATGGCGTGCTCGTTCATGGCGTCGTGACTCATGGCATCCCCCCGGCTCGGCCCACAAGATAGCGGCCCCATCGTCATCGGGCCGGAGGGTCGTCAGGCCGCAGCCATCAAGCTGGAGTGTCATCGGCCGGCGTGCGAGCGTGCCGGAGTAGCCGGAGTAGCCGGGACGCTCGGGGTACGTTGGATGACAGGACTGGCAGTGACGACGCGCCGGAGGGGTCGCCGGCGGAAGGGGGAAGGCACCATGGCACAGGGCACCGAGGAAGGCGACGTCCTCGTCGATCGCTCCCACGAAGGGGTGGCGCTGGTCACGCTCAACCGGCCGCACCATCTCAACGCGTTGACGTCCGAGATGCTCGACGAGATCTACCACGTGTTCGAGCAACTCGGGCGCGACTCGCACTGTCGGGTGATTGTGCTGACCGGTGCCGGCAGGGGCTTCTGTGCCGGTGACGACCTCCAGGACTACCGCCCCCCGCCGTGGGTGCCAACCGATCTGGGCCCGCTGCAGTCCAACATGTACCAGCAGAAGCACGTGGCCGAGATCGTCCCCCGCATGCGCGCCGTCCCGCAGCCCATCATCGCCGCCATCAACGGGGCGACGGCCGGAGCCGGCTACGCCCTCGCACTCGGAGCGGACCTTCGCTTCGCCGCCACGTCCGCCCTGTTCGTCGACGCCTTCGTCAAGATCGGCGCCTCGGGCGCGGAGCTGGGCCTCAGCTGGCTGCTGCAGCGCATCGTGGGCGCCACCCGCGCCGCCGACCTGGTCTTGACCGGGCGCCGGGTGACCGGGGAGGAAGCAGCCCGCATCGGCCTCGTCCTCGAGACGGTGCCCGACGGGCAGGTCGTCGACGCTGCCCTGGCGAAGGCCGATGAGATCATTGCGAACACACCCTTCGGGACGTGGATGGGCAAGGCGACGCTGTGGTCGAATCTAGAAATCTCGAGCCTGGCGGCGGCCATCGATCTCGAGGCGCGCACCCAGATCCTCACCCTCGGCACCGAGGATGCCAAAGAGCAGCTCGCCGCGTTCCGCGAGAAACGAGCACCCCGGTACACCAACCACTGAGCCGGGCGGCCGGGCGGCCGGGCGGCCGGGGGGCCGGGCGCGGTCGCGGCTACGCCGGCGCGTCGGGCGTGGGCGAATCGAGGAGGGTGTAGGAGATGGTGGCCGAGGCCACGAGTGTGCGGTCGTTCCCGACATCGAGGACGTCGCACTGGACGACGATGGCCCGGCGCCCCTTCCGCAAGACCTTCGTGACCGCCCGCGCCGGGCCGACCTTGACCGTCGTGAGGAAGCGGATGTTCATGTCCGACGGCAGGATCCTCTCGGACCCGCCCGTGCTCATCGCACGTCTCGCCCCGGCACACTCGATCAAGGTGGCCATGAGCCCGCCGTGCAGGCTCTTGAAAGGATTCACGACCTCGTCCCGCAGCTCCATCTCGAGGGCGGGGCCCATCTCGGGATCGATGACCCGACGCATCCGCAAGAGCGTCAGGATGTTGGTCGGCCCAACATCGACGAAATCCGCCTTCTCGTCTGTCGCCATGTCCACTCCCGCGTTGCGGCCTGACCGGCGGCCCGCCGGGCTCGTCACACCGTAGCGAGGTGGTCGCCGTCGGGGGCGAACCGGCAAGCGCCGGGGCCGGAACCTACGCACATCGGTACATACATCGGTACATACATCGGTACATACATCGGTACACACATAGGTACGCTCGGAGCGGTCACGGCGATCGGAGTGCAGTCAGCTGCCGTCAACACGGACAAGGGGGATCGATCATGCCGGAGTGGGAGCAGCGTGCGCAGGAGGCGGGGGTGAGCGTCGAGTCGATCACACTCAGCGTCGATGGCGACGATGTCCCGACCGTGCTGTGTCGGCCGACCGGGCCGGCGCCGCGGGTCGGGGTGGCAATCGCCACCGAAGCACAGGGCGTCAACAACTTCATCAAGGGCGTGGGCGTCGAGCTGGCCCAGCACGGGTACCTGTCGGTCATCCCGGACTACTACCACGGGACGGGACCCGAGGATCCCGAGATCCTGATCGACATCGCCCACATGGGCCCCCTCCAGGAGGCCATCGCCTCGCTGGACTTTCGCCGGGGGGCCGAGGACATCCTGGCCGGCGTCACCTACCTCAGAGAGCACGAGCACGTCTCGTCGGTGGCGGTGTGGGGCTACTGCACCGGAGGAACGCTGGCCTGGTTGGCGGCCGAACTGGGACGTGACGTCGATGCAGCGGTGCTGTTCTACCCCAGCCAGCCTGCGTTCCACGAGCTCTCCGCCACCCAGCCCCAGCATGCCATCGACATGATCTGGCAGATCCGCTGCCCGGTCCTCCTCATCGTGGGCGACGAGGACCAGGTCTGGCCGGACGATCTGGTGCGCGAGGTGACCGAGCGGTTCGCCACCTGGTCGATCCCGCTCAGCACCGAGATCTACACCGGCGCCGGCCACACCTTCGCCGGGCACTTCGAGGACTGGCACAGGCCTGAGGCGGCGGCACACGCCATGGATCGTGCCCTCACCTTCCTGGCCGACACTCTCTGAGCGCGCCGCCTGTCACGCGGTCAGCGGGACTCGGGGCTCTTCCTGCGCCCCTACCAGATGACGAGTGGATTGACCGGCGTCCCCGTCGCGCCCACCACGACCAGGGGTGCCACCACGAGCATGAATTCGAAGCGACCCTCCGTACGGCAGGTGGTGGCCAACGTCGCGAGGTCCGCATTGTCCACGAGTGCGATCCCAAAATTGGAGATCGCCCCGTGCACCGCCCAGGGGATGGGGTACCCGTGAGGTGCGGCGTCGATCATGTCCCAGACCAGCATGGGCGTGTCCCGCTCGGAGAGGAACCTCAAACACGACGCGTGCAAGCCCGGCCGCTCCGGCCGCTCCACACCTCCGGGCTCGGCGGCCTCCCACCGGTCACGCCCGCAGTACACGAGCACCGCATCTCCGGGACCGACGTCGACGCCTTGCGCGTCGCAGATCTCATCGAGCTCCCAGCCGTGCACGGGCTCCCCGAGGGCGACGTACGGCGCGTTGCGGTGGCCCGGCACGTCGAGGAGCACACCCCGGGTGACAAGTCCGTTGCGCCAGTGCTCGATGCCGCCCCACGTCAGCCCCCTGTCGGTGACGACCTCCGTCGACCGGCGCCCGCCCCACATGCTGCTGGCATCCCAGAGGTGGCCCAGCGCGTCGAGGTGGGTGACCGTCAAGCCGTGACAGCCGAGTGTCAGCACGTCGTCAGAGCCGGCACCACCGCTGCGTTCCGGCAGACGGTTCATGACGTACCCCCACCTCGGGTCCGGCGCGTCATCGGGTGAAATCATGATCGGGCGACTGAGCGAGATCGATCGCCCCTGCGCCACCAACGCCGTTGCCTCTCGCACCTTCTCCTCGGTGATCAGATTGGGTGCGCCCACCTGATCGTCCTCGCCCCACCGACCCCAGTTCCGGCCCTCTTCGAGGTACCCGAGGACCTCTTCGAGGTCAGGCGCCTGCCTCAATTCATACGACCCGCGTCCCTCGGCACTCACGCCGCACCTCCCCTGGTCACCAGGGATCACGCTAGCTCTACGCTGCGAGGGGACGCCGTGTCACGATAGGCCGCGCCCGTCCTCGGGCGGCAACCTGTGTCCAACGAGCAGAGGAGGCGACGAGAGCGGTGGACTTCACACTGGCCGATGAATTCGACGACATCCGCCATGCCGTCCGCCGCCTCTGCGAGAGGTTCCCCGGCTCGTACTGGCGCGCCCTCGAACCCGACCACTATCCCGACGAGTTCGTGCAGGCACTCACCGCACAGGGCTGGTTGGCCGGCCTGATACCCGAGGAGTACGGAGGCGCGGGAATGGGGCTGACCGCGGCCAGCATCATTCTCGAGGAGATCGCCGCATCCGGCGCCAATCCCGCGGTCTGCCATGCCCAGATGTACATCATGGGCACGCTGCTCCGGCACGGTTCGACGGCACAGAAAGAGGCGTGGCTGCCGCGCCTGGCACGCGGCGAGCTCCGCCTCCAAGCCTTCGGTGTCACCGAGCCCGTGGCCGGTTCGGACACCACCAACATCGCGACGACGGCTCGGCGGACGGCCGACGGCTACCTGGTCAACGGCCAGAAGATATGGACGTCGCGCGCGCGTCACTCGGATCTCATGTTGCTGCTGGCCCGCACCACGCCGACCGACGGTGTGACCCGCCGGCGCGACGGGCTGTCGGTCTTCCTGGTCGACATGCGTGCCGCCGGTGATCACCTGACCATCAGGCCGATCCCCACCATGATCAACCACCACACGACCGAGGTCTTTTTCGACGACCTTGCGCTTCCGTTCGACGCGCTCATCGGCGAGGAAGGCCAGGGCTTCAGCTACATCCTCGACGGCATGAACGCCGAGCGGATACTCATTGCCGCCGAGTGCATCGGGGACGGGCGCTGGTTCACGACCAAGGCCGCGACCTACGCGTCGGAGCGGATCGTCTTCGGGCGTCCGATCGGCGCCAACCAGGGTGTGCAGTTCCCGATCGCCCGGGCGCACGCCAGCCTGCAGGCGGCTGACCTGATGCGCTACAAAGCGGCATGGCTGTTCGAGACCGGGCAACCGTGTGGCGCGGAGGCCAACATGGCCAAGCTTCTGGCCTCGGAGGCGTCATGGGCGGCGGCGAACGCCTGCCTTGACACACATGGCGGGTTCGGATTCGCCACCGAATACGACATCGAGCGCAAGTTCCGCGAGACGCGGCTCTACCAGGTGGCCCCCATCTCCAACAACCTCGTCCTCGCCTTCTTGGGTCAGCACGTCTTGGACATGCCGCGGAGCTATTGAGGCCGTCAGGCCTGCCGCGGGGACCCGCGCACCGAGGCCGCAGTCGCCTCGATCACCTGGTGCCGGAAGGGATAGAGGACGGGTTCGATGTACCCGGCCGGCAGCGCCGAACCGGTGAAGACCAGGGCTTGCGCCGCCAGGAAGGCCGGACCGTCAAAGCTCGGTGCCATGCTGCGGTACGCGGCGTCATGCGCGTTCTGCTCGTCGACCACGCGCGCCATCCGGTGGAACGTGGCCTCCACCTGCTCGTGCGTCACCACTCCGTGATGGAGCCAGTTGGCGATGTGCTGTGACGAAATCCGACAGGTGGCGCGGTCCTCCATGAGGGCGACATTGCCGATGTCCGGCACCTTGGAGCAGCCGATCCCCTGATCGACCCACCGCACGACATAGCCCAAAATGCCCTGGGCGTTGTTGTCGAGCTCCGCCTGCTTCTCCTCGGCGGTCCAGTCACCCGCGTGGGCCAGAGGGATCTCGAGCAGGTCGTCCAACGACGCACGCCGCGTGCCCGTCAGCGCGGCTTGGCGGGCGCGGACGTCGACGCGGTGGTAATGCGTCGCGTGCAGGACGGCCGCCGTCGGGGACGGCACCCAGGCGCAGTTGGCGCCGGCTTCTGGCTGGGAGATCTTTTGCGCGAGCATCTCGGCCATGCGATCGGGAGCAGCCCACATGCCCTTGCCGATCTGGGCCTTTCCCCTCAGCCCGCAGGCCAGGCCCGTGTCCACGTTCCACTCCTCATAGGCCAGGATCCAACGGGCACGGCGCATATCGCCCTTCCGGATGACGGGACCGGCCTCCATCGACGTGTGGATCTCGTCGCCCGTGCGGTCGAGGAATCCGGTGTTGATGAACGCGAGACGGTTGCGCGCGGCGCGGATGCATTCTTTGAGGTTCAGCGTCGTCCGACGCTCTTCGTCCATGACACCGACCTTCACTGTGTTGGCCGGCAACCCGAGGGTCTTCTCCACGTGCGTCAGGACATCGTCGACGTACGCCACTTCAGCGGGTCCATGCATCTTCGGTTCGACGACGTAGATCGACCCGGCACGAGAGCTGCGCAGATCATCGCGCCGCCGCAGGTCGTGCAGTCCGATGAGTACGGTGACCATGGCGTCGAGCAGGCCCTCGGGGATCTCCTTGCCGTCGTACAGCACAGCCGGGGACGAGAGGTGAAGTCCCACGTTGCGAATCAGCATGAGGGCCCGACCGGGCAGCGTGCGCGCCGTGCCATCGGGAGCGACATACGGCCGGTCGGGCGCAAGGGTGCGGGTGAACGTGTCCCCGCCCTTCGTGACCACCTCGGCCAGATCCCCACGCATGAGGCCGAGCCAGTTTCGGTACACCGCCACTTTCTCGTCCACGCTGACGGCGGCAACCGAGTCTTCACAATCCATGATCACCGAGACCGCGGCCTCGAGAATGACGTCGGCGATCCCCGCGCCGTCCTCGCTTCCTATGGGGTGGGCACGATCGATGGCGAGTTCGATGACCAGCCCGTTGTTGCGGAACAAGACCGCGGACGGCGCCGCCGGCCGGCCCCGGTACCCGGCAAACTGGAGGGGCTGCTGCAGCGGCGTTCCGAGCCCGTCGGCGGGTTCGGCCATGAGGTCACCATCGACCACCCGGTAGGCACGTACGTCAGCGTGGGAACCGGTGGACAACGGTGCGACGTCGTCGAGAAAGGCGCGCACCCATGCGATCACCGCACGCCCCCGAAGGGCGGAGTAGCCGCCCGCGGGAGCTGGTTCCCCCAGGGCATCCGTTCCGTAGAGTGCGTCGTAGAGGGAGCCCCAGCGGGCATTGGCGGCGTTGAGGGCATAGCGTGCGTTGCTCAACGGCACGACCAGCTGCGGGCCGGGAATCGAAGAGATCTCCTCGTCGACGTCGGTCGTGGCGATGGCAACGTCATCGCCGGTCGGGAGGAGATAGCCGATCTCGGACAGGAAGGCTCGATACGCCACAGGGTCGTGCGGATGCGCACGATGCCCACGGTGCCAGTCGTCGAGCGCAGACTGGAGTCGTTCACGCGCCGCCAGCAAGCGCTCGCAACGCGGCACCATCGCATGCACGAGCGAGCACAGACCTTCCCAGAAGCAATCGGCCGTCACGCCGGAGCCGGGCAGAGCCTCTTGGGTCACGAACGCGTGCAGAGAGGGTGCGATCTTCAGATCGTCGACCTCGATCCACGCCGGTGTGGTCACGTACCCGCGCCGGGGTTAGAAGCTCTCCGGATCAGAGAGGACCGAGGCGGGAACGGGGTGGCGGAAGAGCTCGGAGGCATTCTTCCATGCAATCCGTTCGACAACGTCGGCGTCCAATCCGACAACCTGTCGTTGCAGGGTGCGCTGCGTGTGCGGCCACGAGGAGTCCGCGTGCGGATAGTCGACCTCGCAGAGCACGTTCTCCGCCCCGATGTACGGGATGTCCTTCATCGACGACGGGTTGTCGAGGGCGCAGAACCAGAAGTTGCGTCGCAAGACCTCGGACGGCGCCAGGTCCGTACCCCTCCAGTCGCCGTAGCACTCGTGGTATCTCGAAATGTGATCGAGACGGTCGATCATTCCGGCCACCCAGCCGATGCCGCTCTCGGCCAACACGATCTTCAGCCCCGGATGGCGGACCGGGATGAGCGAGAACAGCCAGTCCGCCGCGGGGTACACCGCCACGAGCCCGAAGAGCAGGGCAGTGGCCTCCCTCGGCGCATCCGAGGAGGTGGTGGGCAAGATCCCGCCCGAGCCCGTGTGCAGGCAGACGACGGTGTCCGTCTCCTCGCAGGCCGCCCAAAGGTCGTTCCAGTAGCCGGTGTGCAGGGACGGAAGGCCGAGGTTCTCCGGCGACTCGGGGAAACTCACGGCTCGAAAGCCTCGCGCTGCATTGGACCGGATCTCGCTCGCCGCCAACGCGGGATCGTGGAGCCAGGTGATCTGGCACGGGATGATCCGCTCCGGATAGGCCCCGGCCCACTGCTCGATGTGCCAGTCGTTCCAGGCTCGTACGACCGCCAGGGCCAGATCCCGGTCGTCGGTGACCGTTTGGATCCGCCCTCCCCCGAAGCCGGGCAGGAAGGAAGGGAAGTTCAGGGATGCGAACACGCCATCGATGTTCATGTCGGCGATGCGATGGTGGATGTCCCACGAGCCCTTGCGCATGTCGTCGAAGCGGGTGGGCTCCCGGCTGTACTCCGCCGGAGGGCGGCCGACAACGGCGTTGAGGCCGATGTTCGGCACCAGTTCCCCGTCGTAGAGCCAGGTGTCGAACCCGCTGGACGTCTGCACCACGCGCGGTGCCCTCTCGGCCAAGCGCGCGGGAACTCGCCCCTCGAAGATGTCAGGCGGCTCGACGATGTGATCGTCCACCGAAATGATCGGGCGAAACCGCTCCTGCCGCTCCGGTTCGGGAAGGAAATGCACGTCCTTGCGGGTGCCCCCCATGGCCATCACTTCACGGGGCTGATGACGCTGCCCACCGATTCCACTTCGATCCGGACCGTGTCCCCCCGGTCGATCGGCGCCGGATTGGGAGGAGTGCCGAGGGAGATGAGGTCGCCGGGAAAGAGCGTGCAGAGCCGGGAGGCGGTACTCACGGTCTCGGCCACCGAATGGGTGAAGAACTTCGTGTTCCCCTCGTGCACCACCTCGTCGTTGACGAAGGCGCGCAGGGAGAGGCCGGCCTCGATCTCCTTCTCCGTCACGTCGGTCGTCACCCAGGATCCGATGGCGCCGAACGTGTCGAGCGACTTCGCCTTCAGGTAGTCCCCACCGTTCCAGATGGCATCGAGAAGGGTGACGTCGTTGAAGGCGGTGTACCCGAAAATGGAGGCTGAGGCCTCCTCCACCGAGGCATCCTTGACCAACTTGGCGATGACGACGGCGATCTCGGGTTCGGCGAAGATCCCCGACTCCACCCAGCTGGGGATCACCACCGCCTCGTGATTCGCGATCATGGAGGAGATCAACTTCGCCGCGAATTTCGGTGGTTGCACCCGCGCCTCTTCCAAGGTCCGCGCGCCCGGGAACGCACCGAGGACGACGAGCAGCTTCGACGGTTGGATGGGCATCAACAACTCGATGCCTTTCAAGTGGCAGCGTGGGCCGACGTCATGACTCTCCGAGAAAACGTCGCCCTCGATGATGGCGACGTAGTCCTCACCGATCTCGCAGTACTTCGCGCCATCCTCGGTGTTCATGCGTCCGACGTTCATGGTGCTCTCCTTCTAGGACAATGACGAACGGCAACACGGCGAGCCGGCAGCGACGACCCCGGGCTATCGGGGATCGATGTAGCCGATGTCATGGCCGACGGGATACGTCTCGCCGGCCGGGCCCAGGATGTGGACGACCCCGCTCGCCGGCGATTCCACGTCCATTTCCACCTTCTCGGTCTCCATCCGGTACAGCGGTTCGCCGGCCTCGATTGTCGCCCCATCGGCCACGAACCACTCGGCAATGGTCCCCTCGGTGACAGCCACCCCGGCCTGGGGGATCTTGATGGCGATCTGGTCGGGTTGCTCGGTCACAGGCCGCTATGCCATCGAGCGGATCAGGTCGACGATGCGGGCCGCATCGGGAAACAGCGCATTTTCGAGCTCGGCCGCGAACGGAATGGGCGCGTACACCGGCGCCAGGCGCTCGACGGGTGCCGCCAGCTCGCCGAACAGCTCGCGGCTGATCATGGCTGCGATCTCGGCCCCGGGCCCGGCGAACTGCGTGGCGGCGTGGGTGATGACGACACGCCGGGTCTTGGCCACGCTCTCGAGGATGGCGGCCTTGTCCAGGGGGACGAGAGTGCGCATGTCGAGCACCTCGACGTCGGTCCCTTCGGCCGCCAGGGTCTCGGCTGCAATCAGGGCTTGTGGGACGAGCCGTCCCCAGCTGATGATCGTCACGTCCGAACCACTCCGCTTCACGTCCGCCACGCCGAGTGGAATGGAGAAGTCCCCTGCGGGCACCGGCCCCCGGGTGAAGAGCAACGCCCGCTCCTCCATGTGGATGCACGGGTCGTCGTCGAAGATGGCGGAGTACAAGAGGCCCTTGGCGTCGCGCGGCGTGCTCGGAATGATCACCTTGAGGCCGGGGATGTGCATCATCCAGGCCTCGAGGGATTGCGAGTGCTGGGCACCGAACTGACCCCCACCACCGACCGCCGTGCGGATGGTGATCGGCACGTTGGTGCGGCCACCCGACATGTAGCGAAGCTTGGCCGCATGGTTGGCCACCTGGTCCATGCAGACGGCGAAGAAGTCCATGAGCATGATCTCCGCGATCGGCCGCATGCCCACCAGCGACGCGCCGATGGCGGTCCCGATGATGGCCTGCTCGGAAATGGGTGTGTTGCGCACCCGTTCGCGCCCGTACTTGGTGGACATCCCCTTGGTGCCCTTCATGACCCCACCGATGGGATCCTCCACGTCCTCGCCGAGGTAGATCACCTCGGGGTCTTCGCCCATGGCGAGATCGATGGCCTGGTTGATCCCCTCCGACATCGTGTGTTTGGGGTCTTCGGCCTGGTCGACGGGCTTCGACTCTTTCGTGGTGAGGCTCATTGGGGCACCGCCTCTCGGTTCGAGAAGATATCTGTCTGGAGTTCGCTGAGGTCTGGCGCCTCGCTCGCCTTCGCCGCGTCGACGGCGGCATCAACGGCGGCGACGGCCTTGGCGTCTATTGCGGCCAGGGTCTCGTCGCTCACCCCGAGGCTGTCCACCAGCCAACGCTGGAAGCGCCCGACGGGCTCGTTGGCCCGGGCGGTGGCCAACCGCTCGGCGTCGACGTACTCGGTGGTGGCGCCGAACGAGTGTCCCTCGAGGCGGAACGTCATGCACTCGAGGAAGGTCGGGCCTCCCCCACTCCGTGCTCGCTCCACTGCCTCGCCGGTCGCCTCGTACAACTCGGGCACGCTGTTGCCGTCGACCGCCACCGCCGCCATGCCGTAGAGCCCGAAGCGCGCGGCCAGACTGGCCGTGCGGGTGTAGTCGCTGTAGGCGGTGTGCTCGCCATAGGCGTTGTTCTGGCAGACGAAGATGACCGGCAACTCCCACAGTGCCGCGATGTTCGCCGCTTCGTGGGCGGCGCCGATGCTCGTCGCCCCATCGCCGAAGTTGACCACCGTCACCTGGTCGGTCCCACGCAGTTTGGCGGCCAGGCCCAGACCGGCGGCGATGGGCAACCCTCCACCGACGATCCCCGTGGTGACCATCAACCCCGAATGTGGATCCGAGAGGTGCATCGGACCGCCCTTGCCCTTGGAAGTCCCCGTCGCCTTGCCCAGCATCTCGGCCATGAGCTCGGTGAGCGGGATGCCCTTGGCGATGCAGTCGTGGACCCCGCGGTACGTGGTCACCATGTAGTCGTCATGTCCCAAGTGCGACGACACGGTGGCCGGGATGATCTCCTGGCCCCGGACGGGGTAGAAGGTCATGGTGAACTCGCCACCATTCAGGCCTCTGGTGATCCGGTTCTCCGTCGCCACAATGGTGGCGACGGTCTCATAGATCCCCAGGGCCACGCTCTCGGTGAGCTCCCGGGTCTTCACTCCTCCTGCGGGACCTGGTGGCATGCCCCTCCCCTATCTTTCGGTTCTTGTCTTCGGTCGCCCAACGGTATATCCGGGGCGATCGCCCCTCCGTGCCGACGAATTATCTATTTTATTAACCTACCATGATGACTGCGGAAAAGGCCTGGGCGAGCGTGTCACACCGGGGCCCCCGCGGACCAGCGCAGAGACGGGATAGCTCATGACGACGACGGGTCACGAACTCGGCTACCAAGGGAGGTCGGTGGCCGTGACCGGCGTCGCCTCGGGCATCGGAGAGGCGACGGCGCGACTGCTCGGCGAACTGGGCGCCGAGGTCGTCGGACTCGACATCGCCGCTGCAGCGGTCCCACTCGACCGCTTCATCCCATTCGACCTCCGTGACGAGGAGTCGATCGCCCACGCCGCCACGGCCGTCGGTCCGAGGCTCGACGCCCTCTTCCATTGCGCCGGGCAACCGCAAACCGCACCCGGCCTGGACGTGCTCCTGACCGGCTTCGTCGGACTGCGCGAGCTCACCGAGCGGCTGCGCCCGGCGCTTCAGTCGGGCGGCGCCGTCACCTGCGTCGCCTCCACCGCGGCGTACGCCTGGCAGTCCCAGCTCGAGCGCATCCGCCTTCTCCTGGCACAGCCGACCTTCGCCCAGGCGGCGGAGTGGTGTCGCAACAACATCGGCACCGACGGTGAGAACTACGCCCTGGCGAAGGGTGCGGTCAGCGCGTACACGGCCGAGAGGAGTTTCGCCTGGGCCCGAGAAGGAGTCCGGATCAACTGCGTCAGCCCGGGACCGACAGAGACGCCGATGACAGAGGAGTTCCGCAAGAGCGAGCCCGACTACATGAACCGCCTGCCCATGCCGATGGGTCGCATGGCTGCACCCGAGGAACAGGCGTGGGTCTTCGCCTTCCTGGGGAGCCCGCGGGCGAGTTTTGTCACGGGTTCGACCGTCTACGTCGACGGAGGGTACGTAGCCGCCCTCACCATGGGGCATGTGACGAGGTAGCGACGTCGGTACGCTGGATCCGTGGATCGAGCGATTTGCGCGTACGACCTCGATGACCAGGGGGACTGGGTCGCCGAGCTGTCGTGCGGGCACGCGCAGCACGTTCGCCATCGCCCCCCGTTTCAACTGCGGGAGTGGGTGCTCGAGCCCGAAGGTCGAAGGGAGCATCTCGGGACGTCGCTCGACTGTCCGCGGTGTGACGACGCCGAAATGCCGAACGACGTCCGGTTGGTCCGATCGAGCCCGCAATGGGACGAGCACACGATGCCGGCTGGACTGCGTCGTTCCCACCGCCTGGCGACGCGAACCTGGGGACAGGTCGTCGTCCGGCGCGGTCGGCTGCGTTTTTTGGCCCATTCGGTGCCCGCACTCGATCTGGTGCTCGGGCCAGGTGCGACGCAGGCCATCCCGCCCGACGTCCTGCACGAGATTGAGCCTCTCGGGCAGGTCTCCTTTTCGATCGATTTCTTCTCCCTCTGCCGGCCTGAGACGGCGGCCCACACCACGGCCGACGAGGAGCCTCAGCTGGAGGGTGGCGGCGAATCAGCGTGCTTCGCCCACCTTCTGTGCGCCGAGTGCGGTGTCGTCCTCGACGGTGGCGCCCATGCGCCCGGTTGTCGGGCTGGCCCATGATGCCTGTGCCCGGGGCGGGATCCTGTCATGGCTGGGACCACGGCGTTCGAGACGCAGAAGCCGGGGACGAGTCCCCGTAGCGCAGGACCGGGTTGGAGTGGGCCGTCGGCAATGACCACGGCCGTCAGATCGTCCGGGCACCACCCGCGTAGGGAGCGCCGATCGCCGCGGCCAGGTCGTCGGGCACCGGAGGCACATCTACCACCGCATGGGGAATCGGACCTCCCTCGAGCCAGATCGCCACGGCACGGGCGCATTGCCGGCCCAGGTTGACCGGGTACGAGCCCATCGCCACCGCGTTGTGCGTGCTGATCGAAAGACCTGGCGCGTCCCACAACCCGCTGTCGGGTGGCAAGGGCTCCTCGGGGAGCACATCGAGCCAGGCACCCCCGAGCCGCCCGGCGACCAGGGCCTCCCGAAGGGCCCCATGGTCGATGAGCCCCGCCCGGGCCACGTTGACGACGAGGGCCCCGGCCGGTAGGGACGCCAGCTCGGGCCCCCCCAGGAGCAGGTTGGTCTGCGCGGTGAGCGGCGCCGCCAGAACCACCACGTCGGAAACGGGGAGAATGGAGGTGAACGCGTCTGGTCCGACCACCCGGCTCGCCCCTTCGGGCGCACCCAGTTCGGTGCGCAACCTGACACACGTCACGTCGAGCCCCAAGGCCGCACCCAATCGACAGACGCGGGATCCGATCTCCCCCGCCCCGACGACGGTCAACCGGCGCCCCGCGAGCTCCGCGCTCGGAAACCTCTGCCATTGGCGGACCTGCTGGGCCCGGTAGTAGTCCGACGCCCTGCGGGCCAGACTCAACATGGCGAGAACCACGAACTCTGCGATACCGGTAGCACCCGCTCCTGCGGCCGAGACGAAGCCGATGTCGTGGCGCGAGAGCGCCGCCACATCTACCTTCTCGTAGCCTGCGCCACCCTGATGGAACCAGCACAACCGGGGCGCCAGGGTGGACAGGTCGGGAAACTGCTCGGCAAAGCCCAAGAGGATGTGCGCCTCGGCCAGCAAGGCGCGCCATTGGTCCGGGAGATCGGTGGGGCCGCGACCATTGTCATAGGGGATCGGCACCCAGTCGACCGAGGCGCACTCGGGAAGCGCCTCGGCCACGGCCGAGAGGCCGTCGGCAGAGAAGACGGCGGTGGCCACCACCAGCCGCACGGGACGCGGCGCGACGTTCACGGCGGAGATTCTGACCCGGCCTCAGGCGTGGCGTCGCGTCGAGCCCATTCGACGAGAATGCGGCGCTGGATCTGTCGCGTCGCTCCCGTACGAGGCAGGGACTCGACCAGCATGAGCCGCCGCGGATGCTTGAAGGCAGCCAGGCGACCCTCGCAGTGCTGCCGGAGCGAGGCCAGGTCGACCGTCTCACCCGGTCGCGGGACGACGAAGGCGCAGATCACTTCGCCCCAATTGTCGTCCGGCGTACCGGCAACCGCGGCGTCCGCCACACCTGGTGCACCCTGCAAGACGAGGTCCACCTCGACCGGGGCCACGCTCTCACCCCCGGTCCGGATGACGTCGCCCGCTCGACCCACAATGGAGAAATAGCCCTCCTCATCCTGCACGCCCAGGTCACCGGTGTGAAACCACCCACCGGCGAGCGCCGCCGCCGTCGCCTCGGGGTCACGGAAGTACCCGTTCATCAGCATGGAATTGCGCACCAGGATCTCCCCGTCCTCCGCCAGACGGACCTCAGAGCCCAGGGCCGGCAGCCCGACCGAACCGGGCTTGCGGAAGATGTCGGTGGGCCACAGCTGGCACACGGCGCCGGCCTCGGTCGACCCGTAGGTGATCGAGGTCGTGGTACCGGGAAAGGCGTCTGCGATGGCCCGCAGCAGTTCTGGTGTCGTGGCCGAAGTTCCCGTGTCGCAGGCCCGCAGCGACGAGAGGTCGTAGGCACTCCGGTCCGTATCGAGGATCCGGCGCCACACGGCCGGAATGGCGTACAGGCGGACGACACCCCGCTCATGAACGGCGCCCAGAAGCGCGTCGGGGTCGCCTCTCTCCACGTAGACCACCTCGTCACCCGCGTTCCACGCATTCATGGGCCCATACCAGCCCGCCATGTGGAACTGCGGAAACATGCACACCATCCCCCCGGTCTGCCCCATGCCGGCACTCTTCGACACACGGAGCCGTGAGGCACGATGCGACAGCTCCACCCCTTTGGGCCGACCCGATGACCCACTGGTGAAGAAGATGACGTGCGGGTCGTTCTCATCGATCACAGGTGGGGTGATCCCGGTGCGCGCCGGATCGGCCAGCAGCGCGGCGAGCGCGACATCCCCGGCGTGGGCCTCATCGCCCACGATGAGCGCCGGATCGGCCCGGTCCAGCAACGCCTTGGTCTCCTCGGGTGTCGACCCGGGGTTCATCGGGACGACGACGGCTCCCAGCCGGGCCAAGGCGAACCACAGGGCAATCGCATCGAGCGTGGTGTCACCCCACCAGATGACCCGGTCGCCGTAGGCGATACGGCGGGCGGCCAGGGCTCGGACGAGGTGCCCGGTCGAGTCCTCGAGCTCGCCGAACGTCAGGTGGCGCGACCCCTTCGTGGCCGCCACCGTCAGCGGGGCGTTCTCGGACGGCGTCCGCACCAGATCCCCAATGTGCAATGGCATGGCTCGACCCTCCCATTTCTCGGGCCGTTCCTTGGGGCTGGCCCGCTCAGCCCTTCACCTTCGGGAATATCTCGCGATCTCCAGGAGTACCGCCGTCAACCATCAGATCGTGCGCGTCGAAGCTCGCCGGTCTCCCGCCAGAAGGGCCGCAGACCGTCGGCCCCTCTCGTTCCTTCAGCCCGGATCCGCCGTGT
The DNA here is from genome assembly GCA_003160635.1 of Acidimicrobiaceae bacterium. Classification (GTDB taxonomy): domain Bacteria; phylum Actinomycetota; class Acidimicrobiia; order Acidimicrobiales; family RAAP-2; genus Bog-473. Next base: position 20,379 of record PMLV01000126.1, on the reverse strand, counting down.
CCTTCACGACCCCGATGGTGTGCACCGCGGCCAGGTGCTCGTCGAGGTAGTCCGGCGCCTCGCCGGTTTCGATGAACCAGCCCGTGGGGCACATGGTCAGGATCTCGACGAACGTGAACCCCGCGCCGGCCGCCTGCAACTCGAACGCCCGCTTCAACATGCGCCGGGTTCGGGCGACGTTGCCCGCCGAGTTGACCGCTCCTCGGGCGACGTACACGGCACCTTCGAGTTGGGCCAGGAGGTTCGAGATCAAAATCGGGAATCCGTGGAGGTCCTTGTCGCGCCCATCGAGGGTGTTCTTGGTACGTTGCCCCAGCACGGTGGTGGCCGTCATGTGGCCACCGGTCTCCCCGAAGACACCGTTGTTCAAGAGGACGCAGGTAATACGCTCGCCCCGCGCCGCCGCATGAATGACCTCTTGCAGCCCTTCATTGACCATGTCGCCGTCGCCTTGGACCGTGAAGACGATGGTCTCGGGCTTGGCCCGCTTCACCCCTGTGGCGAGGGAAGGGGCCCGCCCGTGGAGCGCCTGGAGCGCCTCGACGTCGAAGTTACCGGAGAAGGCGGTGTAACACCCGATCCCGAACACGGCCACGCTGCGCGTGACGAGTGCGAGTTCTTCGATGATCTCCACCACGCTGCGCAGGGCGATGGGCTCGCCACATCCGGCGCACAGTCCGTGCTGGCCGGCCACCATCAGCGACGGTTTGAAGTCGTCGACCATCCGACCGCTCGGACGCTCGCGGAGGGTCACCGGCTCGGTCGTCATACGCGCTCCTTTCGAGCATTGTCCAACGTGCCGCGAATACGGTCGCGCAGGGGTTCGACGCCGAGGTCGGGTGCGATCCCGAACCCGGACTGATCGAAACTCATCCCGCCGATGAACTCGACGGGGCAGCGCCCGAGGACGGCCAATCGGACGTCGTCGAACATCTGCCCAGTATTGAGCTCGTACACCGCAAAGGCGCGGTCGCCCGTGGCCAGGGATTCGATGAGTTCGGTGGGAAAAGGCCACAACGTGATCGGCCGCACCATCCCGATGGGAAGCCCCTCACGACGCAGCTCCTCCACCACGAAGCGCACATAGCGACCCGGAGTCCCGTAGGCCACGACGATCAACTCGGCGTCGTCGGCACCGATGACCTCGGCCAGGGGCTCGACCCCTTCCGCCATGGCCCGGACGGCATCGGCGATCAATCCGAGGTGGGCCCCGTGGTCCATGTACTCCGGGTCGCCACGCTTGTTCCGAGCGATGGGTGAGATCATTCTTGCGGCGCCCGTGCCTCCGCTCGAGCCATCGAGACCCCAGTCTTTCGCCGGCAGCGGGGGGAATTCGAGCGGCGAGATCTCGACTGCCTCCTGGACATGCGCCAGGTAGTAGTCGCCCAGGAACATCACCGGGTTGCGCCACCGATCGGCCAGGTCGAACGCCAATTGGGCCAGGCGCACCGCCTCGGGGATGTCGGAAGGTGCGAGCACGATGTGGCGGTAATCGCCGTGCCCGCCCCCCCGGGTGGCCTGGTAGTAGTCACCCTGCCCGCGCGCCATGTTGAGCACCACCAACGGGAGCCGGGCGTGGCAAATCTCTGAGAGCGATTCCTGCATGAGCGAGAGTCCCTGACCGACCGAGCCGGTCGCCGACCGGGTCCCGGTCGAGGCGGCTCCCCACGCCATGCCGACGGCCTCGAGCTCGCTCTCCGCGTTCATACAGACCCCACCGACATCGGGCAGCAACCGCGCCATGTGCTCCAGCACCTCGGTGAACGGCGTCATCGGATACCCGGAGAAGAATCGGCAACCAGCCGCCACCATCGCTTCGGCTATGGCCTCGGAGCCTTCGACCAGGCGGCGTGTCATGCCGTCGCCCGCTCCCCGGATCGGGAGGAAGGCACCGGTCCTCGCATCATTTCGACCGGTTCGTCGAACTTCCAAACTTGAAACACGAAATCGGGACAGATCTGCGCGCAGGCGCGGCATGCGGTGCATCCGGCCTCCAGCTCCGGGAAGCGATACCCCCGGTCGTTGCGCAGGAGCTCGGTCATCGTCAACACGCCGGGCTTGCAGGCGTCGATGCAAAGATCGCATCCCTTGCATGCCTCCACATCGATGATGACAGTTCCCCGTGTCAGCACATGATCGGTTCGTACCTTGGAGCTCATCGGTCCACTCCCATCATCCGCTGCGGCCGTTCACGCTTCCCCACCCCTTGTCCACCCCACTCAGACGTCATGCGCGGGCTCTTTGTCAATGGCGCCACCGTAGCACGAAGGACCCCTCCGGAGAACAGGCGTTCTCAGGGCGGACATCCCCGCACGGCAGCGATCCCGACCTTCCCCGCTCATGGAGCTCGGGCGTGCCGCGCGATATAATTGGAGAGCGTTTGGCGCTTCTGGAGTCTCCGGATCGCCGGTCACGATATGTGGGATGAGCTGGGGGGATAGCCAATATGGCGCTCGGTCGCGCTGAGATCGAAGATCCGTTGGGCATCTACGACGTGGTGGCTGCATATTGCCAGGCCTACGACAGCCGCAACCGGGAAGAGCTCGAACGGGTCTTCTCCCCCGACGCCACATTGCGACTGCTGGGGGGCAGCTCCCGCGGCGATGAGGCACGCGGACGCGAGGACGTCTTGGCCTGGCTGACAGGGAGGTGGCCCAGCGCTCCCCCCTGCTTGCACCTCACAGGCAATCTCCGGATCACCCCGTCAGGAGACGGAGCCGAGGGCACGAGTGACTTCCTGTTCTTGGTCAGGAAGGAAGACGGGTCGTTACAGATCTCGAACGCCGGGCGTTACCTCGATCGCTTCGCCCGCCACGAAGGCCGATGGGTCATTGCCGAGCGGGCGATCACCTTTCTCGGCGAGCCGGTCTGACGGGGTACGTCATCAGTCGAAGAGAAACTCGTCCAAGGCGCGGTGGTAATTCCAGATCGTCATCTCTTGCAACCTGTTCAGCCGATGGCCGTCGAACTGCCTGGAGTGGAGGCCAACGGTCACTTCTGACATGTTGGTGAAATCCTGATTGAGCACGGCGCCCATGTCTCCCTGCCGCCAGTCGTCGTAGCACTCGGGGCGCGCCGTCTCTATCCCGCCGGCGGGAGGCAATTCGAGCCCCGGACGTCGAAGATGCACGTATCCGGGTCGAGTCCGTTGGGCCGCGAACGGTAGGCGATGGCGCATCCCATGTCGAGCAGAAAGGCCGTGTTCGGGAACATGTGCCAATCGAACATTGCCACCCGGAGCTGATCGGCGGACAGTTCAGGTATGTCGATCCCCGCCGCTCGGGCATGCTTCTTCCTCAACTCCGTGTAACGCGGGCCCGCCCCCGGACCATCGGGGTCATCTGACGCCAACAGCTCCCCCGCCGCCAGGAGATCTGTCTTGAGGTAGAGCGCACGGAGTTCTCGCAGGTTGTACGTGACGTTGGTGAAGATGCTCTGTGCGGTCGCACCGAACTGTGCCCGGAGGCCACTCGGGTTTCCCTCGTCCCCGTAGCGTGCAAAGTCAGCATGCCGGGAGTGGCAACGGAAGAGCTCGTTGTACATCTTGCTGTAGCTCTGCCCCTCGGCGATGGTGGCAGGAGACCCATGCTTGTCTGCGCGCAGGAGTTGGGGATGTGTGCCCGGTACGTGCCAACTCTCGATGAACGCGTCGAGCGCGGTCTTCCAGTTGGCCGGCAGGATGACCCGCTTGTACCAGGCGATGCGCATCTCTTAAGCCTGCCAGCCGTGTCGGCAGTGGGTCGAGAAAATCCAACAACGGCTCGGCATTCGGATCCATGTTGATGAACACCCACCCGCCCCAGCTGTCCACCAGGCATTCGGGAAGGCAGAGCTCACTCGCCGGCCGGGGGTCGAAGTTCTCCTCGTCCGCCTGATACTTGAGCCCGGGCAGCAATACCCGGCATGTGGTCAGCACGATTTCAGCCGAGATCGACGGTGACAACGCCACGAGCACCGCGTCCTGGCTCCTCCTCCGCGACACGAACGGCATACCGAGCCTGGTGGGTGTCGGGCAGTACCGCGATCGCCTGCGACGCGACGCCAACGGATGGCGGATCGCCTCCCGCGTGATCACCCGCGACCAGGGCTGACGCCCTATCGACGCGGCACCGGGAGCGTCAGCCGGGCGTGGGGATCGACACTGTGGCCGTGCCGGGTGCGAGGGGCTGCCCCTCCTGATTCTCGGTCCATACCTCGAGGTCGACCTCCGTTCGCCCCTGTCCGGGACGCACCGCAGTCACCCGTCCGCGCCCGGTCACGGTCTGACCTTTGATGTTCGGTCCCCGGAACTGACAGCTCAGGCGCTCGATCCTCCCCTCGTCGCCCATCCACTCCCGGACGACGTTGTGCAGATAGGACCACTGCAGGTTGCCCATCCCAAATGCCGTTGCGTACCCTGCGGCACGCCCGGCGTCGTCGTCCATGTGAATCGGCACGAATTCGTCGTTGACCGCGGCGTAGCGATTCCAATTGGCGAAGCTGGTTTCTCGAATGAATGGCGGAATCTCCTCGCCGACCTCGGGAATCTCAGTGGGGGCCATCGATCCTCCCTGGTCCGGATGGATGCGCGAACGTCAACATTCGGTTCTGCCTTTCCGTGCTCATCAGTAGCGAATCAGCGTCATGCTCGTGGACTTGACCAGCTCATCGTCCTGGTTCGTCCATCGATCCAACTGCGTCGAGAACAGCATCAGCCCGAGCCGTCCCTGGCGCTCCAGATACCCGGTGAGCGTGCTCACCGACGTGATCACGTCGCCGGGACGCATCCGTACGCCGTACGTCACCTCGAGACCGCCATTGAGCATGAACGCCGTTTTCGGCGGTTCCACGCCCAGACTGGCTTCTAGCCCAACGTATCCACCGTGGCGTATCCCCGGCGGGTCCGCCGACATCCACGCAAAGGGATTGAACTCCTCGGGCGCCACGATGCCGCCATGGATGGTGGTGGCCGCGTAGGCGGCGTCCCAGAACAGGCGCGGTGGGTCCTCCGGGTAGTAGACGGCGATGGCCCACTTGCGGATGTCGGAATCCGAAATCGGGAACGACACGCGCCGCCCGAGCTCGCGACCCACCGCAGCGGTCATCTCGGGTGAGATATGAGACGTGGGGACCTCTTGGCTTTCAGGCACGCCGCTACCATAACGCCCGCGCCCGCGTGCAGTAATTCCGGCGCGACGCATATTCGGGCAGGGTACGTTCGGGCAGAGTTCGGCGCGGAGAGATGCACTGGACCGATGCTCGCTGCCACCCGCGCTGGTAACCTCCGACCCAACTACGCCTCGAGGTAACGAATGGCAATGCCGAATTTGACCGGCCGCTGTGCGGTCGTCACGGGTGCCGGCAAGGGACTCGGTGCCGCGTATGCGAAGAACCTGGCAGCCGCCGGCGCCGCGGTGGTCGTCAACGACATCGACCTCGCCTCCGCCGCGGCGGTCGTCGAGACCATCGGCCGAGAGGGTGGGTCCGCCGTCATCGACGGGAATTCCGTGACGACATGGGAGTCATCGGGTGCGATCGTCCAGACCGCCCTGGATGCATTCGGCCGGCTCGATGGCCTCGTGAACAACGCGGGCGTCTTCTACCTGGCCGATCCGAGCGAGGAAGATCCGGCCTGGATCGAGGACATGGTGCACGTGAATCTCCTGGGCACCATGTATTGCGGCCAGCATGCGATACGTCACATGACGGCGCATGGCGGCGGATCCATCGTGAACGATACGAGTGGCGCGCAATCGGGCATGCGGCACCGCGGCACCTATGGGGCGACGAAAGGAGCGACGGCGTCGCTGACGTACTCGTGGGCCATGGATCTCGCCGGATCGGGAATCCGGGTGAACGCGATCTCACCCATCGCCCGCACGGCCATGGTGGACTACGGGAAGGCACGTGGCGAGAGCGGCACGGACATCCCGCCCGAACATGTCGCGCCCCTCGTGACGTTCCTTCTGAGCGACGACGCGGCGGGCGTCACCGGGCAGGTCATCCGACTCGAGGGCCCGCAGCTGTCTCTCCTGTCACGGCCAGGGGCACGACGCACGACAGAGGAGAATCCAACCTGGGACCAGGATTCCCTGCGGGCGGCGCTACCCCGGCTGCTCGAGCTACACCAGCGTGGCTGACGCGGCCGGGCCAGTGCAGCCGGCGACCGTGCAAGGGTTGTTGGACGACGCGGTGCGTCGCCACCCCGATGAGCCGGCCTTGCTCGGAGACGACTGGCTCCTCACCTTCGCCCAACTGGACCACGAGGTCGACAAGGCATGTCACGTGCTCGTTGGGGAGGGCATCCGCCGCGGCTCCACGGTGGCCGCTTCCAGCAGCAACAGTGCCGACATCGTCGTCGCCTTCCTGGCCGTGATGCGACTGGGAGCGCGATGGGTGGGCCTGAACAGAGCACTCAGTGAGTTCCAGCGTCACAACCTGATCTCGCACTCGCGAGCACGCGTGATGCTGGCCGACGTTCCCTTCGACACCTCCACCGGAAACCGGGAACGTGCGCCCGTCACCCTCATCACCATGTCGGGAACCGCCGGCGACGAATGGCGGGACCGGATCGCTGCGGCACCAACGGCGCGGTACAAGGCGGCCCCCGTCGATCCATTGGCGCCGGCTGCCATCGCGTACACGAGCGGGACGAGCGGATCGCCCAAGGGCGTCGTCCACAGCCAGCACAACATCACACTTCCAGGTCGGTTCCTGGCCACGATCCCTGATTTCGACGGGGCGGCCGTCGGGGGGGTCTGCCTGGCGTTGACGATCTTGAACGTGATCGCGGTCTCCGTGCTTCCCTCCATCATTGCGCAGCGACCCTGCGTCATCCTTCCGAGGCCAGACCCGACGTTGATCGCCGACTGGGTGGAACGCCATCGGATCACCAGCATGTCGATGCCACCGCCGACCCTTTTCGACATGGCGCATCGAGGCGACATTGTGCCCACCTCCCTGCGGACGCTGCGGCACCCCCGCACAGGCGGTGCCGAACTTCCCGAGGAGGTGCGACGCGCCTATGCGAACCGCTTCGGGCGGGACATCGCCGCCACCTATGGGCTCACGGAAGCCCCCACCATCGTCTCGCTCGAGCGGCGTGGACGGCCCCATGTGCCGGGCTCCAGCGGAGAAATCCTCCCGTACCTCGACGTTCGCATCATTGGCGACGACGGCGAGGAGCTGCCGGCGGGAACCACCGGGGAGATCTGCGTCCGCGCCGCGGAGGACGGCCCATGGGGTGGCTCCTACCGACCCATGCTCGGATACTGGCGACGACCCGCGGCCACACAGAAGACCCTGGTGAACGGGGTCCTCCACACGGGGGACCTTGGCTACGTGATGGATGGACTGCTCTTCCCCAAGGACAGACGGGGCAATCTGATCCTGCGGGGTGGCGCGAGCGTCTACCCGGCGCAGGTGGAACGGGTGATACGTGCCTTGTCCGGCGTGGCGGACTGCGCCGTCGTCGGCCTGCCCGATCCCCGTCTCGGACAACGCGTCGCCGTCGCCGTCGAGGTGAACGAGAACACCAGCCTTCGGGCCGAGGACGTGCTCGACCATTGTCGACAGCGCCTGGCCAGGTACGAGGTACCCGAATCGGTCGTCTTCGTGACGTCCTTGCCGCGCAATACGATGAACAAGGTGGTGCGCCGAGCGGTCCTGGACGTGATCGAGCCCTTGACACGACAGGGGGCCCACCCGACAAGCGAGGTGCGTGAAGAACGTGCCGATACGACAGGAGCACAATGACCCTTTCGGGCTCCACCGCCTTGGTCACCGGCGCCGGACGCGGCATCGGGCGCGCCGTGGCCATGGTGCTGGCCGCCGATGGCGCCCAGGTGGCCGTGTGTGCCCGCACGGCTTCCGAGGTGCACGACGTGTGTCGCCACATCAACGAGGCCGGCGGATGTGCGACGCCGATCGTCGCCGACATGGCGACTCTCGACGGGGCGATGTCAGCGGCGGACGCAGCCGAAAAGGAGCTGGGGCACCTCGACATCGTCGTGAACAATGCGGGAGGTTCGAGCCCCAAGCCCATCCCTGAGCTCACCGACACCGATTGGCAGGACGCGCTCGACCTCAATTTTCTGAGCGCCGTCCGGACGACGTCGCGCCTCGGGCCGGCGATGCAGGCCAGAGGGCGCGGATCCATCGTGAACATGGCCTCGCTCTCCGGTCGAGAACCGGGAAAATTCGTAGGACCGTATTCGGCTGCCAAGGCGGCGCTCATCAACTACTCGAAGCTGATGTCGGACTTCTACGCTCCCTCCGGCGTGCGCGTGAACTGCGTGCTTCCCGGGATCATCGAGACCTCCTCCACCTCGCGCAACGCGTTGAAGTCGGCCCAAGCCACCGGCCGGTCGACCGCCGAGATCATGGAGACCATGCTCAGGAAGAACCCGATTCCCGCCGGACGTCTCGGTCAGCCCGAAGAGGTGGCTGCAGTCGTCCGGCTGCTCGTCTCGCCCGACGCGGCATTCGTGACCGGAGCGGCCATCGCGGTCGACGGGGGTGCCCACCACTTCGCCTGAACCCCGGGCGCCGGCGCCGACGGCTTCAGGCCGCGAACTGAGCCATCCTCGTCAGATCAGCCGGTGTCGGGTCGTCGATCCGGTACAACGCGGCAGAATTCTTCCGGAGAATACGCTCACGTACCGATGCGGGAGCACCCGCGAAGCCGGCCTCGATCGTCTCCCGGATGTTCTCGTAGAGGCAGGCCACGTGCGGGAAATCCGTCTCGAAGAGGATGTTTCTACGGGGATCTTGTCGAGCAGATGGGTGAGGGCAACCTGCTCGAACCAGAAGGTCGAGTACACCTGTCGCCGGAACAAGTCCGAAGGGAGCAACTCGTCTCCTCGCTTGGATCGTCCCCGTCGACTCCTTTTTCCAACCGACGCTGCACGACGCTGCACCGACGGAGCCACGCCGTGACGCCCGCCAAGCCCGTCTCACTCAGAGCAACGTGAATCGGGGCGAACTATAATTGGCGAGGCCGACGCACTGTCCGCACACGAGACGGGTGGCGAAAGCACGCGCCCGTTTCTGTCCTCATCCGGAAGGTTCGCCATGTCGCTTGGAATCGACGAGATCTACCACATCATCCACATGAGCGGCGATCTTGCGCCGTTGGACAGCTGGTACGACGATGTGTTCAGCCCACGTCGAGGAATGATGGACAACCACTATTCGTCGAACGAGCAGCGGTACGCATCGCTTCTCACCATCGGTGACTGTGTCGTCGAAGCACTGGCGCCCAGCCGCGATGTGGAGGGCTGGGATGCCATGCCAATCGGCCGTTATTACAAGAAATTCGGGCCACATTGGCACTCTCTGGCCTGGTACGTCGAAGATGTGGGCGTGGTCTGGGACCACCTGCGTAGCCGCGACATCCGAGTCTTGCGCGGCGGTGGCCCCGGTGCTCCCGACGAGCGCCCCAAGGACTTCGTGCCGATCTTCACCCATCCGAAGGACACCATCACACAACTGCAATTCATGCAGAGGCGCACATTGCGCGAGCCGGACGACTATCACCGGGCGGGAGATGTCGACCCGAGGTTCCTTCCGGGTTGGTCGCCAACATGGTGGGCCACCAACCATGGCCTCACCCTCGAACGGTTGGCCTACGTGACGATCATCACCAATGATCTCGACCGAGCCACATCCATCTATGTCGACGCACTCGAGGGAACGCTGGTCGGGGAAGGGGAGTCAAAGCTCACCGAGACCCGCGATCTGTACGTCGCGATCGGCAAGCAGGTTGTGGTCCAGCTCTCCCAGCCACTGACGCCGGGCTCCATCGCCGGAAAGGACCTCGAGACCAACGGCGACACGATTCACGCCGTGTGCTTCAAGGTCCGTGATCTCTCCGCGGCGGAGCGCTATCTCAAGGAAAAACACATCGACATCGTCGAGCGAGACGACAGCACGATCCTCACCGACCCGTCGACCACCTTCCGCGCTCCCTATCGCTTCACGACGGCAGAACTGTGACGGGTCGCCAACTTCACTAGCTCCCCCGAATCGGCACAAGGGGACAGACGCCATACGACGGAGGGGCATGGGACATCTGGAGGTCGTGCAAGAGGCGATGCGCAACGATGGCATCGATGCGCTCTTGCTGGGAGGTGAGGCGGCAGGCTTCTTTGTGGCCGGGCACACCCGAATCGGAGTCCATCCCGGAGGGTCGGTCCTCCCGCTCACCATCGTGCCTTCCTCGGGGCTTCCCCATGTGATCACCGGTGATCCGGACGGGGCCACGCACCTTCCCGATGACCACGTGCACGCCACCCGGTGGAGCCCGATGACCCTGGCGCGGGATCTGCCCCAATGGCTGGGTGGCGCGAGCGGGTTGAGGATCGGTGTTGACATGCTCTCCCCGACCGCGCACTCGATCATTCGCGGCGCGCTGACCGACTGCCGGCTCGTCGACGCCACCGGGTTGCTGGCCACGGTCATGCTTCCAAAGTCGCCCGAGGAGATCGACCAGATGGCGGTGTTGTGCCGCTTTGTCACCGCGGCGGCCGAAGAGGGGCTGCGCCACGGCAGACCGGCACTCATTGAGGCGCTCGGCGGGGCCTTCCCCATCACCTTCCCCCAGGTGTCGAGTTCCGCCGTCAGTGTGGCGATCCGGCGGGACGGTTTGGTGGCCGAGGCACGATTGGGTCCGGGACCCCCTTCGCTCGGCGAGAGAGCCCTCGACGCGCTGGTACCGGGAGCCACGGTGGACGACGTGGCCGAAGAACTTCCGGCGGGCGTCGAAGTGGTCGGTCTTGGTTGGGGCTTTGAAAGTCCGGTGCTGCGCCACGGCATGGGGAGCCCCTCGGGGTTGCGCCTGCGGGCCGGGTCCGTACTCGCCGTTCGGTGGGCCGCCTGCGGGGTGACGATTGCGTTGGGCGAATCGGGGATCCGGTTCCTCTCCCTCGAACCGGATGAGGTGGCCCGATGATCCGCCTCGACCCTCCCGCTCTCGTCGCCGCCCGGTCACGGCGCTTCGGGAACGTCGCCGGCCAGGCAGGCGTCGACAGCTGGCTGCTGACGACGGCCCTGGCGGTGCGCGTCGTCACCGGCGCCTGGTCCGACGATGTCGATCTTTCGAGCGAATGGTCGTCTCCGATCGTTGCGGTCTGCTCCGCCGTGCTCAGCCCTGGACTCCCGCCCAACGATCCCCGGCTCATCGACATGGTCGTCGACCTCCTGCCACGAACGGGCAAGGTCGCCGTCGATCGCCTCGGGGCCGATGCATATGACCGCCTTCGCGCGCTACGCCCGAACCTTGTGATCGAAGACGTCGCACCCCTCCTCGTAGCCTCCAATGCGCCACGAGACGCGGTGGAGATCGACGTGATCACCGAAGGCCACCACCGGACCGAAGCCGCCCTGGCCGCCATGCTGCACGAGGTGAGAGAAGGCGTCACGGAACGAGAGCTCAGCCGATCGTTCTACGGCCAGGCTGAGCAGCACGGGATAGAACGCATCCACGTCGACACCGTGTTCTCGGTGCTACCCCGAGATGTCGGCGACGCACCCTGGGCTCGAGGTGAATGGTCCGAGAGGTCTCCGTATCGAGAGTTGACCACGGACAAGATCCTGCGCCAGGGCGACCACGTTGTGTTCGACGCCGGGGCGGCGTATTCGGGATATGCGGTCGACGTGGGATGGACCCTGCTGGCCAGCGATGGGGAGCCCTCGGCCGACGAGGTGGCGCTCGCCGACGAATGGGACGAGGTGGCGCACCGCGTCATCGACGCCGCCACGCCGGGGGCAAGTGCCGCCGACCTCCGGCGGGCGGCACTCAAGGGCTGGGATCCGGACCGGCCACCCCCGTGGCCCCACCCGTTCTACGTGGCGCACGGCTTGGGAGTCCGGCCGGCCGAGTTGCCCTTCGCGGGCACCGACTTCGGCGTCGAAGCCGAAGAGTCAATGATCCTCACCAGCGGGCAGGTGATGATGATCGAGCCCTACATTTGGCGGGCCGGCGTCGGCGGTTACCGGGCGGAGTACTGCATCGTGATCGAAGACGGCGGCGCTCGCATCATAAGCTCGTTGCCCTACGGCCAATGGCCGGCCCGGGGGTAGGGCGGCGGCGCGTCGGCCACCCCAGCCGAACGAGGGAAGCCCGTGAGTACGCTCGGCGGGGATCGACATGCCACTGATTTGGATCACCGGTATTTCCGGCTCAGGAAAGTCAGCTGTGCGGCGAGAGCTACGGAATCGCGGGTACGAATCGTTCGGAACTGATGAAGATGGTTTCGCACATTGGGTGGAGAGCGAGAGTGGTGCGATCGCCCCCCGGGCGGGCGCCGGTGACCGCTCTGTGGCCTTTCTCGCGCACCATGACTGGAGAGTCGACGTGGAGAGCGTGAGACGGCTGGCGGAGGAGGCGGAGGGGAGGCCGGTCTTTTTGTGTGGCGCGGTGCAGAATGAAGTCGAGGCGTGGGAGTTCTTCGATACCGTGATCCTCCTCTCCGTCGATGAGGGGACGATTCGACGGCGGATCGAATCGAGAACGGATAACGACTTTGGGAAATCCGATCATGAATTGGCTTTGGTCCTGGGGTGGAATCAGAACATCGAAAGTGCCTATGAAAGCTACGGCGCCTTCATCGTCGATGCGCGCCAGGCCCTTGCAGATGTGGTCGAAGACGTCGTGAGGATGGCTGAGGGCACGGGCGGTTGACCTACACTGGGACCGATGATCGACCGGTACGGCATCGCCGCTCAGGGCTCGTCCTCGTGAGCGACCTCGGGGATACGCTGTCTGTTCGGGACTGCGTCGTCGGCTACTCACAGACGTACGACAGTCGCGATCACGACGGCCTGGCGGGCGTGCTGGCGGAGGACTGCCGCGTCACCATGCAGGGCGGTCGGTTCGACGGGACGAGCTACGAGGGGCGGGAGGCCGTACTCGACTGGCTGGAGGGGACGTGGCCCGAGACGCCTCCGTGCATCCATTTCACCGGAAATGCGAGAGTATGGACGGACGCCGCGGGTGCCGGTGGCCGCACCGACTACCTGTTCGTAGGCCGGCAGGCTGACGGGACGATCAGATTGACCGGGGCGGGCCAGTACCGGGATCGGTTCGCCCGGGACGGTGACCACTGGGTGATCGAAGAACGGACCGTCGCAATGCTGGGGCACCCGGAGGAGTAGGCCTCACGTTCCCTCGCGTTCGATCGTCAGCGCGCCCCGGTTCACCTTGGTTGCTTCACTGCGTGGGATCGACTGCACGAACTCCACCGACTTCGGCACTTTGTAGGGCGCCAAGCGGCTCTTGGCGAAGGCGACGATGTCCTCGGTCGTGAGGAGTGAGAAGTCGTGGCGGGCCGGAACCACGAGTGCGTGGACACGGCGTCCCCACTCGGGATCGCGCAGGCCGATGACGACCACATCGCCGACGAGCGGATGTTCGCTGAGTGCCGCTTCGACCTCGGCCGGATAGACATTGGCGCCACCCGTGATGATCATGTCGGACTGACGGTCGGCGATGTAGAGGAACCCGTCGGGGTCCACCCACCCCAGGTCCCCCACCGTCCCGAACCCGTCCTCGGTCCGCGGCGGCGGAGGAGCATCGCCCAGGTAGCTGAAATCGGACCCTCCGGGAGAGCTCATGTAGATCTCCCCCACTTCGTCGGAGGGCAGGCTCTCCCCGTCCGGCCCCACGATGCGCAGCGAGGTCGAGCCCCATGGCCTGCCCACACTGCCCGGGTGCGCCAGCCACTCGTCGCCGCGGATGACGCACAGACCGAGTCCTTCGCTCATGCCGTAGCTCATGAAGAACCGCTCGGGACCGACGAGGTCGATCCACGTTCGGGCCAACCACTGCGGAAGGAACGCCGCCCCTTGCTGGACCCACAGGAGACTCGAGAGGTCACGCGCACCGATGTCCTCGAGACGCGCCATCCGTTGGAGGATCACGGTGGCGCCGGTGAAGCCATGGACGCGCCGGTGCTCGATCAAGTCCACGACGCGCCGGGCGTCGAATTTCTCGAGGAGGACCACCGAGTCCCCGGCGAGGAGGTGATTCGTCGCGGAAAATCCGACCGTGTGGTAGAGAGGCCCCGGGACCAGCACGAGTTGTGGATGCGGCATCGGGCCATAGGACTCCAGCATGGCCGTCGTGTTCGAGATCGTCGCCGGATTCACCACACCCGGACGTTCGACCACGATGATCTTGGGGGTCCCGGTCGAGCCCGAACTGCAGATGCCGCGCGCCTTGGGAGGCGTGACATCGGGCAGCGGTTCGGTCGAATAGGAGAGGCTCTCTTCGAACAACCGGGTATCGCCCAGTTCGAGACTGACCGTCGGCTGGAGCACCTGACGCACACGTGCCAGCTCCCACTCGGGCAGGTCCCAGCGCAGAGGGACGACGACCGACCCCAGCTTCCAACCCCCGAACGCGGCAAACAGGTGGTCCGGGGAATTTCGGAGGCCGATGGCCAGCCGATCACCCAGGCCCAGCCCCTCCCCGGCCAGCGCCCGTGCCACCTGCGTGGATCTCTCGTCGAGCTCCCGCCAGCTGATCTCACGATCGGTGCCGTCCTCGGCGGCGAAGAGGAGCGCGAGGTCGTCCGGCCTCTCGGACGCCAACTGGCGGATCCTGCGACCATACGACGGCAGTTCAGACCCCACCGGTGCCTCCGTCTGTCAGGGTTTGGCGCAGCAGCGCTCGCTTGACCTGACCCGTGGCCGGGGTGCGGGGGATGGCATCGACCGCGAGTATCCGCCGCGGGTGCTTGTACGCGGCCAGCTTGTCCTCCAGAAAGGACCGGACGTGGGACACCCCGGGTGGCGCCAGATCGCCACCCATCACCACGGCGGCACAGACCACCTCGCCCCACTGCGCATCGGGCACACCGAAGACCGCGACATCGGCCACCCCCGGATACGAGCGAAGGAGCGCCTCGACCTCGACCGGCGCCACCGATTCACCACCAGTCCGGATGATCTCCCGTTTCCGGCCGACGATGGTGAGGTACCCCTCCGGATCGAGCGTTCCCACGTCGCCCGTTCGGTAGAAGTCCCCGTCGAACGCCTGCGCCGTCTCTTGCGGCGCGTCCCAGTATTCCGACATCACTGCCTCGTTCGCCACCAGGATCTCGCCGTCCTCCGCCAGCACCACGCGGCAGCCCGGAACTGCCTTTCCGACGCTGCCCGGTTTCCGCCAAAGGTCCCACGGAGCCAGTGACGTGTGCATGCCACCCTCGGTCGAGCCGTAGTAGACACGCAACTCGCACCAGGGGAACCGCTCCTGCACCCGCTCGAGCAGGTGCGGCATCGCGGCGGAGGTCCCTGTGTCGACTTGGCGCAGGGAGCTGCAGTCGTACCGGCTGGCATCTGTCTCGAGGATGCGCTCCCATACGGCGGGTATGCCGTAGAGGTGGCTGGCCTTGCGACGTGCGACCTCAGCGAGCAGCGCGTCGGCACCGGCCGAGCGCACGTAGTGCACGGCACGTCGGCGTTGCCAGCATTCGAGCGTGAAATTCCAACCGGCGAAGTGTGATTGCGGGAACATGCAGACCAATCCGGGGCCCCCGGCGTGGGTGAAGAAGCAATCGCCGGGAAAGGAGCGGAGCCAGCTGGCCCGATGGGACACCACGACCCCCTTTGGCCGTCCCGTGCTGCCGCTCGTCAGGTAGATGATGTGCGGATCGCTCTCCTTGGGGCCGGCCGCGGGCGGCTGCGGCGAGGGTGCCGGCGCGCCCTTGCGGCCCGGGCCGGTCGTGGTGAGCGTCGATGCCTCCACATCGAAGACGGCCGAAAGCGCTCCGGCCTCGACGGCGACGCCCCTTACGTCCGCCGCGTGGCCCCGATCGGAGATGAGGGCGCGGGGCCTCAGATAGGACGCCAGGGGGAGGACTTCATCGGCGCCCAACCGCCCGTCCAGCGGGGCGAAGACGGCTCCGATCTGTGCCGCCGCCCCGAAGACCGGAAGGACGTCGAGGGAGATGTCGCTCCAGCAGGCAATGCGATCACCCTTGGCGATCCCGATGGACAGGAGGGTCTGCACCATATGTCCCGTCCGCACCGCCAACTCCCCGAATGTCAATTCACGTTGCTCGAGGGTCGCGCACACTGCACCCGGGCTCACCGTCGCGGCGTCACGTAGAATGTCCGAGACAAGCATCAGAACACCTCAGGTTGACGCGCGAGATCGAGGGCGCTGCAATGGTCGATGAGATGCCGGGGGCGCACGGTGCACCACCGCGGGTCGTTCTCGTGCACGGCGCGCCGGATCGCGCGCGGAGTTTCAACGCGACGGTCAGGGAACTGACCGGCTACACCGTGACGACGTACGACCGTCGGGGATACGGGCAACGGGCCGGTCATCCGCCCAAGCCCACGGGCGACATCTTCGAGCACGCCGACGACCTCATCGCCATGTTGGACGGGACACCCACCCCTGTCGTCGGGCACAGCTTCGGCGGCATCGTGGCCATGGCCGCGTCCGTGAAGGCCCCAGAGCTCATCCCCGCGCTGGGACTGTGGGAGCCTCCCCTCGTGTGGACGTCGTGGTGGCCGGACACCCGCATGCAAGCTGCCACGGCAAGGCTGGTGGAATCTGGAGATGTGTTCAAGCTCGGTGAGCTTTACACGCGGGCCGCAATGGGCGAGGCGGCGTGGCAGGCGCTCCCGGCGGCGCAACGATCGGGGTATCGGGCCGAGGGCGCCTCCCTTCACGCCGACATGCGATCGATCCTGCGCGAGCCCTTTGCGCTCTCCTCGGTGCCGTCACCGATCGTGGTCGGATGTGGCTCCGGCGGCAGGGACGGCTACGACGACGTCGCTCGGCAGCTCGCATCATTTCTCTCGGCGGAGCTGTTCGAAGTGGCAGGGGCGCCCCACCTCGTGCATGTGGCGCAACCGGATACGTTCGCTCATCTGGTGCGTCGTACGGTGTCGCTCGGCTCCCGCTCCCTCAACACAGATCGTTCTCCTTGAGGGTGGCCTCCAGCGCCTGCAGGAAGCCCTCGATGTCCTCCGAGGTCATCGGCAGGCTCAGGACACCCATCACATTGAAGTAGAAGCACAGGTAGCCCTCGTTGCACAGGCCGAGTGCGATGCGTCCGATGATGTCCGAGTCGCTGGTGAAGGCCGTGTCGATGTCGACCACCGGCACCGAGGTCCAGTGCAGCCCGAAGAACTGGCCCAGGCCTGTGGCCTGCAGGGGCACCCCGAGCCGCGTGGCCAGAGCCCCCACACCGGATCGCACCTGCTCGCCCAGGGCCTCGATGTGCGCATGCACCTCGGGGGTCAACTGTTCGAGCTGGGCCACGCCCGCGGCCAGGCAGATCGGGATTCCGCCAACCGTCGAGGCGTGGCGCACGGGGCGGTCGAAGGGGTACAGAGCCGAGTCGACGAGATCCATGATGTCGGACCTCCCCCCGAAGGCCCCCAAGGGCAGGCCGCCGCCGAGCGCCTTTCCCATGGTGGTCAGGTCGGGAATGACACCCATCCGGCCTTGCGCTCCGTGCGGCCCAAGGGTGCAGGTGACCACTTCGTCGAAGATCAACACCACGCCGCATTCCGACGTCACCCTTCGGAGGCGCTCGAGGTACTCCTTGGTGGCCGGGATCATTCCCGAACCGCCCAGCATCGGCTCGACGATGACGGCACCCAGCTCTTCCGCCTCGGCCCTGATGATCCGCTCACACTCGTCCGGCTGGTTGTACGGCAAGAGGACCACGCTCTCCTTGGTCCCCGGAATCAGACCCCGCGGCACGAATGTCGGATCGGTGTAGCGCCCGTTGGCAATGACCGAGGCGTCGTGTGTCCCGTGATAGCCCCCCATGATCTTCGCGATCTTTGGTCGGCCGGTGAAGGCTCGGCCCACCCGCAGGGCCATCATCGTCGCTTCCGTGCCCGACGTCGTGAACCGCATGCGCTCCATGGACGGGATCCGCTCCTGGATCAACTGCGACAACGCATACTGCAGGTCGGGTTCGGGTTGGCAGAACGTGATCCCCTTTTGCAGTTGTGCGGTGATCGCCGCGTTGATCTTCGGATTCCCGTGACCCAGAGGGAAGACCCAGTCGCCGTTGAGCAGGTCCACCAGGCGGTGACCGTCGGCATCCCATACGTGGCGGCCTTGGGCCCGTTCGATGTAGAGGGGATAGGGCAGCATCACGCCCAATCCGCCGGGAACCCCACCGGGTACCGCCACCTGGTTGCGTTCGAAAGCGGCACGTGACTTCGGCGTGCGCGCTCGGTAGCGCGCCTCTGTGCGTCCGATGGATTGCTCAGCTACCGGCTCTTGTACAATCGCCATGGCCCCCACCCTTTCTGTTGACCTGCGGGGAGGATCTCCCCGGACGGTTCGAACGGCTCACGTGCTGGCCCAATTCGGCGGCCTCTTCTCCCGGAACGCCAAGGGGCCCTCGCGGAAGTCAGGGTGCCCCCAGTGCATGCGGACCAGCGCCCACCCGTATTCTGCGGCGTGGGCATACCCGACTTCCCGCGACTGCCAGATCGCTTGCTTCGATCGTTGCACCGCGGCCGGCGAGTTCGCAGCGATCACCGCCGCCATCTCCTGGGCGGACTTCATCAACTGGTCCTGCTCGATCACCTCGTCGACCAGACCGAGTTCGTACGCCCTCGTCGCGGGCATCCGGTAGTCCTTTCCCATGAGGGTCATCCGCAGCACGCTGCCCAACGGGAGACGATACGCCAGCGCGGTGTTCTCGACTCCGCCGACCATGCCCACATTCACATGCGTGTCCATGAACGAGCCGGCAGGGCTGGCGAGGACGATGTCGGCGTCTGCGACGAAGTGCAGGCCGGCTCCGGCGCAGACTCCATTGACCGCACAGATGACCGGCTTGAGGACATTGGCGTGACGTGGCGACCAGAACACCTCGGTGTGCAGGGGCCCCGAGCCCTGGGTCACGCGCCCGCGTTCGGCAATGACGTCGACGTCCGCCCCGGTGCGGCGTTGCCGCCGTACTCCTTCGGCCAACTCGGAACGAGCAACCTATGCTGCGCCAGCGCTTGGGCGAAGGCGCCGGTGGCCGGACTCCAGACCGAACTGCCGAGGCTTCCCGGCGGACGGTCCCAATCTTCGGGTAGATGCTCGACAACGAAGCCTTCTAGCTCCGCCCGGAATCGCTCCTCTTCCTCTGACCAAGCAAAGTCCATGGTGGAGAATGCATCCAAGTCTCACGTGCTCGCAGCACGGCTGATAGCTAATGTTGCGCAATTCCGATGAGTAATCTAATTGATTATACAAAGCCGTGCCACCGTGCCACGGGGTGAGGCGGCGGGCCCGGGCCCTGATCTCGAGTTTTGGCGGGCCGGAGGGCCCCTCTCCTCGTTTCCGCCCGCACTGGCCCGACAACTCGAGGAAGAGGGCTGGGACGGCCATATGGCCATGGACTCGCAGTCACTGGCCGGCGACCCCTACGTGATCCTCGGCGCCGCCGCCGCGTCAACGTCACGGTTGCTGCTGGGCACCGGGGTCACGAACACCCTGACGCGCGAACTGTCGGTCACGGCCGGCGCCATTTCCTCGGTCGCGGCCCGGTCCCGGTGCGCCAGTTCGAACACGCGCTCGTGGTCCTCCAAGCATTGCTGCGCGGTGAGGAGGTCGCATTCGACGCCGCGCCGGAGCGGGCCGTGGGCGGACGCATGCCGCAGGGATCACGCCTGGCATGGATCCCCGAAGGACTCCCCAAGGTGCCCCTCGACGTCGCCGTGACAGGACCCCACGTCATTGCCGCGGCCGCACGGATCGCGGAAAGAGTCACCGTCAGCGTGGGCGCCGAAGGCGAGCGGGTGGCAGAAGCTGTGGCCTTGGCACGCCATGCCCGCCAGGTTGCCGGGCTCGACCCCGAAGACCTCAAGCTGGGGGCACAGGTGATCGTCATCCCCCACGACGATCTGGGCAAGGCGCGCGCATGGGCGAGGCCCATGGTGGCGAGCCTGGCGCGCTTCAAGGTCCTCGACCCCGCCGCACCGTCGCCCCGCGACGACACTCCCGTGCTGGGCCGGCTACGCGAGGAATACGACATGACCCGGCACGCCACCGTCGACAAGATGGCAGACGACGCGCTGCCCGACGACTTCATCGATCGCTTCGCCATTGTGGGATCGGTCGAGCACTGCGTCGAGAGGCTCGTGCGGCTCGTCGCGCTCGGGATCGACCATTTTCACACCGTCGGCGTCATCTTCGACCCCGACGCGGAAGAAGCCACACGACACCTCTTTGTCTCCGAGGTGATGCCGGCCGTCCGGCACGCCGCCCACCATCTCGCCTAGTCCGGAGCGTTCGCCCGGTCATCGGACCTCAGGCGCTGATCTCTATCCCGAAGTAGCGCTCGAAGATCTCGTCGCTTTGGAGGTCGTCGGCCGGGCCCGAGAAGACCACCTCACCCCGGTTGAGCAGGCAGGCCTCGTCGGCCA
>PMLV01000275.1 GCA_003160635.1 Acidimicrobiaceae bacterium | reverse complement strand
GCGGCCTTATCGAACCGGGCCAGCATCGAGAATAGATACGGCCTCGGCGGTCCGCCGGCGACGTTGTCGAGGAGACCTAGCGGTGAAAGAGTGAATGGGGCGGGAGAAGGAGCGAGCCGTGACGGCAGGGAAGATGCGGGCTTGGGCGGTCGACGTGCCGGGCCAGATGAGCACGCATCCACTTGCGCTCGTGGAACGGGACGTTCCAGAACCGGGAACCGGGCAGGTCAGGGTGCGTGTAAGCGTCTGCGGCGTCTGTCGTACGGACCTCCATCTGGCGGAGGGCGACCTTTCACCCAGGCATCATTTGGTCATTCCGGGCCACGAGGTCGTGGGACGGGTCGACGCGGTCGGGCCCGAATCCACCCGATTCAACCCGGGTGATCGCATTGGGGTCCCGTGGTTGGCTCATACCTGCGGGCTTTGCCGCTTCTGCCGCAGTGGCCGTGAGAACCTCTGCCTGAACCCCAGCTTCACGGGCTGGGACGTCGATGGCGGTTACGCCGAGTACGTGATCGTCAACGAGGGTTACGCCTATCCGATTCCTGACGTCTTCAGCGATATCGAGGCTGCGCCGCTCCTTTGCGCAGGCATCATCGGCTTCCGAGCCCTGCGCTGTTCGGGCCTTCCGCCTGGTGGCCGTCTCGGAATCTATGGATTTGGTGGGTCAGCCCACCTCACCGCTCAGATTGCCCTCGCCGAGGGGGCCCGACTCCATGTCATGACCCGGTCTCCGGCCGCTCGCGAGCTCGCCCTCGAGCTTGGGGCGAGCAGCGCGGGGGACGCGACGGACATGCCACCCGAGCGGTTGGATGCCGCCATTTTGTTCGCGCCCGTCGGAACCATCGTGCCGCGGGCCATGGAGGCGCTTGACCGCGGCGGCACCCTGGCGATTGCTGGGATCTATCTGAGCGACATTCCGTCGCTCAACTACGACCGTCATCTCTTCGAGGAACGATCTCTGCGCAGCGTGACGGCGAATACGCGGGCGAACGGGGCAGAGTTCCTCGAAACGGCGGCACGGATCGGGATCAACGTCTCGACCAGTGCGTATGCGTTCGATGATGCCAACGCTGCGCTTGTCGACCTGGCTCAAGATCGTGTCAATGGTGCGGCAGTCCTGGTCCGTCCATCGCAGTAGCGGACGGGTACGTCTGTGCCAGGCCGTCACGGTCGCCGGCAGGTTCACCGTTGCGCAGCGTGCAGCAGGGAAGGGCTACGGTCTGACCTGAGATTGACCCCGTCGGGAAGGATCGAGAGGAGAGCCTGTAATGGCGACAGAGGGAGCAGCCAAGGCGACTGGCATCGTCGTGGGAATCGACGGTTCTGCCGCCTCGCTGGAGGCCCTCGAGTGGGCGGCGCGACAGGTCGAACTGACCAATTCGACGTTGCAGATCGTCGCGACATGGGATTGGCCGATGACCTTTGGCTGGGCCGTGCCCATTCCTACCGGGTTCGATCCGCAACAGAATGTGCAAAAAGCCCTCGCCGAGGCAGAAGCCGATGTACTGGCACGACACCCCACAATCCAGATAACCACACGCGTGCTGCAGGGGCATCCCGCCCCTCTCCTCGTCGAGGCGTCAAAGGGGGCGGAACTCTTGGTCGTCGGGAGTCGTGGGCACGGCGAGTTCGTCGGAATGCTCATCGGATCGGTGAGCGAGTTCTGCGCCACGAACGCTCACTGCCCCGTACTGGTACACCGCTCGGCGGCTTAGGGCGACGCCGGACTTCCACAGGGTTCCCACCTGAGAAGCGATTGTCACTATCGTCTTCCTCGTACTTCCAGCGCCCGAGGGGGTCGAGGCGTACGGACCACTAGCGAAGGAGTGAACGATGCTCAAGGGCTTTAAGAACTTCCTCATGCAGGGCGACCTCATCGTCATTGCGGTCGGCCTCGTTGTCGCCCTTGCATTCAGCACACTCATCAAGGCCTTCACCGACAACGTCATCACGCCACTGATCAACGCCACGGGTGGCGGCGGGGCCGCGGCCAAAGGCCTCGGGTGGACCATCAACGGACAGAGAATCGACCTTGGTGCGTTCATTGCGGCCATCGTGTACTTCATCATCTTCATGGCCGTCGTGTACTTCGTTCTGGTCGTTCCCTACCGGGCCTATATGAAGAAAAGGGGAACGACGGTCTTCGGTGACCCAGCTCCCACCAAGGAATGCCCGAGCTGTCTGTCCGGTGGCCTGCCGCTCGCGGCGACGAAGTGCAAGTTCTGCGGCAGCGATGTGCCAGCCGCGCCGAGTCCAGCCTGATCGCCTGCCATCTGGGAGGCCCTGGTGGCACGGCCAGATGGAGACCCTGGGTCAGCCGGGTGCCTGCTTGTTGGCCCCGAGGATCACCGTAAAGCGCGACCCTCCGTTGCGGTCGATAGGCGACTCGGCCCGCGTCGTGGCGTCCATGGCCGAGGCCAACTCTGCGACGATCGCCAATCCGAGCCCTGACCCGAATCGGCGGCTCGGACCGTGATCGGCTTGGTAGAAGCGTTCGAACACTCGCTCGACGTCAGCGGGCAGGATGCCTGGACCATCGTCTTCCACCGTGATGATCTGTGTCTCGGGCATCACCGGGGAACCGGCACGCAGCACAACGGTCACGCGGGAGCGCGCGAATGCGAGCGCGTTTTCAAGGAGATTGGCCAGTATCTGCGCCAAGCGATCGGGGTCGATCAGCATCGGTCCCACTGGGTCCGGCGGCACCTCTATCACAAGGCTCACGCCACTCCTCTCGGCCGGAGGCCGGAATCCTTCCGCGGTTGTGTGCACGACTTCCGCCACATCGGTTGGCCGCGCGTTGATCGACATCTGCCTGGATTCGAGTTTTGTCAGGTCGAGCAGGTCACCGACCAATCGCTCCAGCCGCCGGGACTCCGCGATGATCACCTCTGCCGCCTTCGAGGTGTCCTCGACCGCACCGTCCGTGATCGCCTCAGCAAAGCCGCGGATTGAAGTGAGCGGCGTTCGCAGGTCGTGCGAGACCGACAGGAGGAGATGCCGTTCCCGGCTTCGCCCATCCTTGAGCGCCTGAGCCATCTCGTTGATAGAACGGGCCAACGACGCAGACTCGGCATAGTCGTGGGCCCTTTGGGGTACCTGGCTGTCGAGGTTCCCCGCCGCGATGCGCGCCGTCGCCTCCATGGCCTCGACCATCGGTCGGGAGAGGCGACGGCTCAGTTGCCACGCGACGAGCGCGGCAACAAGCAGAGCGAGCCCTCCCGACGCGAGGAAATAGCCCCAGCTTGGGCCGACGTCGCCCACGTCGCGGGTCAGGACGACGGCGATCTGGCCGCCGAGTCTGAGCTGCGCATGCTCGAGGGGTGTGAGCGTGATCGGGGCGGCGGCAAAGACAAAGTTGCCATTCCGCCCCGAGACGGTGTCCCCTGCCAGAAGGGCTTGCGGATTCAGTTCCGTCGACGTCAAGCCAGACGGGAGCGCAGAAGTCACGATCCCCCGGGCACTCACTCGAACAAACCGCGCGTCTTCGAGGCGCAGGACTTTTCGCACGGCTTGCAGCACCACAAGGCGCTGGGTATGGCTCGTCCCTGCAGTAAGTGATTCCGCCTCCGTCACCAACTGCTGCATCGCCTGTGTGCGCGCCGCGTTATGGGTCAAGATGATGCTTCCCGCACCGGCGATAATGAGCACGCCGGCCACGAGTCCGATAAAGGCCATCATCAGGCGGCGGCGCACAGAGTTCCCTTCATCCGAACCGATAACCGACGCCCCACACTGTGGCCAGTGGGAGGCTGTCGCCCAGCTTCTTGCGGAGCTGGGCGACATGGACATCGACCGTGCGTTCATCGCCATACCAATCGGCACCCCATACGCCTTCGAGAAGCTGGTGCCGCGACAGGGCAAGACCGATGTTCCCGGACAAGAAGGTGAGGAGATCGAACTCGCGGGTGGTCAGAGGGACAACCTCTCCACTGCGGCGAGCCTCGCGACGCCGCAGGTCCACTTCGAGGTCTCCGATGCTGACGATTTCTTGCGGAGGGGCGACGTCCCGAGTGCGGCGAAGGATGGCCCGCACCCGGGCCACCAACTCGCGGGGTGAGAACGGCTTCACCAGGTAGTCGTCCGCCCCCAGCTCGAGCCCGAGAATGCGATCCACCTCGTCGTCACGGGCGGTCAGGAACAGGACCGGAAGATTCCCCTTGGCCCGAATGCGGCGACACACATCGAAGCCGTCGAGCTCGCCCGGGAGGCCCACGTCGAGAACAACGATCCAGGGCTCCTCCTGCTGGATGAGGTTCAAGCCCTGCTCACCGTCTCGGGCGAGCAGCACGCGATAGCCATCCCGACGAAGGTACAGATCGACGAGGTCCGAAATATGGGGGTCGTCTTCAATCACCACCACGGTGCCGTGTTGCTCTTCCACGACCCCAAGCCTCGCACTTTACGGAGCGAAAAGGGCGTAAATCGGGCAGCCATTACAAAACCATGATGTTTGGCGCACACAAACATGACGCAACGACCTCACTCTCAGAGAAGGAACAACGCTGGGTCACCTCGTGATCCCAGGAGAGGAGGACCCGTGTCGAAGAACAGAATCATTCTGGGAACAGTGGCGCTGGGCACCGCCGCGTTAGTTGGACTGGGCAGCGCGGCTGCGTTCGCCGCGACGCCCGGTGCGGGCACAACCACACTTCCCGGCATCCAGGCGAAGGCGGCGGCCGCCATCACGCTGCGGGTGCATGACCTCAATGCGGCCATCTCGAAGGTCAATGGGACCGGCCTCCTTGGCTCGAGCAGCGCTTCATTGGCGTCGTATCTGCAGGCTGACATCGCACCCCTCCAGGCGCTCGGAACCAAGATCGCCGGCGATACGACCGTCGCGACAGCGCAAGCGGATGCATCGACCATCTTCACCTCGTACCGCGTGCTGGCTCTTGTCCTCCCGGCTGCGCGCTTGGCCGCCACGGCGGATGGCATCGACGCCACGACGATCCCCGATCTCACCACCCTCTCGGCCAAAGCGGCCTCGCACGTGAACCCATCAAACCGAACCGCCGTGCAGCCCCTCATCGACGACCTGAACGCCCAGATCCAATCAGCGACGAACGGCACCGCAGCGGTCGCCACGACGTTGCTGGGCTACACACCCTCGCAGTGGAATGCCGACCATGACCTGCTGACGGCGTCACGTGGTTCCGTACAGGCTGCGAATGGCAACATCACCAAGGCCCGAGACGACGTGCAGCAGATACGCCGCATCCTTACGTCGAAGGCGCCGTCGCCCTCGACCACTCCGACGACGTCGGCCTGAGGAGAGGGTGCGGCGCCAGCAGCCTCACTCAGCCCGGAGCATGAGGGCCGTAGGCGCGCGCGGCACTTCGTGCGGGAACGGCTGCGACGACATTGGCCAGGACGACAGCACCGAGGGCGATGAGCGCCACCCACAAGACCGGCACGGTGGGTTCGGGTACGGCGTAGATCAATCGGGCGAACAGGACCCATAACCATCGCCCGAGGACGATGCCGAGGGGCACGCCCACCACGATCCCCACCACGGCCGCGACGGAAGCCTGCCAGGAGACAGCGGCGGCGAGCTGGCGTTGGGTGAAGCCGAGCGTCTTCAACAAAGCCAGGTCGCGTCGGCGCCGGCGCACCGATGCGGTCAAGGTCAGGGCCAGTGCGGTCACGGCTCCCAGCGCGAGACCCGAAACGAGAAGGATGGGCGTCACGCCGATGGTGCGGTAGTCGACGATCTCGGCCGGGCGTTGGACACCGACCACGGCGATCGTGTCACCCGCACCGCCCCCATTGGGGACTACGGCGAAGGCTCTGTTGGCGGCACGGGCGATTCGTTGCGGATCCTTCGATCCGACCGAGGGTGAGATACCGGCGCGTAACCGCACCAACGCCAGATTCGGTCCGTTGAGCGTCGGATCGGGACTCTCCATGGCCTGCTGGAATTTGGCGGGCAACGTGGCAGTCGAGACGAACGCTCCAGTGCCCATGGATGTGTGATCGGACACGATGCTGGCGAATCCCACTGCCGGGAAGGTGGCCGTACCGACGATGACGAGCTTCGTGGGCGGGACATAGATCGGAGCGTCTTTGGCGCTGCCGTAGGAGACCGTGACGGTGTCGCCCAGTCGCTTGTGGAGCTGTGCCATGGTGGCCGCACCGAGCACGATCTGGTTCTTCTTGTCGACGGCATGGCCGGAAAGCATCGCCGGCGAGATCTTGGCGTGCGTTTGGCCAAAGAGGAACGGGATGTTCTGTCCGTCAATGTCCGCTTCTTGGTACGAGACCCCGGTGTAGGCCGCCACGTCGGGGTCCCGGGCCAGCAGGGCAAAGGCCTGAGGGGGAACATTGCCACCCCCCGAACCAACCTGGCTCAACATGTACGACCAATTCCAGCCATAGAGGGGAGGGTGCGTCACCAGTGTCTGCAGGCTGCTGCCAAAGGTCACGGTGGTCACCGCCAGTGCGACGGCAAGCGCGGTGCCGAGGAGCGCCGACCGCACCGGCATGGCCGTCCGGCCACTCCCCGATTCGAGTGCCATGCGCACTCCGACGACGCCCGACACGGGCAGTCCGGCGGCCGCTCCGGCTTGGGCCAGCCTTGACGTTGCGGGGGGCGCAAGCCTGGCTCGGCGTACCACGCGGTGGGGCAAGCCCCAGAATGTCAAGAGCACGGCTAGTCGCGCTGAGCCCGACCATCAGCACGACCACGCCGAAACCCAACACGGCCCAATCTGCCGCGACCCCTCCTGACGGATAGACCGCACGCACTGGTCCCAATGGCGAAAGTGGCGAGAGGGCCACCGCCACGCCGACAGCCAAGAGCGTCCCGCACACAACGGCTCCGAGAATTCCTATCAGCCCGTCTGCCGCGACGGTCAGCTGGTCGGCGCCGAGGGACCGGAGCACCGTCACGTCGTCTGCACCTGCGCGCACTCGTCGGGAAATCGCTTGGCCCGCAATCAGTAACGCAGCGAGGAGCGCGACGCCGCCGAACACACCGAGCGCGATGGCAATGGGCTTTATGGCTCGATCGGCCTTCGCCGCCACTGGAGCGGTGGCATGTACCGTCGAGATGACGCCGCGGGGTACCGGCCGGGCCAGCTCCGACTCCACTGCCGGTACGTCGCGATTGCCATCGACTGTCTGTATTCCGAACGTCTCTGCCCCCGAAAATTGCTGCTTTGCGTGGGCCAGTACCTCTCGGACCAGGGCCGGCGTCAAGATGATGAATGTCGGGACACGATCGATGTCATCCTCGACGATCTCCGAGCTCAACGTCGCAAGCCCTACCAATTTTGCATTGAACCGGATCGTCGGCGCTACACGCGGGGTGCCAATTCCCGGTTCCTCTTCCTGTGCTTGCGAATAGATGCCATAGGGGATCGTCTCGCCCACGTGGAAGCCAAGCTGATGCGCCGCGAGAGGGGTCATCATGATTTCGTCGGTTTTTGCGGGATCAGCCATCCGGCCCTGCGTCACTGCGACTCGATCTTGATCAAAAAAGAGGCCGTCGACACTCGCGATCGGGTAAGCCAACGCGGTCGATGCCAGTCGAGGCGCACCGTCGGCCCGCAGCGGTGCGGCAGAGAGCAATATCCCCGCCTTCACGTTGCGCACATCGGGCAGGTGCGCAATCTCGTCGGTCAGCCTGGGCGAATAGTTGGGGTTGGACGACGCGTTGTTTGCGTTGGCTCCGTAGATCGTGACGACCAGGTCCGGTGGGTTGGTGCTGGCCAGGAACGTGCTGAAGGACGCTTGGGTGCGGCGAGCCGCGGCGAGGCCTCCCATGGCCACTCCGCCGACCAACCCTATGAGGAGGACGACGGACAGATAGGCACCCCACCGCTGGCTGAACGTGGCTCGAAACCGGTACCACGCCGTACCGAGCGCATGTGGTGTCACGGGGAGGCTCCACTGCGTCTGGGAGCCCTCACGGCCAGCGCACCTGCGGACCCTCGATGTCCCACCACCCCACCGGGGAAGTCTCGCCGGAACCGGCCCGCGCCGGCCAAGGGTGGCAGCATCCACCCGATGGCTGGTACCAGCACTACAGGTCATCCGGCCTCAAAATTCGCTTTGGCCGGTGCTCACAGCCCCTTCGCGCTACCGTGATCCCTCAAATGGCTGTCATCCGCGTGGCGCTCGCCGAGGACAATGTGCTGCTCCGGGAGGGCATCTCCCGGATCATCGACGCCCGAGACGACCTGGAGCTGGTGGGTACCGCCTGCGACCTGCCCGAGCTCCTCGATCTGATCCAGAAGGAAGAGCCTGACGTCGTCGTGACCGACATCAGGATGCCGCCGACGGGTACCGATGAGGGCATTCAGGCCGCATCGTGGCTACGGAAGCATCGGCCACAGGTCGGGGTTGTCGTCCTCAGCCAGTTCACGGCGCCGGCCTATGCGTTGGCCTTGTTGGAAACCGGCTCCGCCGGAAGGGCGTATCTCCTCAAGGAACGGGTCGCCGGGGTCAACGAGCTGGCGCAGGCCATCCACACCGTGGCGCAAGCGGGCTCGATGATCGATCCCGTGGTGGTCGACGAGCTGATCCAAGCGCGCTCGACCCGCCGCACGTCGGACCTCTCGTGGTTGACGCCCCGTGAGTCGGAAATCCTCGGAGAAATGGCGCAAGGAAAGAGCAACGCCGCCATCGCCTCGTCGTTGCAGGTCTCGGAGCGTGCGGTCGAGAAGCACACGAACTCCATCTTCTCGAAACTGGGACTGACCGAAGAAAAAGAAGTCAACCGAAGGGTCAAGGCGGTCTTGGTGTACCTGAGCGATCCCGGGGGAGGCTGACCCCACTGGCTCGAGGGTGCCAGTACCATCGTGACGGGTGGAGCTGCATGCGATGATGGATCGATGAGTGACCCGCTCCCCGTGCTCGTGGTGGATGACCAGGCACCTTTTCGTTCTGCCATGAAGGCCGTCCTGCGACGCTCGCCTGAGTTCGACCTCGCAGGTGAAGCGGCGAGCGGGGCGGAGGCCATCGCCATGGCCGACGAGCTCCAACCCGCATTGGTCCTGATGGACATCAACATGCCGGAGATGAACGGCATCGAGGCGACCCGACGGATCGTCTCATCCCACCCCGAAGTGATGGTGGTCCTGTGCTCCACCTACGAGGTCGGCGATCTCCCTCCGGAGGCGGCAACGAGCGGAGCCCGCGCCTACATCAACAAGGAGCACCTTGGCGCCGACATCCTCAAGCGGTTGTGGGCCGAGCGGGATTCGGGAGAATTCATCACGACCTGAGAACCGTTGATCGGATCAGATCAGCGGCACCGAGCCGTTGACCCGGGCGCCATGGCCCGGCGAGGACTCCCACCGCACCGTACCGCCGATGGCGCCCAGCCGGTCGGCCATATTGATGTACCCGTGCCCGCGCTGTGCCTTTTCCACGTCGAAACCGGGCCCATCGTCGCTCACCGAGAAAAGGAGCCCACCCGACTCTTCCCACAACCGCACTTCCACGTGCGCGTCGATGGCGTGCTTGGCTGCGTTCTGCAGCGCCTCCAAACAGCAGAAGTAGATGGCGGCTTCGGTCTCTGAGGAATAACGGCCGATACCTTCGGCCACGACATCGACCGAGAGCGGATTGCGATTGGCCGCGGCGCGCAGCGCCTCCACCAGGCCGCTGTCCACGAGGAGCGGCGGGTAGATGCCGTGGGCGAGCTCTCGCAGCTCTTGAATTGTCTCCTGCACTTCCCCTGCAAGCTCATCGAGCATTTCGGCGCCGGCGGCCGGATCATCTGCGATGACATCGCGCGCAAGGCGCAGGTTCACGGCCAGTGCCACGAGGTGCTGTTGTGCGCCATCGTGCAGGTTCCGTTCGACGCGCCGCCGCTCGGCGTCGCCACTGGCCACGATACGTGCCCGGGATTCTCGCAAGGCATCCGCTTGCTTCCGGAGCTCGTCCAGGGTGGTCTGGAGTGCCGTGTCGAGTTGCGAGTTGTGAAACGCCAGTCCCACCTGTCGAGCCAGGTCCGTGAGCACACGATCGTCATCCTCGGAGAAGAGGTCGTCGCCTGACGCCCTTTCGACGACGACCAGACCGAGGAGCTCACCGGCATGGCTGATCGGAGCCACCCGGAGCTGGGCTTGGGCCCGGCCGTCGAGAAGGGCCGGCAACCAGACCGATACCCACGCGCTGCCCGACACTCCAGCCCGGGTGACGACGGGACGCTCGCGGCTCGTCACCACAATGGACAGGGGGCCTGCATCGGGAACCGAAACCGCCCTCTCCAGGACTTCGCCCATGCCGGTATACACCTCGGCACTCACCAATCCCATGGTCTTGCGGAGCGATTCGGCCAACTGCAGCAGGAGCTCGTCCATCGGTATGGCTCGCGTCAACCGACTGCCGAAGGTCCGGAGGACTTCGTCCGGCGCTTGCCTGGCGCCATAGACAAATCGGGTAGCCGAGCTCACGAACCGCTCTCGGGCCGGGACGAACACAACGGCGGCGATGCCGGTCGCCAACATCGAGAGCCCCAGTGTCGTCCGATCAGTCGTCGTGCTCGGCTTGTGGCCCAAACCGAGCACGACCACCAGGTAGATCGCCGACACCAGAGCCACAAAACCGAACACCGTGAACGACCGGACCAGCATCCGCCCACTCTGTGTTGCGAGTCGGCGAGACTCGCCCGCCATGAGAGACAGCGGCACGAGCACCGTGCCACCTGCGGCAACCGCGCCCAAGGGGCGCGGCCAGTTGATCAGCACATGGAGCACGGCGACAACCAACGCGACGGCACCAGCGAGGACCGCCCCGATGGCGAACCACTGCAGGCGCTCTCGATGGTGCCCGACCGCGCCCGCATAGCGGAGCCGGAGAGGAAGCAGCGCCCCCACTGCGGCTATGGACCAGCTGATGCCGCCCTCGAGGATCGTGAACACGTCCTTCCCGATGACAAGAGACAGGCCGGCCGCCAGAGCGGCCACGTAGACAACGACAACCACCGTCCGGCGCCCCGTTCCGGACAACTGCCCGTCGGGGAGAGCCAGCAGAAGGTGAAACGAAACGGCCGTGACCAAGAGCGCCGTAATCGTGGCAACCGACTTTGCTGCGCCGTACGAGTGAACGCTCTCGTGCTGGGCCAGGCGACCGGCGGCGAGCGCCACGGCGGCGAGCAATGAGTCCGCCGCGATCAGCAGCGGGTATGGGCTCACTCTGCCCGAGGGGCGGTCGGAGAAATGGCTGGCAACCACGGCTGTGATCGCCCATACGAGTGCCAGTCCGAACGCCACCGCGTTCACCGCGGCCATGCCGTTCGCGACACGAGTTCGCAGACCGACGACGACGATGACCACCGTGACCACGAACAGCAAGACGTGCAGTGCGACCTGGGACGATGACGGCTTCGGTTGTGGCGTGACCATCTCGACGACGGTTTCGTTCATGACTACGTCCATCTTCTCCGCACTCCTCATTCGGCCCGCAATAAGAGGGCAGTCGATGTTCGGGCCGCCATACGCTCGGGGAGCGCGGCAACCACATTGCCAACCACAACGGCGCCAAGGGCAATCAGGACGACAATGGTCACCGGGACACTCGGTGATGGCACCACACTGATCTCGTGGGCGAACAGCTCCCACAGGGATCGGCCGACCACAATTCCCAGGGGGATGCCCAGAATGGTCCCGATGCTGATGGCGATGCTGGCCTGCCAGGCGACCGTGACCGCCAGTTGCCGCCGGGTGAAGCCGAGTGTTCTCAAGAGGGCCAAGTCGCGTTGACGGCGCCGAACAGACGCCACCAAGGTGAGGCCGAGCGCGATCATGGCGCCCCCGGCAAGGGCCGCGCCCAGTATGGCCGGCGTCGTACCCATGGACCGGTAGTTCACGATTTCGGCCGGCCGCTGGACGGAGAGCACCGATACCCCGTAGTCGGCCGGCGTGCTCGTGGCCTGTGCAATTCTTCGCAGCGAGAGAAGGCCGGCGGAGCCGCTTCCCGGCTCGAGGCGCACCAGGACGGCGTCCGGGCCCGGAGCCGCCCCCGCCAATTGGTAGCCGTCGTTGGAATGCGAGGGAAGGACAAGGTTGGGAACGAGCGCCCCCGTCCCCATTTCCGGGTGCTCATTCCCGCCGCCGATGGTGGGAAGCGTCGCCGTTCCCACTATGCGCAGGCTCCTCGGAGCCGCAACCCCGTTGCTGACCGTCACGGTGTCACCGACCTGTTTGCGTAGCTGTGAGAGCGTGACGGTCCCAAGGACGATCTGATCACTGCTCTCGACACTGTGGCCCGAGAGTATGGGTGGCGCCACGGCGGCCCGTGACCGTTCTGCGATCACGGGCTCGGGCTGGCCATCGATCCGCAAGGTGGAGAAGTCGATCGACGACCACGTCGCGACGTGACGGTCGGCGTCGAGGAGCTTCGTGATGTGGGCTCCGGGCACAACGCCTCCTTGCCCCGCGCTGAGCTCGTAATTCCAGTTCCACCCGTAGAGCGCCGGGTGCGACACCAGCGTATTGAGACTGGACCCGAAGGTCACGGTCGCGATACCCACGATCACAGCCAACGTCGTACCGAGGATGGCCGAGCGGACAGGGACCGCGTGACGGCCGGCCCCCGGCTCCAGGGCAAAGCGAAAACCCGCGACCGCCGTGGGGGGCAGGCCGACCGACATCGCCGCGCCGACGACCCGCGAGCGGCGGGCCGGCCCGTGACCGTCTTGCAGATTGCCATGAAGTGTCGTGGTCCGGTAGGCCAGGACAAGGGCCATAGCGGTCAGGCCCGCGACCAGGATGCCTATACCGCATCCGAATACCGTCCAGTCGAATGAGACGCCCGGGTTCGGGTAGACGGACCGAACCGGACCGAGTGGGGAAAGCGGCGACAGCCCGATGGCGACGCCGACGGCCAACACGGAACCGAGGATGACGGCGCCCACGATGCCGATGAACGCATCGCTCACCGCCATGGCGGGACCCGCCCCGAGGGCCCGCAGGGTGGCCACGTCGCCCGCGCCGAGCCGGAGTTGGCGGCCGATCAGCTGCGCGGCGATGAGCAGGACGGCCAGGGCGGCGATGCCTCCGAACACCCCGAGGGCTATCGATTCCGGCTTGATCGCCCGTTCGGCCTTGGCGTCTAGGGCAGTTGCCGGATCGGCGGCGAAGGGGCTGAATCCAGCGGGGAGCACGTGCTGTATCTCTCGGGCAACCGTCGGCACGGTTCGGCTACCGTCCGCCACATTGACCGAAGCCCCGGTGTAGTACGTGCAGCAGCTGAGCAATGGTCTCGTACGGGCCGGGGTGAAGAGAAGGAGATCCGCGTTCCCCGGGACATCGACCTGGTCCTCGACGACGGCTTGACTCTGGATCACGATCCCGACCAACGTGCCCTCGAAACGCGTGTGGGGAACGAGGCGCGCCGTTCCGTACTCCGGCGACGCGGATTGCGCGTTCGTATACGCGCCGAACGAGACGACCTCTCCGATGCGCCAGTGGAATATTCGGGCCATGGCCGTTGTCACGACGAACTCGCCGGTGCGGCCAGCCTTGAACATGCGCCCTTCGACGACGCTCCCGCCTAATCCGTTCAACCCGACGGTGCCCAATCCCGCCGCCTCACCGGCCTCTGCCGGATAGGCCTGGGGGCTCTCGGGCACTCCGGTGCGGCTCAGCGGGATGACGTTGAGGCCGGCGAAAAAGGAAAACTGGCTCACGTGGGGAAGGCGCGCGATCTTGGCTAGGAGGGCCCCGTTGTAGCCCCGTCCCGCCGCGCCCGGCATTTGATTCACGAACGACGTGATGCCTTGGAGGTCGGGGGGGTAGGTACTGGCCAGGTAGATGGGAAATGACGACTGTGTACGCCTGGCAGCCGCCACGGCACCCATGGCGAGGCCACCCACCAGGGCGATCAGGAGGACGAGGGCAACGTAGCTACCCCACCTCCGGCCGAAGGTCGCTCGGAAGCGGTACGTGGCTACCCGGAGGGCAGCCGGGACCACTGCTACAGCACTCCGACAGGGAGATCCGCGCTCTCTTCGACGATGCGCCCATCACGCATGCGGACTACTCGCTCGGCCGCCGCTGCCACCCCGGGATCATGTGTGACCAGCACGATGGTCTGACCGCCGTTGTGCAAGCGGCTCAGGAGCTCGATGACTTCCTGCCCTCCCTCGGAATCGAGCGCGCCCGTGGGCTCGTCGGCCAACAGGAGGGTCGGCTCGTTGGCCAGGGCGCGGGCGATGGCGAGTCGTTGCCGCTGCCCACCCGAGAGCATTCCCGGGACCGTCGAGGCCTTGTCACCGATGCCGAGGAGGTCCAACAGGTCTCGTGCCCGTGTCTCGGCCATACGGCGCTTACGGCCGGCTATGACCGCCGGGAGGGCGACGTTCTCCAACACCGTCATACCCTCGAGCAGGTTGAAGAACTGGAAGACGATGCCGATGTGCTTGCGGCGCAACTGGGACAGTTCGTCCTCGGTGCGACCCGTCACCGGTTCGCCTGCCACCGTAATGGTGCCCTCGTCCGCCACGTCGAGCCCGGCCACCAGGTTCAAGAGCGTCGACTTCCCGCAACCCGACGGTCCCATGAGGGCGACGAAGTCCCCCGACGGCACGACGAGGTCGACGCCACGCAGCGCGCGCACAGGGGCGTTCTCAGCCTCGAATGTCTTTCGGACCTTCTGGACCACCAGGGCATCCATGTCAAAGCCTTTCGCTTGGCGCCATGACCGTCTTCGGGTCCGGCTCTTCGACCAATCTGAACGAGACGACCGGCGTGTCCCGTCCCTTCACCAGCTGCGGATCCAGGGCCACCGTGGTCACCGCCTGCTGCAATGCTTTCAGGGTTCCTTCCGAGAGCACTGTTTCACCCGCCGCCGCCAACTGTTGGAGCCGCTGTGACATGTTGACCGTGTCACCGACCAATGTGTACTCCAAACGCTCCTCGGACCCGAGGAGCGCCGCTGCCGCCTCACCGGTTGACAGCCCCAGGCCCAACCCGAAGGCGGGTAGTCCCTCTTCTTCCCACCGTGAGTTGATGGCGTGCTGCTTGGCGTGCATCGCCAAGGCGGCCGCCACGGCGCGATCGGCATGGTCTTCCTGGGCAAAGGGCGCCCCGAACACGGCCATCACCGCGTCGCCGACGAACTGCATCACGGTGCCGTTCTCCCCGAGGATGGCCTCGTTCATGGCGGCGCGATGCACGTTGAGCTGGCCTGCGAGCTGACTGGGGTCGGCATGCTCTGCGATGGTCGAGTACGAGCGAATGTCGCTCATGAGTACCGTCACCACCACACGCTCCGTCTCGCCAATGTGCTTGCCATCACGCCGAAGCTTTTCCGCCAGACCGCCAGGAAGCAAGCGGGAGAGGGTCTCCCCCTGCTCCTCACGATCGACGATCGCCTTGTGCAGGAGGCGTAGGCGCTGGAGGGCCCCTTGGGTACCGGCCGAAACGCCCTCGGCGAGTTTCACGAAGACCGCCTCGACCTCAGCGTCAATGGCCTCGGCCGGAAGCTGGCGAGCCACCGCGATGGCCTTGATCGGCTTGCCCTCGGCCACCATGCTCAGAAGTGCCTCTTCGGCCGGCGTGAGACCGCCATTCGTCGTCACGGGCCGCAACAGGGCCTCCACGATCGAAGGGTCCAGAGCGGTACCACCCGTCGCCACGGCCCGGATCGCGTCGACGAGCTGGTCGCCTTCGGCGATGTGATCCTTCAAGAGGTAGCCGTAGCCGGCCGAACCCTCGGCCAGAAGGGAGACGGCGTA
Source organism: Acidimicrobiaceae bacterium (assembly GCA_003160635.1). GTDB lineage: Bacteria > Actinomycetota > Acidimicrobiia > Acidimicrobiales > RAAP-2 > Bog-473. The sequence goes on along the minus strand of PMLV01000275.1, from coordinate 43,991 downwards.
CTCCGGATCGTCGTACTGCGAGAGGATGACGACGCCCGTTCCCGGGTGACGGTGCCGTACCTCCTTGGCGGCATCGATACCCTCGCGGTTGAACGACGGGGGCATCCGGATGTCGGTCACGAGGACGTGAGGGGAACAGGCTTGGGCTCCTTCGATGACCTCGTCGTAGTCGGCCGCCACCCCCACGACGCGGAGGTCGGGGTGCCGGGCGATCAGGGCCCGCACGCCCTCACGAACGATCAAATTGTCGTCAGCCAGCAGGACGTCAATCGTCCCCGGCGAGGCCGACGAGGCAGAACCGCTGTCGGGAAGATCCATCACTCCCAGTTTTCGCACATCGCCGTGCTCCGTGAAAGGAGGCGACCATCCCATGGAAGGGTGGTGCTAGGTACACCGGCGCATGCCTGTCAGCACACTCGCAAACGCCTTTTGCGAGGGCGATGCTTGCTCTATGACCACCGAGACACCGACACGGCATGAGGGGAAGGTGACGTCGCTGTCCTGGATCCCTTCAGAAGCGATCGAGGGCGCCCAACGATTGGCCTTCGACTCCGGCATCACCCACTACGACCCGCCGCCGCCCTCTGAGGACCTCGACCTCGAGGCGTTGCGAGCCGCCGACCGATTTCGCTTTGCCAACGAACTGCGGGCGTGGATCGACGTCGACTCCTCGGGCCGTGTCACCGATTGTGGCTATGCGGGAGGCGGTCTTATGGGTTCGACGACGGTGCGCGTGGCCGGCCTCCATCACAAGTTCGAGGCGGTGCAGCTGCCCGATCTCCAGCGGGAGCCCGAGTTCGGAGACGGATGGGTGCGCTTCGTGCAGACCACCGGTGGCCGCACCGGGCTGCCCGCACCGCGGCGAGTCCGGCGTCGGCCTTTCATCCAGTGGCAGGCACCCCTGGTGTGGACCACGCTTTCGCTCACATTGCACGTCGACGGTCGCGTCGACCGGACACTCACCGGAGCCAGCCGCTTTCCCCGGCACTGGGTATACGACGAGGGCGGCACCCTTTCGCACAAGTCGGGTCTCACGGACTTCAAGGACTGGTACCGCCAGTCGTTCGGGCGGCACACCCCATGGGGTGACCAAGACTCCGAAGCGCTCGTCACGGCGGTGGAGACCGCGCTGGAACGTTCGCTCTCCGCCCGGGTCATGGGCGGCAGCAGCAAGGTCAAGTTCGGACGCTTTCCCGCTGGCGCAATCCTGACGAAGCAAGGTGATCTCGGCACCGAGGTCTTCTTGGTCCTCGACGGGGTGATCCGGGTCGAACACGACGGTGAGCGCCTGGCGGAGTACGGACCGGGGGCGCTCCTCGGCGAGCGAGCTCATTTGGAGGATGGTGCACGGACGTCGACGCTCGCGGCCGTCACCCCGTGCCGGGTCGCCATTGTCGAGGCCGACCAGCTGGAGCGCTCGGACCTTCAAGAACTCTCCGAGGGCCACCGCCGCGAAGATCAGGCGCGATACTGAGCGGGTGCGGGTCCATTTTTGCGGTACTCGCGGATCGACTCCGGCCCCCGGGCCTGAGTTCGTTCATTACGGCGGTCACACGTCATGCGTCGCACTGTCGCTCGACGACGCGGACGGGCCCACCCTCCTGCTGGACGCCGGGACGGGGCTCCGCCGGGTGACGTCTCTGCTCGATCGGCGGCCGTTCGAGGGGAGCATTCTCCTGACCCATCTGCACTGGGACCACATTCAGGGGCTGCCGTTCTTCCAGAGCGGGGACAATCCCGATTCGCAGGTCACCTTGCGGCTCCCCCCCCAGGAGGATGGGACGGACGCCGAGAGCGTGCTGGCCAGAATGATGTCACCACCCTTCTTTCCGATTCGTCCGCGGAACCTGCGTGGGAACTGGACATTCGACGTCCTGCCTCCCGACGCGTTCTCCGAGGCCGGGTTCGCCGTGGGTGGGTTTCGCGTCGTGGCCAAGGACGTCCCCCACAAGGGAGGGCGCACGGTCGGGTACCGAGTGAGCGATGGCCACTCGGCCATCGCCTATATCCCCGACCACTGCCCGACCGAATTCGGTGCCGGGCCTGACGGGTGGGGTGAATATCACCCGGCTGTGCTCGACTTGGCGCGCGACGTCGATCTCCTCATCCACGACGCGCACCTGGTGCCCGAGGAGCTCCCCGCCGAGGCCTCATTCGGCCACGCCGCGGCCGACTACGCGGTCGAGCTCGGGCGTCGAGCTGGGGCGCAACGGGTTGCCCTGTTCCACCACAAGCCCGACCGCTGTGACGCGGCGATCGACGGACTCGTAGACCGCTTCTCCTCATCGACCGTCACGGTGCTGGGGGCCTCCGACATGCTCGAGCTCGCGCTGTGACGTCGCGATGAGGCGTACCGACGCCATTGTCGTGGGCTCTGGACCAAACGGATTGGCGGCGGCCGTGACGATGGCCCGCGCCGGACTGGCCGTCGACGTCATTGAGGGGGCGGCGAAGCCCGGCGGGGGGTGCCGCACCGAGGAACTGACGCTGCCCGGCTTCCGCCATGACGTCTGTTCCGCCGTCCACCCCCTTCTGAGCGCCTCCCCGTTCTTCGCGCACACGGAACTTTCGGCTCGAGGGGTGACCCTCCTGACACCGCGCGTCGCCTTCGTGCATCCGCTCGATGGAGGCCAGGCCGCTGCGGTGACCGGCACCGTCAGCGAGACCGCCGCCCACCTCGGCGTGGACCGCTCCGAGTATGTGCGAATGTTCTCGTCCCTCGTGCGACACGCGGACGGCATCCTGCCGAACTTCCTTGCCCCCTTACGTTCCGTCCCGAGCAGTCCGTTCGCCACGACGCTGTTCGGCCTGAAGGGCCTTTCATCGGCCGAGCGGTTGGCCTCCCGGTTCCGCACAGTCGAAGCCCGGGCGATCATCGCCGGGGCGGCGGCCCACTCCATGCTCCCGTTCGATGCACCTCTGTCGGGCGCGTTCGGCCTGTTGTTCACCATGTTGGCGCACTCCCTCGGCTGGCCCGTGGTCGAGGGTGGAAGCTCGCACATCGTCGACGCCCTTGTCTCCGAGCTGGAGTCTCTCGATGGCCGGATCATCACCGGGCAGTGGGTCCGAAGGTTGCACGACCTACCCCCGGCTCGGGCGACCATCCTCGACGTCACGCCGCGCCAATTGATCGATCTGGCCGGTGCTCGACTCCCAGGTCGCTACCGCCGGGGACTCGAGCACTTCCGGTACGGACCGGGCATCTGCAAGGTCGACTGGGCGCTCGACGGCCCGGTTCCCTGGCAAGCCGACGTATGTCGGGAGGCGGTGACGCTCCACGTCGGGGGAACCTTCGCCGAGGTGGCCCAGAGCGAGGCGGACGTCGCATCCGGCCATCACCCGGACCACCCCTTCTGTCTGGTGACACAACCAAGTGTCCTCGACCCGACACGGTCCCCGGCGGGGAAGCACACCCTGTGGGCCTACTGCCATGTTCCCAACGGATCGAACGTCGACATGAGGGAGCGAATAGAGGCACAGATAGAACGGTTCGCTCCGGGATTTCGCGACCTCATTCTGGGGCAGGTCACCACTTCAGCCGCCGAGACCGAAGCCCACAACCCGAGCTATGTGGGGGGGGACATCGGTGCCGGGGCGGCGACCCTGCGGCAGACGGTCTTTCGGCCGACCGTGCGCTGGAACCCGTACCGGACGGGCCTGAAGGGCGTCTATCTCTGCTCGGCCTCCACCCCGCCCGGCGGAGGGGTCCACGGAATGTGCGGCGCCGGTGCGGCTCGCACCGCGCTCCACGATCTCGGGTGGCCTGCCGCAGTGGAAGTCGAGCCGGCGGTGATCTGACCATGACCCGAGGCTGAGAGTGGACAGCGATGTTGGCGGGTTCGTGTGGTACCGGTTCCGAGCCACTTTCGGGCACCGCTGGGGTGGCCTCCTCGCGGTGGTCCTCCTGACCGGGTTGCTCGGCGGACTGTCGATGGGTGCGATCGAGGCGGCGCGGACCACCGAGTCGTCACCCCTCGACTTCGCCACCAGCACCCGTACCCCGGGTCTCTTCGTTCTCGACGACTACGCCAACCCCGCCATCGGGCAGAACTCCGCCTACAACCCGAAGCTTCTCCGGACGATCGCCCACCTGCCCCATGTCGAGAAGGTCGAGTCTGAAGCGGGGATCAACGCAGGCCCCGTCGGGAAGAACGACGAGCCGCTCCCGGCGTCCGAAGGCACGGGCGCAAACGGCAGCGTAGACGGACTGAACTTCAACGAGGACCGCGTCATCGTGACCCAGGGCCGGATGGCCAACCCGAACAAAGCCGCCGAGTTCGTGTTGGACTCGGGGACGGCGCGCCTCTTCGGGCTTCACCTCGGCGAGACGGTGACGATCGGCTGGATCAACAACACACAGGGGAACAACTCGATCAATTTCAAGGTGCCGCGGACGCAGCAGATCAAAATGAAGCTGGTCGGCGTCGGCGCCGTCGACCTCAACGACCTGTTCCAGGACCAGGGCGGGGCCAGCAGCGGCGGGATCGAACTCTTCACACCCGCGTTCACCGACAAGATCCTCGCATGTTGCTCCAACGACATGCTCAGCGGCATCACGCTCCAGGGTGGACTGCAGAGCCGGTACTACGGGGTCGTGGAGTCCGACCTCCGCAAGGTGCTGCCCAAGGGAGTGCCCTTCACCTACGTCCAGGCGACCGACGTCCTGGCGCGGGCCGAGAGGACGCTCAAGCCGGAGTCGATCGCTCTTGGCATCTTCGGTGGGATCGCCGGCCTGGCCGCGCTCCTCATTGCCGGTCAGGTGATCGGGCGGCGGATCCGACTCAACACGGAGGAACTCGACGTCCTGCGCGCTCTGGGCGCCGACCCCAAGATGACCATCGGCGACGGGCTCATCGGTACCCTGGGGGCAATCCTGGCGGGAATGTTGCTGGCTGGCCTGGTCGCAGTGGGACTCTCCCCGCTCGGCCCCCTGGGCCCGATCGGTCCCCTTGCCCCGCTGGCGTTGCGAATTGACTGGACTGTCGTCGGCCTCGGGATGGCCGTCCTGGCGGTTGCTCTAGGAACGCTCGCCGTGGTGGTCGCTTTCCGGGCGGCACCCCATCGCGTGGTGACCCGATTGGAAAGGGAACGGGCCTCGAGCGTGGCCCGAGTCGCCACCTCGAGCGGCCTGCCACCGGCGGCCGTCACCGGGATACGCTTCGCATTGGAGCCCGGCGTCGGTCGGAACGCGGTGCCGGTCCGCTCCGCCATCCTCGGCGCCGTACTAGCGGTGGTGGTGGTGGTCAGTACCATCACCTTCGGCTCGAGCATGAACACCCTGATTTCCCATCCGGCCCTCTACGGGTGGAACTGGAGTGCCGACATTGACGGGGGCGGCGGACTGGGCGACATCCCCGCGCATTACGTGGCGCGCCTGCTCAACGCCGACCCGTTGGTCGGCGCATGGACCGGGGTCTACTACTCCACGTTGCAGATCGACGGGGTGAACGTGCCGGTGATGGGCGGGAGCCCGCACGCACCGGTGGGACCACCTCTCCTATCGGGGCACGCTTTCGACGCAGTCAACCAGGTCGTGTTGGGTGCCAGCACGCTGGCCCAGCTGCACAAGCACGTCGGTGACACGGTCACGGTGGGCGCCCCCGGCACGGGGCTCACGAAACTCCGGATCGTCGGCACGGCAACACTGCCCTCCATCGGGGTCGTTGGATCATCACATCTCGAAATGGGGAGCGGTGCGCTCTTGTCGTACACGCTGATCCCGCCGAAGGCGCGCAATGTCTTCGATGTGCAGCAGCCCGGACCGAACGCCGTCCTGGTCCGCTTCAAGAAAGGGGCGAACCTGGCCGCCGGGTTCAGCTCTCTGCAGTCGATCGTCCGCAAAAACCCGCAGATCGAGGGCGACGGGGGGTCGGTACTTGCGGTGCAACGGCCGGCGGAGATCCTCAACTACCGCGCGCTGGGCACGACCCCGACCCTGCTCGGCGTCACCCTGGCCGCCGGCGCGGTGGTCGCCCTGGGGCTGACCCTCGTGACCTCCGTGCGCCGCCGGCGCACGGACCTGGCTCTTCTCAAGTCCCTCGGGTTCACCAAACGGCAACTGGCCTCGGCCATCGCCTGGCAGGCCAGCGTCGCCGTCGGCATCGGCTGCCTCATCGGCATACCATTGGGCATCGCGCTCGGGCGGTTCCTTTGGGATCTCTTCGTGCGCCAGATCCATGCCGTTCCGGACCCGACGATCCCCACCTGGTCCATCGTTCTGATCGGCGTGGGGGCCGTGATCCTGGCCAATGTGGTGGCGGCCATCCCGGGCCGCATCGCGGCCAACACGCCGACGGCGCAGCTGCTACGCAGCGAATAATCCCTACGCCTCGGGCCCCGGTCCCGTTCCCACTCCCAACTTCTCACGGAAGAACGTCAATGTCTGGTCGAGCGCGGCCCGGCTCGGCGTGCCCTCCCGGTCCTGCAGGTGTTCCGTCAGCACCGAGTGGGCGTTCTTGGGGTGGCCGTGAGGATTGCCCGGGGATGAGTCGATCTCGACGGCGATGAACGCGTCGCCCAGCTCGCGCTTCAAGGTGGCGAAGCGGTCCTCGAAGCAAAAGGGGTCGTTGCTGAAGCGCAGGCCCAAGAGGCAGGCCCCATCAGATGTCCGTCGCTTGACGCGGGACAGGTCGGCGTCGGAAATGCCGATATCCGCCTTGTGCTTCTTCGACACCGGGAAGGGAAGCGATGGCTGACTCAACACGGGAGCGAGCACGATGTCGTCCACCATCATGGCCAGCGCGAAACCACCGGTGAAGCACATACCGACGACCCCCACGCCCGGCCCACCACAACGCTCGTGCTCCGCGGCGGCCAGCTTGCGCAGCCATACCGTGATCGGGCTGGTCCTCTTCAGCGCGAGGCTGCTGAACTCGCGTGAGACACAGGCCGGGCCTATGGACTGGAACAGGTAGGCACCACTTGGTGGCCGTCCCGGATGGCCGAAGAGGCTCGGCATCACCATGGTGCAGCCGGCGGCCCTCACCTTCCGGCCGAATTCGGCCACGCCGGGCGTGATGCCCGGCATCTCGCTGATCACGATGACGGCCGGCCCGCTTCCGCCCCGAAAGGTGGTGCGACGTTTGCCGTCCGCCTCGAAAGACTCCTCGGTAAAGCCTTCGAGGGCGGCCCGCCACCGCCCCGTATCGCTCCGCGCCATCCGCGGACCGTAGCATCGCCCATCGTGCACCCTCCATGCCGCAGCGGCGTCCCGGGCCGCCCGACCTGCCCCGCCGGGGCCGACCGCAACCTGAGGGCTGCCACCTGCGATGATGCAGCAATCGCCCACTTCGACCTCCTCGAGAGGCACTCTGCGGCCCACACCGAGAGCCCTGTGTCCTCCCTGTGAGTCCGGCCCGCCCTTCCCGCACACGCCTCGTCCCGCCCGAGCTGGCGGCGCGGGTTCCGGCCATCCGATCGGCCGCGGTGACCGCCCTGGTCATCGGAGCGCTCACCGCGGTGTCGATCGTCGTGCAGGCGGTGGCGCTGGCCACCGCCATCGACCGGTCCCTGCTCCACCACGCCGCGCTCGAGACGCTTCGACCAGAGCTCATCGCCATCGCCGTCGCGGTCGCGGTCCGCGCATCGCTGGCCCTGGTCGGTGAGCGCTGGGCTCAGCGCACGGCGGAGTCGGTCGTGTCCACGTTGCGAGGCCAACTCCTCCGCCATGTCCTCGCCCTCGGCCCCGGATGGCTGGCTGGGGAGCGGCCAGGCGAGCTGTCACTCGCTGCGACACGCGGTCTCCGGTCGCTCCATACCTACTTTGCCCGCTATCTCCCCCAAGCGGCGATGGCAGCCGTCGTTCCCGTCGTGTTGCTGGCCTGGATCGCGTCGCAAGACTGGCTGTCGCTCGTCGTCGTGGTGGCGTTGGTCATTGCGGTGCCCATCACCATGATCTACTTCGGGCGCGAAGCGAACCGGCGGACGGCGAGGCAATGGCGCCGGCTCGGTTCGCTGGCCGGGCGGTTCCTCCAGCTCATTGAGGGCCTCCCCACCTTGCGCGCCTTCGGACGCGACGCGCACGGGCGGCGCGAAGTCGTCGAGTCCACCGAAGGCGTCCGACTCGCCACGATGCGCACGTTGCGGGTCGCCTTCCTCTCCTCCCTCTCCATGGACCTGATCGCGGGTTTCGGCGTGGGGTTGGTCGCCATGGCGCTGGGCCTGCGCTTGCTGTGGGGTGAGCTCGACTTGCAGACAGCGATGGCCGTGCTCCTCGTGACGCCGGAGATCTTCGTGCCGCTGCGTCGCGCCGGAGCCGAATTCCATGCCAGCACGGAAGGGCAGGCGGCTGCGGCGCGTGTCCTCGAGATCCTGGCGCTCGACGCCGGCGATCCGACCGGCGCACTGTCTCACGTACCCGCCACTGACCACCCACGGTCCGCCGTCGATCTCCGGATCGAGGGCCTCCGAGTCGTGTACGACAATCGCTCCTCTGCCGCCTTGGAGGGCTTCTCGCTCCACGCGCCGCCAGGAAGCCGGTTGGCCCTCGTCGGGCCGTCCGGTGCCGGCAAGTCGTCGGTGCTGGCGGCGCTGCTCGGCTTCGTCCCACCGAGTGCGGGAACCATGACCGTCGATGGAAGGCGGTCGACCGACGGGTCGGTAGCGGAATGGCGGACCCACTTCTCGTGGCTCCCCCAGCGCCCCTATCTCTTCACGGCCTCCTTGGCCGAGAACTTACGGCTGGGGGCGCCCGGGGCGACCGACGAGCAACTGGAGCAGGTGACTGCGGCCGTCGGTCTGGATCGTCTGGTGGGGCATCTCCCCGACGGCCTGGCGGCGCCGCTGGGACAGGACGGGCTGACGCTCAGCGCGGGGGAACGACAGCGGGTAGCCCTGGCACGGGCGCTCCTGTGCCCCGCCCCGATCCTCCTGCTCGACGAACCTACGGCGTCCCTCGATCCCCCGACTGCGGCGCAGATCGCGGAATCCATAGAGCCGTGGCTCGCCGGGCGGACGGTCATCGTGGCCGCCCACGAGCCGCTGTTCCTGCCCCATTTCGATGCCGTGGTCGCCGTGGGCACTGCGCGTCTGTCGGCGGTCACACCATGAAGCCCATCCGGCGCATCCTGGCTGAACCGGGCACTCCGTACGGACGGCTGGCGCTGGCCGGATTGCTCGGCCTGGCCGCGTCCGCGGCCACCATCGGCCTCCTGGCCGGGTCGGGCTATGTCGTCGGCCGTGCGGCCTCTCGACCCGGGCTGGGCGCCCTGGCCGGGATACTGGCCGGCGTCGAGGTCCTGGCGTTCTCGCGGGGGCCCTTGCGCTATGCCGAGCGACTGGTGGGTCACGACGCCACCCTGCGGGCGTTGGCACGTTGGCGTGTCTGGCTCTATGACTGCCTGACACCTCGCGTCCCGGCCGCACTCTCGGGTTGGCGCAGCGGTGACCTGCTCACGAGAGCGATCGATGACGTGGACACGTTGCAGGACCTGTACCTGCGGACCCTGCTCCCCCTGGTGATCGCGGCGGGATCAGCCGTTCTGGGCCTCGTCGTGGTCGGCCTCGAGCTCCCCGTCGCCGCCATCGCCCTCGGTGCTCCCCTCGCCGTTGCGTGCACCGTGCCGACGGTCCTGGCGTGGCGAAGCGCGAGTGGCGACGATGCGGCCGAGCTCGGGGGTGCGCTCACAGCTCAGGTGGTGGATGCGCTGCATGGTGCCCCCGATCTGCTGGCCTTCGGCGCCGACGGTGCCATGCTCGAGCGCCTTGAGAAATTGAGCAATGAGGCTGCGATGATCGACCGCCGCCAGGCGGCGACGAGTGCGCTCGCGACATTGCTCACACAACTCTGTGCCGGGGCGGCCGTGCTGGCCGTGCTGGCCGTGGCCGTGAGTGCCGTGCATGCCCACCATCTCGATCCCGTCATGGTGGCGGTCCTGCCCCTGGCCGCTCTGGCGACGTTCGAGCCCATTCCGGGTATCGCTCTCGCGGCGACCCGGGCGCGGGCTGTCGGTGCCTCGGCACGACGGCTGCTGGCTTTGGAAGCAGTGCCCGTACCGGTTCACGATCCCGCCGTACCGGCGCATGTCGGTGCCGGCACCCCCGAGATCTCCTTTGCCCAGGCTTCGCTGCGCTACGCCCCCGACCTGCCACGCGCCCTCGACGGAGTGGTCGTGCTGGTTGCGCCGGGTGCACGGGTGGCGGTCACCGGGTCCAGCGGGGCCGGAAAGTCGAGCCTGGTCAACGCGCTGCTCCGCTTTTGGCCCCTCGAACGGGGAGCGCTCACGTTGGGCGGGGTGGCCGTGGACCGGCTGCTCCAATCCGATGTGCGGGCCACCTGCGCCCTGGTGGACCAAAAGGCGCACCTTTTCGCCGGAACGGTGCGCTCGAACGTGACGCTGGGTCGGCCTGAGGCGACCGAGGAGCAGGTCGCCGCCGCGCTGGACGCGGCGCAACTGTCCGGGTGGATCGCCACCCTCCCCTCCGGCCTCGAGACGCCCGTCGGCGAGGAAGGGGTGGCGGTCTCCGGCGGGGAGCGGCGCCGGCTGGCCGTGGCCCGCGCCTTGCTCGCCGGTGGCCCGGTTCTGCTTCTGGACGAGCCGACGGCGGGCCTCGATGCCGCACTGGCGGACCGCCTGATCACCGACGTGTTGGCCGCCGCCGGGACGCGCAGTGTCCTGCTCATCACCCACCGGGCCGGCGAAGCCACCCGCTGCGACGCTGTCGTCACCCTCGAGGAGGGGCGCGTCGTCGGATGACACTCGGCCGGACCGCTCAAGGCCCGATGACTTGCGTCGACCCCAAAGGTGACGGAGGCTGAATTGCGATGAACTCCAAGGAATACCAGTCCGAACTGGCACATCTGCAGGTGGAACTGGCCAAGCTCCAGCACTGGGTGCAGGCGTCGGGTGCCCGTATCGTGGTCCTGTTCGAAGGCCGCGATGCCGCCGGCAAGGGTGGGGCGATCAAGCGCATCACCGAACGCATGAACCCCAGGGTGTCCAAGGTCGTGGCCCTGGCCGCGCCCAACGAACAGGAGCGCACGCAGTGGTACTTCCAGCGCTACGTGGCCAACCTGCCATCGGACGGCCAGATCGCTCTCTTCGATCGTTCCTGGTACAACCGCGCCGGCGTCGAACGTGTCATGGGGTTCTGCACCGACGACGAGCTCCAGGAATTCCTGCGCTCGTGCCCCGAGTTCGAGAGGATGCTGATCCGGTCGGGAATCCAGCTCATCAAGTACTGGTTCTCCGTGAGCGACGAGGAGCAGGAGCGCCGTCTCCAGTCACGGCTCGCCGATCCGACCCGGCGCTGGAAGCTCTCGCCCTTGGACCTGGAGGCTCGGCTGCGGTGGGTCGAGTACTCGAAGGCGAAAGATGAGATGTTCACCTATACCGACACCAAGCAGTCCCCCTGGTTCGTCGTGCCATCCGATGACAAGAGGGCGGCGCGCCTCAACTGCATTCACCACCTCCTGAACATGATCCCCTACGTCGACCACGATCCGCCGATGCCGTTCGAGCTCCCTCCCCGGCCAGCCGACGCGGGGTACGTGCGCCCACCGGTCGAGGATCAGACGTACGTGCCCGCGATCTATTCCTGACCCGATCCCGGGTGTCGGGGTCAGCCGGGGCGGCGCTCTTGCCGACGGCGGATCTCAACCAGTGACGGAGCGGGGTACTCGCCCCTTCCCGGCCGCCACTCCGCCTCCAGTTTCTGCATCCCGATGCCGTCCTCCGACCAGATATGACAGGTGTTGGCCAGCCACTCCAGTCCGCCCCCGACAAGAACGTCAACCTCTCCGTCCTCCATGCGACGAGCGCCGGCGGCGGTGACGGCCTGGATCACCACGGGTCCGAGGGCGCGGGCCAGGAACTCGAGATGGCTGCAGCCCCGTTCCCGGCCAAACCGGTCCTGCACGGCGCGGGTGTACCCGCGGGCCACCGAGACCCCGATCAGATCTGAGAATGAGTCCTCAATGGTGGGACATTCGGGGTGCGGAAAGCGGCCCATGGTGGCCGACGCATCGACGATCACCAGGTCCGCGCAGCGGACCACGATCCCGAGCTCCATGTGATGGACGTCACGGGGGCCGACCTGTCCCGACGCCCACGGCCGTTGGTCGTGCAGGGAACCGATGACGACGTGGTACCCCTCGCGCTCGAAAACCTGCATCTCGATCGTGCGGCGCAGGAGGGGGAGCTCCTCCGAATCCTCGGGCGGCTGGAGCTCACGGAGCGTGGGGGATCGCTCGCCACTCATGGCGTCACGTCCCGGTCGGGCGCCAGCTCGTTGAAGCCATGGAGGACGGGGTGGCCGTTCCCCCAACCGATCCGGGTCACCGAGGCCGTCTGCAGATGCAGCCGCCACGACAGCTCGGCGCCCATGCCGAGCGCCCAGGCCACGGCCGCCTTGATCGGCGTGACATGGCTCACCACGACGATGTCACCGCGCGGGTCGCGGGCTCCGAGGCCTTCGGTGGCGAAGAGCTCGTCGCAGGCGGCGGCCACCCGGGAGTCGACTTCGGCCAGCGACTCGCCTCCCGCCGGGCGGAAACCGGGATCGCGCTGCCACTCACGCCAGATGTCCGCAGGGATGTCGCTCAGTGGTTGGCACTCGTACTCGCCGTAGTCGACCTCCACCCAACGCTCGTCCACCTCTACCGGCACGTCGATCGCCATCAGCGCCGCCGTGTCCCGCGCCCGGCTGAGCGGGCTGGTGCGGAGTTCGAGGACGGGATCACGCAACAGCTGCCCGACGGACGACGCTTGCGCCACCCCTTTCTGCGTGAGTTCGGCATCGGTCCGGCCCAACAGGAGACCCTGCGCGTTGGCCACCGATTCGCCGTGCCTGATCAGGATCAGCATGCCGAGTTTCCGCGCACGTTCAGGTCGGGACCAGAATGCGACCGCACTGGTCGCAGGTGACAACGCGGTCGGGCGTCGTGGCCCGGATGCGCTCGACCTCGGCCGAGGAGAGTTCGAGATGGCATCCGTCGCAACGGTGGCCGATGAGCCGGGCCGCCCCGGTCCCCTTGAGGCGGGTTCTCAGGCCCTCGTAGCGATCAGCCAGCGCGGCAGGCAGCCGAGCCGCTTCGGCGGCGCGCGCGGCCGAAGCCGTCGTCAACTCGGCGTCGATCTCGGATTGGCTCTGCACCACCTCATCCCTCAGGGCCTTCACCTTGTCCTCAACCGGAGCGGCGCGCGCGGCCAGGGCGCCCAGGGCGGCGTCGATCGGCTCCTGATCCACCATGGCGACCAGTTCTTCGTCTTCCAACTCGCCACGACGCTGATTCAGGTGACGCACCTCCTCGTCCATCGCCTGAAGGTCCCGGGTCGAAGAGCCGCGCGCCGCATACATGCGTTTTTCAATGCCGCCGCTGCGCTCGTTGATCGTCGCGATCTGTGCTTCGAGTTCCTTCTGCGTGGCGGCGAGCACGGCCCGCTGCTCCTCCAACTTCGCCCTCTCACCGGCGAGCGCCTCCAACTCGGCTTCGAGCGCGGTCAGACCGGCCCGTTCGGCCAGCATCTCCCGCCGGTGTGCGAGTTGGGTGATCAACGTGTCCAGGTCCTGCACCACCAGCAACCGCGTGAATGATTCGTCAGTCATGCCGGCCACTCATTCACTACGACCCACTTCGCCATCTCCCCGACTGTCCAGTCCTTCATTGTTCCTCCCCCCACTCGTCAGCGCGTCCCACTCGGCCCGGGCCACGACCAGTGCGGGCGCCAGGGCTTCATCCGCCGTCGCTGCCGCATCGTCCCAGTCATACCAGCGCGCCTCGGGGCTCTCACCCGGCGGCGGATGCGGATCATCCGCCGATCCGAGCAGCAGGTAGCGCAGATCGAGGTGCGTATGGCCGAGGGCCGCCTCGTGGACGTCAAGATGGATCAGGCGCGGCCCATCCACGGGATGGACGACGTCCAAGCCGAGCTCTTCGATGGCCTCCCGGCGGGACGCCACGGGTGGCGACTCCCCGGGGTCGATGTGGCCGCCTGGCTGCATCCAGCGGCCGAGACGTTTGTGGAGATGGAGGACCGTGCCGCGGGTGCCGACCACAATGCCCGACGCGGTGACGTGCACGGGGCCGGCCTGCTCGTTGCAGGGATCGTCGAGGCGATCGAGCTCGGCCAAGAAGCGCTCCTTTGAAGCGACCTCCCGGGGCGAGCGGGGCACATGGGCGGCGACGACCGCCCGTAGCTGCGCAGTTGATCCCGCCATGTGGCTCACATCTATCACAGGTGGCCCGTGAACACCGTCACGGCGTTCCCCCCGATGTGCACCCGAGCGCCGTCCGGCCGCACATGAAGGACCGCTCCCCGGGGGGAGAGCTGGTGGGCCACCAGACGAGGACGCGCCAAGATCTCCGACCAGTACGGGCCGGCCGCGCACTGCGCCGAGCCGGTGGCTGCGTCCTCGTCGATTCCGACATTGGGGCCGAACACCCGCAACACGTAGTCGGCTTCCGAGCCGGGATCGGCCGCCGCGGTCAGGAGGACCGCCTTGTGGCCGGTGTTGGCAATGGCGGCCAGGTTCGGCCTGTACTGGCGCACCGCGTCGGCACTGGCCAGGGTCACCATGGCGAAGAACGAGGTGCGGCCGGCGCCGATGACCACCCCCTCGTCCCATTCGTCCTTGAGCTCGTCGGGCAGTGGAGTGGCCGTCACGGCATCGGCCGGGAAATCGAGTTCGATGAGGTCTCCCTTGAATGAGGCAATGAGGGGACCGCTCCGGGTCAGAAAGGTCAGCGGATGCGTGCCGTCCACCATCCCGTGTTCACGCATGGCGTGGGCCGAGGCCAGGGTGGCGTGGCCGCACAGGTCGATCTCGACCAGAGGTGAGAACCACCGCAGATCGAACGTGAGCGGCTCCGCGGTGGGGGTGACGAACGCCGTCTCGGCGAGGCCCAGCTCAGCGGCGAGGGCCTGCATGTAGTCGGCGCGCCACGGCGCCGCCGGCAGGCAGACGCCGGCCGGATTGCCCGCGAACACGGTGTCGGTGAAGGCATCGACCCAGGTGAGCGAGGTGGTCATGGTGCCCCCGATGCTACCGGTGACCCCGAACCACGCGGCTACGAGCAGTTCAGCTCCACGAGGCCAGGCGGCCCAGCGCCTCCTCGAGAACCTCGTCGCGCTTGCAGAAGGCCCAACGGACCAGGGTCTGGCCCGCGGTCTGCCCCGTGCCCGCAGAGCCGGCACTCGCCCCGCCGCCGTAGAACACCGAACTCGGCACGGCCACCACGCCGCAGCGTTGGGGCAGGGCCCGGCAGAATTCGTAGGCCTCCAGGCCCGGGGCGATGCTCGCGATGTCCGTCGTGGCGAAATACGTGGCCGCCGGCCGGTACACGGTGAATCCGAGCTTGGCCAGCCCGTCGCAGAAGAGGTCGCGCTTGGCCTTGAGTGCCGCTCCGAACGCGGTGATCGTGTCCGTTGCCGCCTCGAGGCCGTGGGCGATCGCCAGCTGGAAAGGGGCACCCGAGGTGTACGTGAGGAACTGCTTGGCCGCACGCACGGCCGCCACCAGTGGGGCCGGGCCCGTCACCCAACCCACCTTCCACCCGGTGAACGAGAACGTCTTGCCGCCCGAGGAAATCGACAGCGTGCGCTCCGCCATGCCGGGAAACGTGGCCAGGGGAACGTGCGTCCCGTCGAAGACGAGATGCTCGTAGACCTCGTCGGTCACCGCCAGCACGTCGTGGACGCGGCAGAGCTCGGCGATCTGGGCCAGCTCGGTGCGCGTGAAGACCTTTCCGGTCGGGTTGTGCGGTGAGTTGAGGAGTACGAGGCGGGTGCGGGGACCGAACGCGGCCGCCAGCACGTCGGGATCGAACGACCAGTCGGGTGGATTGAGGCGGACCAGGCGCGGCGTCGCCCCGGCCATCGCCGCGCACGCGGCGTAGGAGTCATAAGAGGGCTCGAACATCACGACCTCGTCACCCGGTTCGCACAGCGCCAGCAATGACGCGGCGATCGCCTCGGTGGCGCCCGTCGTCACGAGGACCTCGTCCTCGGGCGAGAACTGCAGCCCGTACCAGGAGGCCTGGTGGGCGGCGACGGCCTGTCGGAGCTCGGGCACACCCTGGCTCGGGGGATACTGGTTACGGCCTGCGGCAATGGCATCCGTGGCGACCCGGATCATCTCCGCCGGACCGTCGGTATCGGGGAAACCCTGACCAAGATTGAGGGACCCCGTGGCGAGGGCGAGCTCGGACATCTCGGAGAAGATCGTCGTCGTGAACGGCCGAAGGCGCGTGGCGAGCACGTCCGGGGCTCGGGGCGGCACAGCGTGATCGTACCGGTCGCCTATCCTCGGCGTGAACCGTGCTCACCGTGGTCAACTTCAACATGCATGCCGGCGTCGACGGGTGGGGTCGACCCTTTGACGTGATCGCCGCCTGCGCCAGCTTCAAGGCGGACGTGCTCGTACTGGAGGAGGCGTGGACCAACGACGCCGACGGGCCCGGCTCCGGACAGGCCGAGCAGATCGGCACCGCCCTGGGGTTCGAGGTGGCGGGGTGCACGCTGGCCAAAGGGCGGCGAGCCCGTCCCCATGCTGCGGCCACCGAACGCTGGATGCCGTTCATGGGCTTTCGGGCCGGCGTGCGTTCGTTGTTCGTGAGCAGCACCCGCCCACTGCACACGACAGAGCTTGCCGCGACCCGCTATCAGCAAGGGGAAAGTGGGACCTGGGGCATCGCCGTCCTGACCCGGCGTGCCCTGACGGTCGAGGGGACACGCACGTTGCGGCTGCCCCCGTTGGCCCGGGACAGGGTGCACCGGGCTGCCATCGTGGTCGACCTCCGCGTCGACGACGTGCCCATCTCGGTCGTCGGCACGCACATGTCACACCTGCACTATGGGTCCCACCGCAATTACGCCGACCTCAAGCGGCTCCTCCATACCGAAGCACGGCCCGAGGCCGTGCTCCTCGGCGACATGAACCTCTGGGGCCCGCCCGTGCGGGCTTTCCTGCCCGATTGGCGCCGAGCCGTCAGGGGCCGGACGTGGCCGTCCTGGCACCCGCACAGCCAGATCGACCACATACTCGTCCGTGGGGACATTGCCGTCGTGTCGGGCGAGGTACTCCCGCCGGCCGGCTCGGATCATCGCCCGGTGCGGGCCACACTGACCCTGGGATAGCACTGACCCTGGCACAGCACTGTCGCCCATGCCGCCATCGAGCTGAAGGAGTATCAACGCCATGACCAGCTACCCCTACGCCGACCGGTTCGAGATCCATCGGNNTTCTGGGAGACCGGAAAATGCTCGGGCACCATGTACTGCGGAGATCACGACCACTACCACTTCATGACCGAAGCCTTCGGGCTCTTCGCACATGTCAACGTCCTCCAACGCGACATGTGCCCGAGCGCGACCAAGTTCGAGGCCGAGATCATCTCCATGACGTTGGGCCTGCACCACGGTGAGGCGGCCACTGCTGCGGGGGACGATCCCTGCGGCTTGGTCACCACGGGAGGGACCGGCAGTATCTTGCATGCGATCCTGGCCTACCGCGAGCATGCGGCCCGGACGCGAGGGACGACCCGCCCCAACGTGATCAAGCCCGAGACGGCCCACCCGGCCTTCGACAAGGCCTGCCACCTCTTCGGGATCGAACTCCGGCGCGCCCCGGTCGACCCGATCACCACCCAGGTCGATGTGGACTGGGTGCGCGACAACATCGATGACCAGACCGTGGCTCTCATCGGCTCCGCCTGCAACTACGGCTACGGCACCGTGGACCCCATCAGCGAGCTCTCCGAGGTGGCCCTGGCGCGCGGCATCGGGTTGCATGTCGACGGATGCCTCGGCGGGTTCATCCTGCCCTTCGGCCAAGAGCTGGGCTACGACATCCCCGTGTTCGACTATCGCCTCCCCGGCGTCACCTCGATCTCGGCCGACACGCACAAGTACGGCTACGCCTTCAAGGGCTCATCGGTGCTCAGCTTCCGTACCAAGGCATTGCGCAATGCCCAGTACTTCTACCTGACCGACTGGAGCGGGGGGAAGTACACCTCGCCCGGCATGGAGGGGTCCCGTTCCGGCGGCCTGATCGCCGCCACGTGGGCCGCCATGGTGCAGCTGGGCCATTAGGGCTACCTCGGCTATGCCAAGCAGATCTTCGAGACGTCCTTCGCCATGCAGGACGCCGTGCGGAACCACCGGCAGTTGAGGATCGTCGGGCATCCCACGTTCCTCTTCTCCTTCACGTCGGACGACTTCGACATCTACCACGTCAACGACTTCATGCGACAGAGAGGATGGCGGTTCAACGGCCAGCAGTACCCCAATGCGCTGCACATGGCCGTCACCCGCCCCCAAACGCAGAGTGGTGTCGCCGCTTCGTTCGCGGAGGATCTGGCCGACGCCGTCGCGTACGCCAACGACCATGCAGGCGAGGCCGCCAAATCGGGGGCAATTTACGGCGGTGTGGCGGGCGGCATGACGAACGACGCCGACGAATTCATCCGTGCCGTAATGGCGGACATGCTCGATGCGCAGTCGGTGATCCCGCCGGGCTGAAGGGCGCTGCGCTGCGCACATGCGCCGGCAGGGCGCGTGCGCCGGCGCGGTCGGCGGCACGGGCCCTACGTGCCGCCGGGTTTCCCGGAGATGAACGCGCGACCATCGTTGTCCACCGCAACGCAGGAGGAGACCGTGGGGCACGAGATCCCCGTGAGGGCATGGCCGGAGTCGATCTGCGTTCCGGCGCTCCAGGTCGTGCCGTCGTATCCGAACACGCGCCCGAGCGAGTCCACGGCGCGGCAGAACGTCGGCGTGGGGCACGACACGCCGGTCAACCCCGATGCGTCAGACCCCGAGACGGGCGGTTCCGTGGCCACGGGGGTCGGCGCCGAGAAACCCGACCCGTTCCAGGTCAGCACGTCGCCCGCACTGTCGACCGCGATGCAGAATGTCGCAGCGGCGCACGAGACGGCGTTCAGCTGTCCCTGCGGGTCGGCGTCGGTGGGTCGTGTCCACGAATGGCCGTTCCAGAGCGAGGGGCCACCCTCGGCCGCCAGACAGAACGAGGCGGTCGCACACGAGATCTGGTTCGCCGCACCCCACGCGCCCACGTTTCCGGACCACGACCGGCCGTTGAAGACGAAGGAGTTCCCCTCACCGTCGATGGACACGCAAAAGGTCGTGCCCACGCAGCCGATCGACTCGAAGCCCTGCGCTGCGGGGATCGTCGTCGGCGCCGACCACGACGTGCCGTTGAAGAGCACGGCCTGGTTCAGGTTGGGCACCGCGGCACAGAAGGTCGCACTGGTGCAGGTGAGGTACGACCCGCCTTGCGGGGACGGGGCACTCCCCACCGGCCCGACCGAGGCGGGTTGTCCCGCCGTCACGCGGTAGGACTGCCCGCTCTTGGTCCCCACCATGCAGAACGCCGCCACGGGGCACGACACCACGGAGAGGTCCACGCCGGCGGCGATCGTCACCGGCTTCGACCACCCGCCGGCAGCACTGCTCACCCCCGTCGTCGTGGTCGTCGCTCCACCGGTGGTGGGGGGAGCGGACGTGCCGGCAGTCGTTGAGGTCGTGCCGGCGGCACCTCCGTGCCCACCGCCGCACCCCGCCAGCATGAGTGCCGCCGCGACGCCGGCGATGAGGAGTGCGGAGTGGCCCCGACGGCCTTTCACGACGAGCTTTTAGCCGTGCGATCCGGTTCGAAGGAGCGATGGCGCGACCACGTGTCGAGGACGATCAGGGTCTTGGTGCCCGTGACCCTGCCTCGCCGGCGGAGCTGTTCGATCACCTGACCGAGGCGCTCGACATCGGGCACTTGCAACCACACCAACGCGTCCGGATCCCCCGCTGTCGTGAACACCGCCTGCACCTCCGGGAGTTGGATCGCCGTCTCCTTGATCTCCTTGAGATCGGCGGTCCCGGCAAAGCGCACTTCCGTGAACGCCTGAATGGGGCGACCGGCCTTTCGATGATCGACCACGACGGTATAGCCCGCAATCACCCCTGACCGCTCGAGCCGTTCGATACGCCGTGTGACGGCGGAAGCCGAGAGTGAGACCTTCTCGCCGATGTCGGCCATGGTGCGGCGGGCGTTCTGCGAGAGCAGTTCGATGATCCGGTGGTCGGTCTGATCCAGGTCCACGGCGCTCATGACTGCAAGTATAAATACGATACGGCTCCCTTGCATATTCTGTGCGCTGAACTGAGCTTCTCCCCGTTTTCCGTTGCGTCACGCTGCGAAAACACCATTGCTTTCTCCAAGACAGGGGGCTGGGGTGTTGAATGGGAAGGTGAGTGTCGCAACGGTTCTCGGAGCTCGTGATCTGAAGTCAGCTCACACGGCTGTGTCCGTTCCGGGTTCCCGTGCCCCCCTGGGCGAGGAGTTGTTGCTGTGCCACGATCGGGCCAGTGGGCTCGTGGCGGCCATCGCGGTGGACGATACGACGCTCGGGCCCGGGTTGGGCGGTGTCCGCTGGATGCCCTACCCCACCCTCGGTGACGCGGTCGAAGAAGCATGCAGGCTCTCGCAGGTAATGACGCTGAAGAACGCCGTGGCGGGCATCCCCTACGGCGGGGCGAAGTCCGTCATGGTGCGGCAGGGCGGCGCCGACCGTCCGGCGCAACGTGACGCGCAGCTGTTGGCCTTCGCCTCGTATGTCAGCCGCCTGGGGGGCGCCTACGTGCCCGGGGTCGACATGGGGACGACCGTCGCGGACCTGGCCGTGATCGCCACCGTGGCCCCCTGGGTGAGTTGCAATCACAACGACCCCTCACCGGCCACCGCTCTCGGTGTGTTCCACTCGATCGAAGCGGCGGTTCGCCACACGCTGCATCGTGACCTGGCGGGACTCCACGTGACAGTGCAAGGAGCGGGACATGTCGGATCGGCCCTGGTCCGGCTCCTCGCAGATCGGGGTGCGGTCGTCGCCGTGGCCGATGTCGATCGCGTCAGGGCCGAGGCGGTGGCCGGGGGCGTCGGTGGGAGCGTCGTCTCACCGGAAACCGCGCATGCGCTCCCGTGCGACGTCTTCGCGCCGTGCGCGTCGGCCCGCGTGCTCCACGCGGCCTCGATCGACGAACTCCGGTGCGCGCTGGTGGTCGGGTCAGCGAACGACGTGCTGGCCGCACGGGCCTGTGCCGAGCGCGTGGCCCGGCGCGGGATCACCTACGTTCCCGATTTCGTCGCCAACGCCGGCGGTGTCCTGCAGATACACGCGGAACGCGCGGGATGGGACGGCGGGCGCCTGGGCCTGGCCCTGGACGCCGTAGGGACCCGCACGGCCGATCTGTTGGAGGAGGCCGACGCCACCCACTCCCTCCCGCTGCGGGTGGCCGAACAATGGGCCTCGGCCCGCCTGGGCCGCACCGTCGCCATCCCCGATTGAGAGAACGTAAGAGCCGATGCGCACGGTGAGCATCAGCGACCGCTACGAGGCCACCGAAGGCTCGGTGTTGCTCTCGGGCATCGAAGCGCTCGTCCGCCTCCTTCTGACCCAACGACGTCTCGACCTCTCGCGCCACCTGTCGACTGCCCTATTCATCAGCGGCTACGAGGGCTCGCCGCTGGGAGGTCTCGACCAACAGCTCCAACGGGCACACGATCTCCTGGTCGAGGCGGACATCGTGTTCACCCCGGGATTGAATGAAGAGCTGGCCGCCACGGCGGTCGGCGGCACGCAACTGACCGGAGAGCTCCCGGGGCGGCGCGTGGACGGCGTCGTCGGCTTTTGGTACGGGAAGAACCCCGGGCTGGACCGGGCCGCCGATGCCATCCGTCACGCCAGCGTCTCGGGCACGGCACCCCTCGGCGGCGCCGTCGCCCTCGTCGGGGACGATCCCTTGTCGAAGTCCTCGACCTTGCCCAGTTCGTGTGAGCAGATGGCCCGGTCGTTGTCCCTGCCGGTGCTGGCTCCCTCCTCCGTGAGCGACATCATCCCCCTGGGGCTCCATGCCGTGGCGCTGTCGCGCTATGCCGGCCTGTGGAGTGCGTTGAAGATTGTGGCCGACCTGGCCGACGCCAGCGCCACGGTCACCATCCCTTCCCTCGGCAGACTCGGCATCCCGCTCCCTGATCAATCCCGCCTCTGGCACCCCCGCACGCTGCTCGGACCGGGCGCCCTGGAGGCCGAGGAGGACCTCTTCACCGTGCGCATCCCCCGCGTGCACGAGTACACCGAATTGGCCGGGCTGAACCGCATCACCCGCGAACCTGTCCGTCCCCGCATGGCCATACTGGCCTCGGGCATGGCGTACGCGGCCACGTTGCGGGCGCTGAGCGACCTCGGCCTGAGCGCGCACGACCAAGACGACCTCGGCCTCCGCCTCGTCAAGATCGACCTGCCGTGGCCCCTCAGCCCGTTCGCCTTGCGGGCGATGGTCGGGCGCGCGCACGAGGTCCTGGTGGTGGAGGACAAGGCGCCGATCGTGGAGGAGCAGCTCAAGGCCGCCCTCTACCGCCAACCGAGCCAACCTCGCATCTACGGCAAGGAGGATGGCGACGGCCGGTCCCTCATCCCCCGGCACGGGGCAGTGACGAGCCACCTGGTGGCCACGGCGCTGGCGCGACTCTGGCGCGACGAGGCCCTTCCCGGGCCGGCCCGCCTCGCGGTGGACCGGCACAACGCACCGGCCACGGTCCGTATCGACCTCGGGAGCGAGGCCCCCGCCCCCCGCACCCCGTACTTCTGCTCGGGTTGCCCGCACAACATCTCCACCCGCGCCGACGAGGACCAGCTGGTCGGCCTGGGCATCGGTTGCCACATCATGGCGGCGCTCGACGACGAGGGCCGGGGACGCAAGATCGGCATGACGCAGATGGGCGGCGAAGGTGCGCAGTGGATCGGGATGTCCCCCTTCACCGCGGACCGTCACTACGCCCAGAACCTGGGCGACGGCACCTTCTTCCACTCGGGCTCGCTCGCGGTGCGGAGTGCGGTGGCGTCCGGCGTCACCATGACCTACAAGATCCTCTACAACGACGCGGTGGCCATGACCGGGGGCCAGACCCCGGTCGGGCGGGTGGGCGTCCCCGAGCTCACCCACTGGCTGGCCATGGAAGGGGTCAAGAAGGTCATCATCACGACGCCTGATCCCGACGTGCTGGCACACACCCGTCTCCACCCCATCGCCACAGTGCTGCACCGTGACAAGACGGCGGACGCGCAACATGAGCTCGCACACGTCGACGGTGTCACCGCCCTCATCCATTTCGACCCCTGCGCGGCCGAGGAGCGCCGGCTGCGCACCCGCGGGCAACGCCCCGCACTGACGGAGTCCGTGTGGATCAACAGCCGAGTCTGTGAAGGCTGCGGTGACTGTGCCGAGCACGCCACATGCATGTCCCTGGTCCATGTCGACACTGAATTCGGCACCAAGATGTCCGTCCACCAAGGCAGCTGCAACCTCGACAGGTCGTGCGTCAAGGGCGAGTGCCCCTCTTTCGTCATCGCCCGTCACGACCCTGCTCGTCTCGCCGCACCTCACCCGTCGTACCCCGCGCCGCCCTCCCCGTTGCCCGATCCGCCAGTTCGCCCCTGGTCCGGAACCACCGTGATCCGCATGCCAGGGATCGGCGGGACAGGCGTCGTGACCGCCTCTCGCATCACGCAGATGGCGGCGCATCTCGCCGGATTGCACGCGGCCGGCATCGACCAGACCGGGCTGGCGCAAAAGAACGGCCCCGTGACCTCCGACGTGCGGATCTCTTCTGCCCCCATCCAAGGAGATGTCCACGCCAGTCCCGGGGGCGCCGACCTTCTCCTCGGTTTCGATCTGCTCGGCGCGGCCGGGGACGACGCGCTGTCGGTGACGTCGGCCGAGCGCACGGTCGCCGTGCTCAACGTGGCCGAAGTGCCGACCGCCGCCATGCTCCGGCACCAACGCNNGCCGAGCAACTGAGCGGCGACCATCTGGCCGCCAACCTCGTCCTCATCGGTGCCGCATTCCAGGCGGGGCTCTTGCCGTTCGGGGCAGAGGAGTTGGCCGAAGCGGTCCGTCTCAACGGGGTCGATGTCCCGGCCAGCCTGGCCGCCATCGCCTGGGGACGCGCCGCCGTGGCGTCACCCGAGATCGTGACCGCTGCCCTCGCCTCGGTGGATGGGCATCCTGCCGGCCCTTCTCGTGCGCCCCACGTGCTCCCCGCCAGTCTCGAGCCCGACCAGGCGTGGCCCGAGAACCTCCGCCGGCTGACCCGGCTCCGGGTGGGCGACCTCATCGACTTCCAAAACGATCGGGTGGCCGAGCGCTACCTCGCGGAGGTGCGCAACGTGGCCGAGCGAGAGCGCACGGCGACCGGAAGCCTGTCGGGAGGGGTCACCGAGACCTTCGGTCGTGGCCTCTACGCCTTGGTGGCGGTCAAGGATGAGTACGAAGTGGCTCGCCTCCACCTGCTCGAGGAGGAGCAAGCGGCCTTCAGGCACACCTTCCCCGGCGCCCGCCCCGTCTACATGCTCAAGCCGCCGTTGCTGGCGCAGCTCGGCCTGCAGCGCAAGATCAAGCTCGTCCGAAGCGCCCGCCCGGCCTTTCGCGTCCTTCGCGCGGCGCGGCATCTCCGGGGTACGGCCCTTGACGTCTTCGGCTGGACCGCCGAGCGTCGGGCCGAGCGACGCTTCCTGGTGGAATACCTCTCGTGGGTGGGCCTGGCCTTGGACCACCTGACTCCCGCCACCGTCGACGCGGCGCGTGCGATCGTCAACGCGGCCAATGACGTACACGGCTACGCCCACGTCCGCCGATCGAGCATCACCGCTGTCCGCGCCATTGTCACCCGCCAATTGAGCGAGCTCACGGGCAGCGGGTCGTCGCAATTGGACCGGTCCGCCGCCGCACGGTAGAGGTGCCGCCGCCTATCCCTCCCGCCGGTGGACGGAGACGGCATAGGCACTCGTCGTATCGAACGCCCGCCTATCCCAGGTGGACCAGCGATCTTCGAGGAACAGGCCGGCCCGTGCCGCCAGTTCGTCGTGCGCCCCGACGGAGAAGCCGCCGGGCATGAGCGAGTAACCGGCAATGAGGCGCCCACCGGGGGCCAGGTGCGCAGCCATGTTGGAGACCACGGTGGCCTCCGTGCCGGGTGCAACGAAGATCAGGACGTTTCCCGCCATCACCACCACATCGAAGTGGCGGCCGATCACGAGGGCCGGATCGGCGAGATCCCCGTGCAACCACTCGAGCCGGGGCGCCTTCTTGCGGGCGGTCTCCAGCATGCCCGGGTCCATATCGACCCCGACGACGACGAAACCCCGCCGGCTGAGCTCGATGGCGACCCTCCCGGTCCCGCACCCGGCGTCGAGCACGGACTCGGGACCGTAGGACTCCACGAACGCGGCCTCGCCATGTATGTCGGCCCCGCCGGCAGCCAGCTCTTCGAACCTGCGGTCGTACGGTTCGCCCCGAGGAACGTCGCCTGTCATCCATCGATTGGTGGCCATCTACAGATTGTGGCCCGCGGCCGAGGCCCGTGGGACCCACGACAGGGTGGAGCGGGCGTCTCCCCGAGCTCCAAAACGAGGGCTGGACTGGAACGACTCCTCCAACGGGACCGGCACAGACTACGGTTGCGCCATGGCAACTGGCGTCCTTTCCGCACCGCGGCCACTCTCGCGGCGGATGCTTCGCCAGGCACTGCGCGTGTTCAACGCCGCCGCGACCCCCTACGGCGTAGATCGCTATGTCGAGTTGGTGCGTCCTTCGTGGTCCTCCACCGAGGTACGGGCCAAGGTGGTGCACGTGGCCCGTACGACCCCACGTAGCGTGACCTTGACGCTTCGCCCGAACGGGAACTGGAGCGGCTTCCGTGCCGGCCAGCACACACAGCTCAGCGTCGAGATCGACGGTGTGCGCCAGACCCGCTGCTATTCCATGGCCAACGATGCCACGTCCGGAACCGGCCTGATCGAGCTGACGATCACGGCCCACCCCGAGGGCCGTGTCAGCCGGCACCTCCAGCTGGCGGCGCGGAAGGGGCAGACGGTCGGTCTCACCACAGCCCAGGGCACGTTCACCCTCCCCTCTTCGGAACCGCCGCATCTCCTCCTCATCAGCGGCGGCAGTGGCATCACCCCGGTCATGTCCATGCTGCGGACACGCTGTGCCCTCGGTTGGCGCACGCCGGTGACGTTCTTGCACTACGCCCTGACCGCAGGGGACATGCTCTACCGTGAGGAGCTCGAGGAGATCGCAGCCACCGCGCCCAACGTCCGCCTCGTCCGCGTGTTCACCGATCAGCCGGGCACAGGCGATATGGACGGTTTCCTCACCCGGGCGCACCTTGACGCTGCAACCCCGGAGTGGACGAGTGCGGAGGCGTTCGTCTGCGGGCCGGCACCCCTCATGGAGGCGGCCCGTACACTCTTCGCTCAGGCCAACCGGAGCGAGCACCTCCGTACCGAGGCGTTCACCTTGACCCAGTTCACCGCGGAGGCAGGCACCGTGGACGGGACCGTGCGGTTCGGGGCCAGCGAACGAGCTGTGGCCAGCGACGGCACCCCTTTGCTCCTGCAAGCCGAAGCAGCGGGGCTCACGCCGCTCACGGGATGCCGCATGGGGATCTGCCACACCTGCACGCGCCGACTCTGCGCCGGCGTCGTGCGCGATGCTGTGACCGGCGAGCTCACCAACGGGCCCGATGTCAACATCCGGATCTGCGTCAGCGTTCCGGTGGGCGACGTCGAGATCGATCTCTAAGCGGATTCCGCCCGAAAAGGACCCTTGATGACCACCGTTGCCGAAGCTCATGGTCTCACCCCAGCCCAACTCGATGCGCTGGAACACGAGCTCGAAAACCTGCGCGCCGATGTCGTGGCACAGCTTGGCGCGGCGGACGTGGCCTACATCCGCCGGATTATCCGGATACAGCGTTGGGCCGAAGTCGGCGGGCGGGCCTCCTTGTTCCTGGGCTTCCTCCCTCCCTTCTGGATCATCGGAGCGGCTGCCCTCTCGCTGTCGAAGATTCTGGACAACATGGAGATCGGGCACAACATTCTCCACGGGCAATACGACTGGACGAAGGATCCCGGCCTTTCCTCCACAGATTTCGAATGGGATTCCTCGTGCCCTGCCAAGGGATGGCAGCACTACCACAACTACCTCCATCACACCTTCACCAACATCACGGAGAAGGACCGGGATCTCGGGTACGGCGTGATCCGGATCAGTGCGGAGACACCGTGGACGCCGGCCAATCTGGGCAATCCCCTCTACGCCCTCGGACTCGCCCTGATCTTCGATCAGGGCATCATGCTGCACGACGTGGATCTCGGACATGTGCGCGCCGGGAAGAAGTCCTGGGCCGAGGCAAAGCTTTCCCTGACGAATGGGCTCCGAAAGTCGGGGACTCTCGCCTTCCGTGACTATGTCATGTGGCCCGCCTTCACCGGTCCGCTCTTCTTGTTCACCCTGGCGGCAAACGCCGTCGCCAATGTGGTGCGCAATGTCTGGGCCTTCATCATCATCTTCTGTGGGCATTTTCCCCACGGAGCACTGGAGTTCACCGAAGAGGAGTGCGAGGGGGAGTCCAAGGGCCACTGGTATTTCCGGCAGATGCTGGGCTCGGCCAACATCAGCGGGGGGCGCCTGTTCCATATCATGTGCGGCAACCTCAGCTTCCAGATCGAGCATCACCTCTTTCCCGACATTCCGGCGCGGCGCTACCAGCAGATCGCCCCCCAGGTGCGGGAAATCTGCCAGCGTTACGGGATTCCCTACAACACGGGCCGGCTCTCGCGGCAATTCGGATCTGTCATCGGAAAGATCTTCCGCTATGCCCTCCCCGGGCGCTCCACGCACATTGCGTCGGCACCCCCTCGCACACCCGAGAAGGCCTCGACCGAGCTGATGGCGGCCTAGTGTGCGTTCGTGTGCTTGCTTGTCGTGGCGTTTCGCCTGTTTCCCGGCACACCACTTCTCATCGGAGCCAATCGCGATGAATTCCTGAGCCGGCCTGCGGTCCCCATGACGGTGCTGCGGACCGAGGGACCTCGCGTGCTCGGGGGGCAGGACAAAGAGTCGGGCGGCACCTGGTTCGCCGTCAACGAATGGGGCGTGTTCGCCGGACTCACCAACCAGCCCAGAGAGAGTGGCCGCGACCCCTCGCGCCGGAGCCGGGGGGAACTCCCACTCGCACTCACCGCAGAACCGACGGCGCGACGCTCCGTCGAGAATTTCCTGGCGCACCATCGGCCGTCGGACTACAACGGATCGTGGCTGCTCGTGGGAGACCGTGACGCACTGTTCTTCATCGACTTCACCGGGCTCGTCGCACCACAGGCCGTTGCGCTGGCCCCCGGGCTCCACGTCCTCGAAAACCGACCCCTCGGCGCGACCTCGCCAAAGGCCGAGCGTGTCACCGCCTCACTCGCCCACTCGACGGACGCCGAGACCGCTCTGGTCGCGTTGCGCCGTCTCCTCGAAGACCACACCATGGTGCAACCACCGGAACCGAACGGGCCGAGGTCATCGGCCAACTGCGTTCACCTTGACGAGTACGGCACCCGCTCTTCGTGTCTCGTCCGTTACGGGACGGACGCGGCGTCGCCTCCCCAGCTGTGGGTCGCCGACGGCCCACCCTGTACCGCTCCCTTCGTCGACGTCAGCGGGTTGTGGTCGCGCCAATGACCCCTTCCCATGGCGCAAGTGCCAGCTCCCCCCGGACCGGCTCGTCGAGCCGCGACCCATCGGTGGTGATCCGCAACGTCCCGTCGAGATGGGGCACGACGGCCCGAGTGTCCTTCATGTTCAGCACCACGAAGTGCCGGTCACCGCGCATCCAGGCCCACACGCCGTCGGGGGCGGCGAGCGACCGATAGGAACCGGTGCGTAGATCAGGCTCTTCCCGCCGTACTGCGATGAGCGTGCGGGCCAAGCTGAGCACGGAGCCGGGATCCGACCGCTGGCGTTCCACATTGCACGCCGCCACATCGCCCAGCGGCAGCCAGGGACGGACGTCCGGCTCGGTGAAGCCTCCGCCGGGGACGCCGCGCCAGGGCATGGGCGTGCGTCCCGCGTCGCGACCGTCGTAGTAGGGCCAGTACCGGACACCGAGAGGATCGCGCATGTCGGCATGCTCCACCTTCGTGTTGCCCAGGCCGATTTCGTCGCCCTGGTAGAGCACCGGAGTGCCGCGCAGGCTCAGCAACATCAGCAGGGCCAGTCTCACCTTTCGCACGTCGTCGCCGGCCCAACGAGTGGGAAACCGGAACATGTCGTGATTCGAGCCGGTCCACGCCGGCCAGGCACCCGGCGGCAAGGAGGCCTCGGTCTGCTCCACGATCTCGCGCAGCACGCCACATTCGAAGGAGGCCGAGATGAAGGGGAAGTTGAACGCGAGATGCAACTCGTCGCCGCCGTTGCCGTAGTAGTGGGACAGCTCGCTCAGCGGCACCGGAGTTTCCCCCAGCAAGATGAGCGGTTCGCGGTAGTCGTCGACCAGCGAGCGCCAGCGCCTAATGACCTCGTGCACTTCGGGGCGGTTGGTGTTGTACACCGACCGCTGACCGAAGAGTTGTGCTTCGAAGTCGTCGTCCTCTGTGGCAACGGGATTGTCCCGCAGCTCCGCGTCCTTGATGATGACGTTGCACACGTCGATGCGGAAGCCCGCCACCCCCCGATCGCACCAGAACCGGATGATCTCGTCGAAGGCGGCCCGCACTTCTTCGTTCCACCAGTTGAGGTCCGGTTGTTCGGCCAGGTGGTTGTGCAGGTAGGACTGGCCCGTCCCGGGATCGGGGGTCCAGGCCGGGCCGCCGAAGCTGCTCACCCAATTGTTCGGAGGCGATCCGTCATCTTTCGGATCGGCCCACACATACCAGTCGCGCCTGGCGGCGCCGCGGGACGATCGCGAGTCGAGGAACCAGGGGTGCTGATCGCTGGTGTGATTCGGCACCAGGTCCAACAGGACACGGATGCCACGCGTGCCGGCCTCGGCGATCAGGAGATCGAGGTCCTCCATCGTTCCGAAGTCGGGCTCGATGGAGCAGAAGTCGGACACGTCGTATCCCCAGTCGGCGTTGGGGGATCGCGTCACCGGAGAGAGCCAGACGCCGTCGATACCCAACCACTCGAGGTGGTCCAAACGACCGATGATTCCCCGAAGGTCGCCGATGCCGTCCGCATTGGAGTCCGCAAAGGACCGCTGGTAGATCTGGTACAGGACCGCCGACATCCACCAGGGCCGCCCGGACCGGCCGTCCGCCCGGGTCACGTCGCCGAGCGGGGTGCCGCGCCCTGATGCGCCTGGCGCCACGGCGTCATGTCGAGCAGCGGGTAGCGCGCGGCCACCCCTCGCAACGTCTCTTCCGTCCAGTAGGGATGTCCCGGCTCGGGAAAGCCGAGAACCGTGAGTTGCTGCACCGTCGGCGTGTGCATGAACCGGTGCCAGGCCATGCCCTCGGCGGCACCGGGCCAGGCCTGAGAACCGAGCCAGTCCGTTGCGAGGGGCTTGAAGGAGACGTGCAGCATGAACCGTGCCGCGCCGGCAGCCGTCATCCTCACGCCGCGGTGGTACACGTCTGGCCGGTAGGCCAAGATGGACCCGGCCGGACCCGACGCGGGTACCTCAGCCTGGTAGAGGTGTTCGTAGTCGACAGGGCTGAGATAGGTCCGTTCGACCGGGATCCCGGTCGTCAGGCGACGGGAGACCATCCGGGTCGCCGCCTTCTCGGGTGTCACATCGCTCAGGTAGATGAAGAGTTCGAGGTGCTGATAGCCGACCTCGGGACGCGGCACCACCAAGGTGTGATTGCCGTAGTCCACGTGGAGAAGTTGTTCGTCCTCACGCGCCCCCTCCGAGTACTTGGCACTCAGCATGCCTTGGTAAAGCCGGACGTCGGAGAGGCCCAGGAACTCCTGGGCCAAGCTGATGACGCCCTCGTGGAGGACCAAGCGGTTGAGCGCAGCGCTCTCGAACGGAAACGCGGGCATGACGGAATGCGAGTCGATGCGAAACGGGCGATTGCGGTCAGGATCGACGTCGCGCGCGAACTCCTCGGCGGTGGGGAAGAGCTCGGGTAACGCGTCTTGCGCCGCCCTGAGCTCCTCATCGGAAAAGATGCCACCAACAAGGCTCCATCCGTCCTCCTCCCATTGGGTCTTCTCGCGTGTATGGGCCGCTGTCACGCGCTCTTGGGGAAGGGCTTCCAGGACTGCACCTGGTGCCAGCAGACCACCTGGGGCGGCAGCGTGCCCAGCGGCGTCCGGCATTGGCTCGAGGGCGGCTTGTTGACGTGCAGGCGGACCACCTGGTACTCCGAGGGGCCGGCGAACTTGGCGGGACCGAAGCTGAGGATGGGCGAGGAGCCGCCCGGGTAGTTATTTACCCTCGACATCGCCTCGACGAACGTCCGACGGTTGAGATCCTTGCCCGCCATGACGGCGGCCCGGGCGAAGAGCCGGATCTCCTGACACCACCCTTGCACCGGCCCTTGCTCTTCGATGAAGTCGTTCATGTTCCCCTTCGGGATCTGAGGATATGCCTTATGCCAGGTGGCCCAGCACGCCCGTACCCCGGGGTCGTAGCCGCCCTGCGCCTCCGGCCGCGTGTCGTCGATCCCACCCAGCGTCTCCGTCGTGACGCCTTCCTGTCCGTTCAGTGCCTTCTCGAATGGCACGGGGATCAGCCCCAACGAGGTCTCGATGGAGTCCTCGTAGTCGGAGAGCAGCAGCCTGGGGAAGTACTGCTGCTGGGATTGGGCTTCCAACACGGGAAGGAACGCGTTGAACGGCATGAGGGGGATCAGCGAGTCGACCCCGGCCGCACGAAGTTTCTCCACGTCGAGCGATGCGTCACTACTGGTTGCCGCCGTCTCCGAGGGCTCGGCGGCAATCGTCTCGACCACGGGCTGCACGCCGATGCGCTTCAGGTCGGGCAGGAGGTACTGCGTGAGGGCCAACTGATCGCTGGCCCTGTCCCCCGCGATGATCCCGACCTTGCGGTGGGCTCCCAGGAGGCCGGTGCCGTGCCCCCATTGGACGACGGCCTGGAGAATCGATGCGTCATCCGGCCCTGTCCACCAGAGGTAGGGCGACCCTTCCTGGGTCCAGTTGGAGACGGTCGTCCACTGGCCGAGAAACGGCGTGTGGCCTTCCTGGGTAAGGCAAAGCTCGTTGTCGCCCGACCGGTCGCCAACCCCGTCGAGCACGGCGAAGGCGGCGGGGCTGCCCTCGGTCCAATCCTTGCAGAGCGCCCGCATGCTCGACTCGTTGGTCGGGTCGAAGTAACTGATGATCGGCTTGATCTTCCTCCCGTTGATGCCGCCACTCTGGTTGATCTGCGACACGAACAGCGTGATGGCCTTGGCCTGCTCCGTGTACTCGACATCGCCCGCAAACCCCAGCTCGCTCGAAAGGGCCTGCAGGTTCACGACGGGGAAGACGACGTTGATACTCGTGCTCGTCACGCCCCGGGTGCTGGTACTGGCCCTCGTCACCGGAATGGGCGCCTGGGCTGCTCCCGAGGAGGCGGGGAAGGCCAATCCCGCCGCAGCTGCGACGACGGTCATGGCGCCGAGCACCGTCAGCAGTCTCCGTCCCACTGCGGTGCCACCCCCCTCGCATCGTTGACCCGCACCACGTCCGTCGGTGGCCGTCGAAGCTTTGCACAGGCAGCCGGCGACCAATGTGACACAGGGGTGAATTTGAGGATCTTTGCCATCCCGAGCACGAATGTGGCGGCTATGGTTTCCGCCGTTGGGCCGGGTGACACTTCCGTACTCCCCAATTGATGCAACTCATCGATCGGAGCTCGAGTGACGGTTGTCGCCTCACCACAGGTCACACCGCCGGCCGACACAGTGCCCCACGAGGCCTCCAAGGCCCAGCTCGTGAGCGCCTCCCTCCTCGTGGCGCTTCCCCTGATAGCCGTCGTCGTGGCCATCGTGATCTTCTGGAGCCACGGGATCGGGTGGCTCGACCTCGGTTTGGGCGTGGGCATGTACCTGGTGACCGGGATCGGGCTCAGCGTGGGCTTCCATCGCCTCTTCACCCACCGATCGTTCGTGCCCGCCCGGTGGCTGAAAGTCACCCTGGCCATTGCCGGGACGATGGGCGTCGAAGGGTCGCTGACCAGCTGGGTGTCACAGCACCGCCGGCACCATGCCTTCACGGACCGACCAGGCGACCCGCATTCGCCGGCACCCGCGGGACCGGGGCTCGCCGATCAACTCGGGGGCCTATGGCATGCCCACGCCGGGTGGCTCTTCGTGCACAACGAGGTCAACGCGGAGCGCTGGAGCAGCGATCTCCAAGCAGATCCCGACCTCGCCTTCGTCTCCCGAACGGTGGTCCTGTGGGCCGTCCTGTCGTTCCTCCTTCCGACACTCATCGGTTGGGTCGTCATCGGAACGATCTGGGGGGCCCTGCTGGCAGGACTGTGGGGCGGCGTGGTCAGGGTGGCGCTCCTCCATCACGTCACGTGGAGCACCAACTCCCTCTGCCATACATTTGGAAAGCAGCCCTTCGGCGACAAGGATCGCAGCACCAACTTCGCCCCGTTGGCTCTCCTCAGCTTCGGTGACGCATGGCACAACACGCACCATGCGTTTCCCCGATCGGCCCGTCATGGGGTGGACCCGGGGCAGGTCGATATCGCCGCCGACATGATCAGGGTCTTCGAGCGGCTGGGTTGGGCCACCGACGTGCACTGGCCCCGGCCCGCCGCGATGAACCGGCGGCGCGCCCGCTTCGCGTCCGATCAGCCCCGCACCAAGGGCTTGTAACGGAGGCGGTGCGGCTGATCGGCGTCGATGCCGAGACGCTTCTTGCGATCGGCTTCGTAGTCCGTGAAGTTCCCCTCCCACCATCGGACCTCTGAGTCACCTTCGAAGGCCAGGACATGGGTGGAGACCCGGTCGAGAAACCAGCGGTCGTGGCTGATGACCACGACACACCCTGGAAAGCCGAGGAGCGCATCTTCGAGCGCGCGCAGGGTGTCGACGTCGAGGTCGTTGGTCGGCTCGTCGAGCAGCAGCACATTCCCGCCACTCTTGAGGACCTTGGCCAGCTGTACACGGTTGCGCTCGCCCCCCGAAAGCTGCCCGACCTTCTTCTGTTGATCGCTTCCCTTGAACCCGAAGCTGGCGACGTAGGCCCTCCCGTGCAGTTCACGGTTCCCCACCACGATCCGGTCCGCCCCGCCGGTGATCTCATCGAAGACCGTGGCCTCGGGATTCAAGTTGTCCCGGGACTGATCGACGTACGCCAACGCCACGGTGGCCCCTACCTCGAGAGAACCACCGTCAGGCTTCTCCTCACCCACGATCATCTTGAACAGGGTGGTCTTCCCCGCCCCGTTCGGACCGATGATCCCCACGATCCCACCGGGGGGGAGGAGAAAGGACAGACCGTCAATGAGCAGTCGATCGCCGAAGCCTTTGGCCAGCCCCACGGCATCCACCACGCGATCCCCCAGCCTCGGACCGGGAGGGATGGTGATCTCGACCTTATCGGCCCGACGCTCGGCAGCTTCGGCTTCAGCGACCAGTTCGTTGTACGCGGTGATCCGCGCCTTGCCTTTGCTCTGCCGGGCCCGCGGCGACATGCGGATCCAGTCGAGTTCCCTTTGCAGGGCGTCCTGCCGCGACCGGTCGGCCTTCTCCTCTCCGGCGAGCCGGGCCTGCTTCTGCTCCAGCCACGACGAGTAGTTGCCCTGCCAGGGAATGCCGGCGCCGCGATCCAACTCCAGGATCCAGCCGGCAACGTTGTCGAGAAAGTAGCGATCGTGGGTGACCGCGACGACCGTGCCCGGATACTCCTGCAAGGTGCGCTCCAGCCAGGCCACCGACTCGGCATCGAGGTGGTTCGTGGGCTCGTCCAGAAGGAGCAGGTCGGGCTTGGAGAGCAAGAGCCGGCACAGGGCGACCCGGCGGCGCTCGCCGCCCGAGAGCGTCGTCACGTCGGCGTCGCCCGGAGGCAGTCGGAGGGCATCCATGGCGATCTCGAACGTCCGCTCCAGATCCCACGCGCCCGCAGCATCGATCTTTGCCTGCAGGTCTGACTGCTCGGACAGCAACGCATCGAAGTCGGCGTCGGGCTCTGCGAACGCGGCGCAGACATCGTTGAAGCGGTCCAGGAGACCCTTGATCTCCGCCACGCCATCTGCCACGTTGCCGGCGACATCCTTGGCCGGATCCAGCTGGGGCTCCTGCGCCAGGTAGCCGACGGTGAAGCCCGGGGTCAATCGGGCCTCGCCGGTGAACCCGTCATCCTGGCCCGCCATGATCTGCAGCAGGGAGGATTTCCCCGAGCCGTTGGAGCCGATCACCCCGATCTTCGCCCCCGGATAGAAGGAGAGGTTGATGCCACGCAGCACCTCACGGTCGGGAGGGTAGAACCGCTTGAGGTCGCGCATGGTGTAGATGAACTGAGCTGCCATGCCGACCAGTGTGACCCAGCGCCGGCTCCTCCCGCGACAGACCCGGCAAAGGGAGTTCGGAAAGGAAGAGGGGGGTGCCGCCAATCCCCGCCCCGGGGACTCTACAGTCCCTTCTGAACCTTGGGTTTAGCTGGGAAATAGGCCAACGGCAGGAGGCGGAACGAGGTTGAGGCGGCAGCGATTCTTGGGGCGAGCAGCCGTTGCCACAAGCCTGGGCGTGGCGCTGTTCACCGGCGCCGTCGGGCTGGGCACCTCGGCCCACGCCGCAGCGACGGAACCGCCGTACTACCTCGCCCTCGGCGGATCTGACTCGGTGGGCTTTCAACCCACGGCGCCCGTCCCACATGGTGAGCGCACCGATGAGGGGTACGCAGACCATCTCGTCACCGCCGAGCGTGCCCGGTGGGACGACCTCAGGCTGGTCCAATTGGGCTGTCCCGGCGAGACCACGCTGGCCATGCTGGACGGGGGAGATCGTTGCCATGCAGTCGGGTCGCAGCTCGCCCTCGCCGGGTCGTTCCTGCGCCAGCACCCGTCGACGGTTCTCGTGACGGTGGACGTCGGCTTTAACGACATGGTGCATTGCTTGGGGCATCAGCAGATAGACGAATCCTGCGTCGACGCCGCCCTCGGTGATATCCGAGTCCAGCTGCCCCAGATTCTGACGGCCCTTCGCACTGCCGGCGGCCCCTCGGTGCGCATCGTCGGCGTTGGCCACTACGACCCGTATCTGGCCGCGTATCTCGCCGGCCCAGACGGGAAGGCGTTCGCGGCGCAGAGTGTCGACGTGATCACGCGCCTCAACGAGGCACTGAGATCGGCCTATGCCGCAGCCGGAATCCCGATGGCCGACGTGGCAGCGGCGTTCGACATGGGGAGCGACGAATCCACCACCCTGCCCGATGGCAACGTCGTGCCGCTCAATGTGGCGCGCACCTGTGAACTGACCTGGGTCTGCGTCACCGGCCCCCTGGGCCACAACAAGCATCCCAACACGGAGGGGTACCGGCTCATCAGCGAGGCCATCAGCGACGAGCTCGCGAAGTCCTGAGGCCGCTCTACGGCAGCCGGTGGGAGTATCGATGGCTCACGTGCGAAACGGACGGGATCATCGCGCGCGGCGTCCCGACATCCGGCGCAGCCGGAACGGGCCCTTGGGGCGGGGACGCGTGGGGCGGACGACCCGTGACCCGTGAACGTCCGGTGAGCGGCTTCGCCAGCGCGGTACGTGCCAACAACTCCGTGAAGGCGATGCAGGCGAAGAAGACGATCAGGACCGTCAGCAGGCAGACGATCGGCCATGGCACGTACGCATTGAGGTGGCGCCACCCGCACCATCCGAGTGCCGTGATGAACAGCAGCTGGGCCAGGTACACCCCGTAGGAGTCGTCCGATCCGGACTTGGTCAGCGCACGCGTCCGCGGAGATCGGCGCCGGCTGACCAGCCACACGCCGAGGAGGTAGATACTGGCAATGGCCAAGATGTTCCACGGGATCACGACCGGCTGGAACGGATCGGAGCTCGAGCCGAACCAGGACACGACGTGGTACACGGCGAGGTAGTACCAGGCTTCGGCCACGGCGGCACTGGCCAGGGTCGCGCCGAGCACGAGCAGGACATGGGAACACAACCAGCGGTGCACCTCCTCGAGATGGAAGGCGACCACCATGCCGGCAATGAGGTAGAACTGGTAGGAGGTGACCTCGCGTGTCGCCCAGAACCCCCGCATCCAGTGCGGGAGCACGCCCCAGTGCATCAGCGACACGATGAGGAGTTGCAACGTGGCACTGGCGGCCAGAAGAAGGCCGTGATGGCCGACTGTCCGTCGCAAGAGGATGAGGAGGAGTGGGAACACGGCGTAGAACTCGAGGAGGACCACCAAGAAATACAGCTGGTAGTACCCCGTCCCCACGAGGTAGGCGAGATGATCGAGCCTCCACGGCAACGAACCCTTGGTCCCGTGAAGCGTGACGAAGAAGTAAATGAGGGTCCAGCAGAGGTACGGTATGCCGACCGCGTTGAAGCGACGGCGCCAAAAGGAGCGCAGGTCCATCTGCTGCACCCCGCGGAAACTGTAGGCGATCATGCAGGCGGAGATGAAGAGGAACGCCTCACGTGTCACGTGCAAGAGCTGTAGCGCGGCACCGACGCTGATGCCGGTTCCTGCGGCCGCAAAGAAAATAAGCGTGTGGGTGGAGACAACGCCGAATTGCTTGACGGGCCGCATCGCATCGATGTGATCGAGACGCTTGCGCGTACCGCTGACGGGTATGGCCGGAGCGAGCGGTGACTCCTCGACGCTCATCGACAGTCGAGGCGAAAGATCACGGCGACATCGCTCTCGCGCAACGTGCGTCGCTGCACTTTGCCTGTGGCCCCCGCCGGCAGCGCATGGACGACGTTGAGGGAGGTGGGCCGCTTGCTCTTCACGAGGGCCGCAGCGAGTCGGTCCCGGATGCGGGCCAGCGCATCCTCAGCGACGGCATGCTCCGTCACGCCGTCGACGCCGTGCAGCACGACGAATGCGACGGGCACCTGGCCCAACTCGGGGTCGGGAGCAGCCACGACGGCCACCGCGGCCACGGCGGGGTCGACGAGCACCATCTCTTCGATCTCACGGGGGAAGACTTTCTCTCCGCCGCGATTGATGACGTCGTCTGTGCGTGCGTCGAGGTAGAGGTACCCGTCCCCGTCAAAGTGCCCCAGGTCGCCGGTCCGGAGCCAGCCGTCGGCGTCGACACGGTCTGCGTGGTTGTTTCCCTCGTAGGCCACTATCACGGAAGGACCCCGTATCTCGACGTGACCCACCTTGTCGCTCTCGACCTGACGCAAACGACCGTCGGCCCGCGCCGTTTCCTCTGCCACAATTCGCAGATCGACGCCGACCGGGAGACCGACCGAACCCGGTTTGCGCGGGCCCGCGAGCGGGTTGGCCGTTATTTGGCTCGCCGCCTCTGTCATGCCGTACGTCTCGAGCACGGGGATCCCGGTATTGGCCTCGAAGCGGGCCGAGGTGGCGACGGGGAGAGGGGCGGAGGCGGAACGGATGAATCTGATGCGAGGCGGGATCGGTTCGTCCACGCCAGGATCGGCCAGCCGCGAGATGATGGCAGGCACCGCATTGATCCATGTGATCTGACGCTCGCGCATGAGATCCCAGAAACGTGTGCGATGAAATCGGTCATCGAGCACGAGCGTCGCACCGGCGACAAGCGTGGAGAGGAGACCCACGACTTCGGCATTGATGTGGAAGAGCGGCAGCGAGTTGAACCCTCGATCGTCCGGGGTGAGACGATGGTGCCCGACGACGCTCCCGGCGGTGTGGAGGAGTTGCTCTTGGTGCAGCGGGATCACCTTGGGTGCACCGGTCGTACCCGACGACGCCAGAACCGCACCGCCCGAAGCACCCCTCTCCCCGGCTGGGGCCCGCGCCGTGTGGACCCCCGTGTGCGCACGCCATGTCGCGCTCGCGATGTCAACCCAGTCGACGTCGACGCCATCGGGGGCGCCATCATCGGCACACACGACGTCCGCACCCACCCGCTCCAGAGCGGCGACCAACCCACCCGTTCCATGTGCGGGCATACTCGGGTCGAGAGGAGCAGCCCAGCGTCCCGATGCCATCGTTCCCAGGAAGGCGACCGCGAAATCGATCGGATCCTTGATGACGAGACCAACGGTCGAACCCACGTCGACACCACATTCGTGGAGCCTGCTCGCCCATCCATCGACGGCTTGGTCAAGGTCTCGAAACGACAGGCTCCGGTTCTCGCGGGCATGCTCGATGTACGCCCTGCCCCCCTCGGAAAGCGCGCGGGCACGGACGAGAGCAGAGACCGGTCCGGCCACCAATCCCCCGGTTGGGGAGGGGTCAACCTCCGAGGCGAGCACCGACATCTCAGTACATCATTCTGGGATCGGCGTAATGCTTGAACTCGACCAGGTTGTCCGACGGGTCGCGAAGAACGAAGGTGCGGTGCACTTCGACCAGGCCCTCGAATCGAACGCTGACGTCGGAGAACATCTCGATCTTGCGTTGGAGGCAGAGGCGATGCAGCGCCTGGAAGTCCTCTCCCTCGCGAAACGTCACACCGAAATGGCGGGGGTAGAGGGTGAGGTCCCCACCACGCTGGACCGGTGGTTCGGACAGATGGCACACCAGCTGGTCACCAAAGAAGTCGAGGGTGATGCGATCGGGATACCGTCTCGCCAACTTGCACCCCAGCTGACGGACGTAGAAATCCTCGGTGTCCTCCAGGTGGTATGCCGGTATGGCCAGGTGAAAAGCGTCCCTGCTCTCCCTCACGCACTCCCACCTTCGAAACAGCACAGCGTGTCAGCTCGGAGTCCGAGACGAATGGTCTCGAGTCCCAGCACTGCGGTCGCCGCCACATTCCCAAGGTTCACGTTCGGACCGAGCCGCTTCACGAAGTAATTCTGCAATTCTGACGACGGGGCTTCAAAAAGGAGCATCTCGTGACTGAGTTCACAGGTCAGCAGCTCCTCGATGAGCCCGAAGCGGAGCTCTCCATTGGGACGACAAATGCCGGACTTGCCGCTCTCCCGCGC
The DNA here is from genome assembly GCA_003160635.1 of Acidimicrobiaceae bacterium. Lineage (GTDB taxonomy): Bacteria > Actinomycetota > Acidimicrobiia > Acidimicrobiales > RAAP-2 > Bog-473. Next base: position 4,147 of record PMLV01000275.1, on the reverse strand, counting down.
CTCGAGGGTAACGAGGACGGCGCCGGCATCGAGATCCTCGTGGATGCATTCGATCCAACGACTGGGTGGCAGGTTCTCCGACCGTTCCGCATCCTTGAATCCCACCTCGGAGATGACACGGAAGTCGTCCGACAGCTTCCTGATGTAGCCGGCCTTCTCAGGATTGGTCAGGTCGATCGTTCCATTCGAAACCTCGACGTAGTCGCAGGAGAACGTCTCACAGAAATTGCGATAATCGTCCAGTCGATGCTGAAGGACGAACTTCTCGAACAACGTGCCACCGAAATAGTAATCCACTCCCACCTCGCGCAGCACCGCGATCTTCTCGCTGAGGTCCTTCGTGACCAGAGCGGTCCCCCATCCAAACTTCACAAAATCGAGGAACTCCGCGCCACTCTCCACGACGTCGCGGAAGTAACGGGTTGGAAGGCCACCGTCGACCACCATGGTGATGCCGGTCGACCTTGGCTTGCTTGCCCGCTCAGGGAGCTGTAGGGCTGTGGGACGCATGTGACCCTCCGTGCTCTTTCGTTAACCGTTGGTTGCGTGGACTATGGCTGGTTGCCGGACATTCCATACGCTGCCGTTCGGCACCTCGCCCCACGTGCTGTCGAGCATGGGCTCGCCTGCACAGTAGGCGCGTAGGGCTCGGATGGTCCCACCGTGCGTGACGAGCACCACATCGCCCGCGTGGGGCTGATCCCCGAGCCACTCGAGGAACGTCCCGACACGCCCGTACAGGTCGTCGAGCGACTCCCCGCCCTCGGGTCGCGCCGTGGCGTCGATCACTCGCTCGTCGCGGATGCCGGAGTGCGCGGGGTCGAGATCGCTCAACGGACGACCTTCGAGCGCTCCGAAGCATCGTTCTCGCAACGCGTTGTGCGTATCGACGCGAAGACCGAGTGCCGCTCCGACGAACGTTGCCGTCTCCTGTGCACGCTCCAGGTCACTTGCATAGATTGCCTCAACGACGCCAACAGGCAAGCGATGCGCGACCTCCAGGGACTGGGCGCGGCCTCTCTCCGTCAACACGGGCCCGTCTGCATGACCTTGGATGAGTCCCAGATTGTTCCAGGTGCTCTCACCGTGCCGAACCATCCAGAGTCTCCTGCAGTCGTTGTTGGGTGAATTCACTACCTTAAGCATGGCCAATTCCGCTGAGTAACGACTGTGAACCCGCCGATAACGCCGTCAGACTTACGATTTCCTGGGAAATACCTGGGAATTCGTACGAATGACCATGCACTCCTGGCCTTTACCCGATGAGGCGGAGCGGCATTCCCCTCAAGAACGCATCGATGTCCTCGACGACCTGCGCATACATGACCCGGAGCCCCGGCTCGTTGACATAGCCGAGGTGCGGGAGGAGGACGGTGTTCTCGAGAGCGGCAAACACATGTCCCTCGGGCAGCGGCTCTTGGTCGAACACGTCGAGGCCCGCCGCGCCGATCGTGCCATCACGCAGGGCATCGACGAGCGCCGGCTCGTCCACAATCGGTCCCCTCGATGTATTGATGAGCACGGCGCTCCGCTTCATGCGGGCAAGGTCATCAGCCTGGAACAGTCCGCGGGTGCGCTCGCCGAGGACGAGATGGATCGACAGCACATCGGAGGTCGCGAGCAACTCTGACTTCGAGACCTTTCGCACGCCGAGCTCCCCCGCCCGCTCTTCGGTGAGATGTTGGCTCCACGCCACCACGTCCATCCCGAACACCCTCGCCGGAGCCACCATGGCACCACCCAAACGGCCCAGGCCCGCCAGGCCGAGGGTGGCGCCAGCGAGGTTCATCGGGAAGCCGGTTTGCCATGACCCGGTCCGGATGGCTCTGTCCTCGATGGTCACCCGCTTCATCGTCGCAAAGATCAAGGCCCATGCCACCTCGACCGTACTGGGCACTCCGGCTGACCCTCCCGCCATAGTTGTGCCCGAGACCACGACTCCCTTCTCACGCAGGAAGCTGACATCCACGGATGCGTTCCCCATGCCGGTGGTGACCAAGAGCCGCAGCTTGTCCAACCCCTCGAGCACGGACCGGGGGAATGCCGTCCGTTCACGCATCAGGACGAGCACATCGAATGCGGCCAGCACCGTCACCAAGTCTTCCGGGGCGATGGGCTCTCGAAAGAACGTCATCTCGACCTCGTCTCCGAGTGAGCCCCAATCGGCGAACTCCCGAGCTCGCCCCTGATAATCGTCAAGCACCCCAACGTTGATCATGGGCACAGTCTCCCGGCCAGACCGCGCCCCTCGTCGTCTATACCGCTGATCCGCTCCTCCAAGAACGTACGTTCGACCACGTTCTCGCTCAAGAAGAGCGCCTCCTCGTAGGCCGTCCGTGCCTCACCGGAACGGCCCAGCTTGCCGAGGAAGTCGGCCCGCGCCGACGCGAGGTAGCTGTACGTGGAGAGAACCGGGTCGGTGGAGATCGCGTCAAGGGCGTCGAGTCCGGCCTGAGGACCCTCGGCCAAGCCCACCGCGACGGCACGGTTGAGGGCCACGACCGGCGATGGCCAGATCTGCACGAGAATGTCGTAAAGACCCACGATCTCGCGCCAGTCGGTGGCGTCCCACGAGGGCGCTTGGGCGTGCACGGCCGCGATCGCGGCCATCAATGCGAAGCGCCCCGGCGGCCGACGCGCGAGAGCATACCGCACGAGGGCAATGCCCTCCTCGATAGCCGCATTGACTCAGTAGAAACCTCCGCGTAGCCCTATACGTTGCCTCAGGGAGAAACCTCCGCTTGGGGGGGATCCCAGAAGCCGCTGGTAGCCCGGGTTACGCCCTACGTCATGGAGCTTTCGATGGGGCAACGCCAGGCAGTGACCAAGAAGTTGGCGACGAGTTACAAGCGGGGGTCGAGGTCCGACAAGACGCGGATTCTCGACGAGTTGGTCGAGCTGACGGGGTGGCATCGGGACTACTGCCGGGCCGCCATCCGCAGTGCCGGGACACTCAAACTGGCTCGGCCAGCGGCGACTCGCACTCCGAAGTTCGGGTCCCACGTGGTGGCCTGTCTCACCGTGTGCTGGATGCTGACCCGTACGCCGGCCGGCAAGCGCCTGGCCCCGATGTTGGCCACCATCGTCCCCCTCTTGCGCCGTGACGGCGACTTCGTCATGTCCGACGCAGACGCCGCCCTCTTGATCTCCATGAGCGCGGCGAGCATCGATCGCCACCTGGCAATGGAGCGGGCCAAACTCTCGCCCCGGGGACGCTCACACACCAAGCCCGGCACGTTGCTCAAAACGCAGATCCCGATCCGCACCTGGGCCGAGTGGAGCGAAAACATGCCCGGGTTCGTCGAAATCGACCTGGTCGGCCACGAGGGGGGCAACTCGAGCGGCGAGTTCTGCTTCACCCTCACCGTTACGGACGTTTTCACCGGCTGGACCATCAACCGGTCGGTCAAGAACAAGGCGGCCATCTGGGTCTTCGAGGCCATCGAGTACGTCATCTCGGAGTTCCCGTTCCCCATCCTCGGCATCGACTCTGACAACGGGTCAGAGTTCATCAACCATCACCTCTTCGACTACTGCACCGAGCACAAGATCACCTTCACCAGGTCACGCTCGGGCAACAAGAACGACGGGGCCCACGTCGAGCAGAAGAACTGGACCCATGTGCGCGAGCTGGTCGGCTACCTCCGCTTCGACACCGAAAAAGAACTTCTCGTCCTCAACGAGATCTGGGCCCTCGATATGGGGTATACGAACTACCTCTTGGCCCAGCAAAAGCTCGTCTTCAAGCAACGAAGTGGGTCCAAGGTCACCAAGCGCTACGACCGGGCCACCACCCCCTTTGCGCGGACAATGGCCCGCCAAGAGATAACCGAAACAGACCGGGTCCGCCTCAAGGAGACCATGGGCGCCGTCCGGCCGGGCGAGCTCTACCGCCAGATCCAAGACCTCACCACACAACTTGAACGCATGGCTCTGAGTAAGGCCCCCGCCCCGGTCAAACCGCAGGTGAATAGGGCGTTCAACCCGAGTCTGCATCCGGAGGTTTTAGATGAGGCAACGAATCAACGTTCCCGGAGGATTTGACGTGAGGCAACGGGACCTACGCGTGCTGCGTATTCTGACCAGTTCTGGGTGGGAACCGCAGGAACCCAGGCCGGCCACGCCGTAGACCGCCAGCGCGCCGGCG